>JANYCC010000347.1 GCA_025360495.1 Verrucomicrobiota bacterium | reverse complement strand
TGAAGCGACGGCCCAAGCCCTTTGCAATACTCAACCAGCATCGACACCTCTATCGCGAACAGGAGCACCGCGGCAAGTGCTGGAATAAGGCCGGAAAAGCAGGGGTTTCTAAGCCTTCTTAACTAAGTGCCATTCGGATCCCAACGCAGTGGAGGTGGGACCGGTACCCAACGGCGCTTGGCGTCTTGGAGCGCGTCAGTCCCCTCTGCACTCCAGGACGCTGTCGCGCAGGCCCGCACCCCTGATGCCACAGTTCACTCTCGGGTACTCTCGCCCTCCGTGTCAGCGCGGCGGTGCGGGGGGAGCCGGCAACAGCTTGCGGATGATCAGAAACAATCCCGCCACCACCCCGGCCAGCACCCCCCAGAAGGCATACTGCCAACCACCGAATTCACCCAACGTCCCATCCCACGAAACCGGCCTTGCTGGTGTCGTCCCCAACGTGGCCGTCGATCGCGCGGCCCCGGGCATCCGCTCGGTGAGCAGCGCCAGGTCATAGCGTGGCGCCTCCGCCTCCGGATTGTCGAAATGGAGTTCCAGCGTCCCTGCCGTGGCACTCAAAAATAGCAACCGGCGTGTCACGGTCTCCGCCGTGATCCGGTCGGGAACCAAGGGCGGGTTGTCCCCGTTGTCGATTTCAATCCAGGAAACCGCCCCGGTCGGGCGCCGGTCCGGGACGAGCTCCAAATCATGCTCCGGTTCGCCGGGACCCCGACGCCACTCGGCGGCGGCCAGCACATTGGTCCAACGCTCCCCGTCACGGGCCGTCACGACCTCGATCCAGCGTATGGGTCGGACGAACGAAGTCTGGTGCGTGCCGAGACGCAGTCGGTGCAACGGCAATCCGGGCTCCGTGAACTCGAGACGCCACAGGGTGACCCGGGAGCCGGTCCGGTGAGTCACTTCACTGATCCCGGGCTTCACAGCACGCCCCAGCGGTTGACGGTCCCACACATAGGGCACCTGCCGCCCGTCCCGGACCAACCGTACATCCGCCAGATCCGGACGCGCATGGGCCATGATTTCCGGCGACAACTCCAGTTCCGCCAATCCGGCGGCCGCGGCGACAGATTGGTGCCGGTGCCAGCCCTTGGGATTGAAGGCGGCGCCCAGACCCATCGCCTCGGGTCCGACGGCCGGTTCGCGATAGGCCGGGTTGGGCGACAGGGCGGCCGCCACGGTCAATAGCGTTGGTTCGACCGTCCGGGGAAGTTCGGCGCGGGCGATGTCATAATTGGGGGTGACGGCGAACCGATGTCCGGCGAGGAACCGGTAACCGCCCGGCTTCGACGCCCAGAATTCGAACCATTGATTATATAATTCCGCGCGGACCGACGGAATCGTCAGCGGCGGACTGTCACCGTTGTCGATCACCACGACGATTTCCCGGACGGGCAGGGTGCGGTTCAGTCGGATGCGCCGGTTGTCCTCGGCGGTCTTTTCATCGCCGGGAATCCGGTGCAACCACGCGCGTCCCAATTCCTCCTCCACCAGCACGTCACCCGCAACCCTTTCGACCAGGACGCGGACCGGGCGCGTGAACAGGGAATCGGGTGTGTCGAATTCCAACCGGGCGACATCAAGTCCCGCGGCGCCCAGATCCAGATGAAGACGGGTGAAACCGGGTTCTTCGGTCCGGGAACGGATGACGACGGGGACCGGATCGACGGCCAGAGGCTGCTCCGGCACGGGCAACAATTCGACGCCTTGGATCGGGATCGGAGCGGTCCGCCGATCGTCCACGGTGAGGCGCATCCGGCTCCAGGAACCGGAGGGAAAATCGAGCACCAATTCGGTGGCGCCTTGGTAGTCGCGATAAAGCGGGACCCCCGAAACCAACCGTTCCCAGGCACCGTTCCGTTGGCCTTCCACGTTGACCGGTTTGAAGAAGCCGCTGGCACTGGTGAGCAGTCGCAGCGATCCCAGTTTGCGTTCCGTTCCCGTGGGAAAGGTCAGGATCGTGCGGCGGTCCTCGATCTGCAGGTCGGGGCGCAGGATGGGGACCGCGCCGTTGTCGGGAAGGGCCGTCAATCCGCGGTGCAAACGCCAGGGAACCTCCTGTCCGGCGGGGTCGAGCAAGCGGACGTCCCCGCGGTCGGCCCGGGTGAAGGCGAGCACCTCCCGGCTCACTTCGAGTCGGGTCAATCCCGGCCGTTCGATCCGGAACTGCAATTGCTGCGGCCATTCGGCGGGATCGATGGCTGCGTGGCAGGCGAACGACAGGAGCGACGTCAGCACAATCCGGATCCTGACCCCACCGCCACCCCTGAGAAGGAATCTCACCACGGATGCCACGGATAACGCGGATAGGCGCGAAGGACTGCCGTTCAGCTTCCGCGTCATGCGTGCCCTCAGCGGTTCATTATCTTTCAGCGTCGATGCAGTGCTAAGTGGGGGCAACTTCATGGGTGGGATCCGGGCGGTTGAGGAAACGCTGGTAGAGGAATGAGGCGAGGATGGCGACGACCGCGACCCCCGCGAACGCCGCGATCCGGTAGAGTTGGTTGAGTCGGGCGAGATCATGGAAGAACAGCTTTAGCAGGGTGATCCCGAGCAGGCCGAGGCCGGCGTAACGGGTGAGCCGGGACGAACTGACGATCCCGGCGACGACCAGGGCCAGGGCGAAGAGCGACCATCCGATCGTATAGCTAAGGTCCCGGGCGAGATTGCCGCTGAAATTAAAGGTCAGCGTGGCGCCGGTGGCAAAGTAATCCGCGATCTCCAGGTTCATGAGGACGAACAGGAGCACCGTCCCCAGGCCGCGCAGCACGGGTCGGACATCCTTTCCCAACACGGAATGGGCCGGCGGACGCGACAACCGTGCACCGGCAAAGAACGCGGCGGTGGCGACGGGATAGGCATATAAATACCAGTTCCAAATCCGGGTCCCGGTGCGCTCATGATACTCCAAAACATAAGGATTGAGGGTCAATCTGGCGAAGGCCACCGCCAGAAGCGCAAGGCCGGTGTAGCGCAGGCCGGGATGGGGCAGGCGTTGGAAAAGCCAGAGCAGGGCCGCACCTTCCAGGGCCCAGGCCACGGTCAGCCATTGGCGGTCGAATTGGATGGGGAAGATGAGCGTGATCAGGAGCAACGCGGCGGCACCCTGGCAGGACAACACTGTCAGCCGATGGGGCACCTCCCCGGCCCAACGCCGGGCCAGCCAGGCCAGGCCCGCAAGCGCCGGGACCGCGAACGCCGCCGGGATCAACCCCGGCACCGGAAGTTCGGGCCAGGCCTGTTTCACGGTGACATAGACCAACAGGAAATGCACCGGACCCGCGACCGCCCCGGTGATCCAGGCACTGCGTCGTCCGATGCTCTGCCGGGCGATGACGAACGGGAACAGGGTGAACGCGGCATAGAATGCCAGATGCCAGGCGATCGTCGCGCCCGCCTGGGCGGCGTCGATCCGATGTCCGTGCCACGTCCATTGCACCAGGGCGGCCCCGACGAGCCCGAGTGCGGACAGGATGTGGAAACCGGTGGCGCGGGCCAATCCCAGGGTCAGGACGGTGAGCAGCGCCGTCATCCCGAACAAGGCGCCCGAACCCAGGTCCGGCGTCCGCGAGGCCAGCAGTGTAAGCAGCAGGAACGGGAGGATTGCCCCCGAACCGCAGACCGGCAGGCGCGGATCCCCATTCCAAGCCATACCTTGGAGCCATTCCGGAAGCGCGACAGCGGGCCGGTTTCCCTTTCGCGACAACCACCATCCCCCCGCCACGAAGAGCACGGCGAACCCGGCGATCACGGCCAGGGATTCGTTTCCGCCCATGGCGGCCACGCCGGATCCCCCGATGGCGATGGCGGCCACGCACAGGGTCAGCACGAGCACCCCGATCACGGCGAGCAGCGCCCCGGTGAGCACCGCCAGCACGAAGGCGAGCAGGTCCACGGCCAGCACCGCCAGCCAATACACCGCCGGCAACGCCCCCGTGTCTTTCAGCAATGGCAGCACGAACAGGGCGAGTGTCAGCGCCGGGAAAAGCTGGCTCCAGAGGCCGGGTCCCTCGGACGGACGCAGGCGTAACCGGACCAGGGGCACGGCTGTGTGCAACAGGGCATAGGCAAAATAGGCACCCAAGGCCGGGTATAAGAATTCCGCCCGGGCCCGGGCGACCGTCCACACGGCGAGCAACACAAACACGGCTGCGCCCGCACCGGGTTCCACCCAGCGCAACCGCGGCGCCTGCAGTGCGGCCCACAGCAGGAGGGCATCGACCGCCAGCCACAGGGTGAACAGGCGGACGGGTTGTTCCCCGCTCCCGGAGGCGGCGAGTCCGAGACCGGAGAGCAGCGTGACGGCCCCGACCAGCAGCACCGATGTGGTGATCCAGCGATTGGACCGTTGGGTGCCTTCCGACCCCAGGAAGAACCCCGTGAACAGGGCGACGAACCACGGTTGCACGACCTGGAGCACGACCAGTTTGTCGGCTTCATAAAACCTGCCCCACCAACCCATCTGGATCGCGAGGGTGGCCACGGCGGCGAGCAGGGTGAGGTGGTGCCAGCGCCGATGCCAGATGACCGCGAACAGGCCGAGGTCCAGCAGGGTTATATAACTGAACAGGGCGACGGGGTTATCGACGTTGCTACCGATGAGCACCGGGGTCAGAAACCCTCCCAACAGCCCGAGGATTGCCACCGCCTGCGCCTCCATCCGCACGGCGAGCAAGAAGGCGGCGACCGTGATCAACACCATCAACACGCCCGTCGGCCAGGGTCCGAAGAACGGGAACTGGTAGATGGCCTTGCACGCGAAAGTCACCGCATAAAGGATCACCACGCCGGTGCCGACCAATGTTTGAGCGGTGGTCTCATATCGGCGTTTCCAAAGGCCCAACCCCCCGCCGATCAGCGCGAGGGCCGCGACG
>JANYCC010000342.1 GCA_025360495.1 Verrucomicrobiota bacterium | reverse complement strand
CTGCCGAACTGTTAAAAGCATTAGACCGAATGAAACGACGATCGAAACGAAAATCAATCGCACCCATTTTTCCTGAACATTTTACTGATGTTATAAAAGCAATGAGTTTTGTAGTCAACTCTCTTCAAACATTGTGTGATGCTCACCCAGGTGATTCCGCAACCGTTATGCAAGAGCTTATTCAGGAACGTTCCGAGATGTCAGGTTGGGAGGCATGGACCTCCCTTATTAATGAACAGATTCGACACGCTGATGCATCCCAAAAAGAGGGGGAAGTTGGCTCCCGGTCCATGCCGGAGCGGATCGATGTCCGCGGTCACGTGTCCCCATCCCAAGGTCCAGGTGTCCGGATGGGTGTGGTCGTCAAAGAGTGGCCCCGGATCGGTTCTCACCCCGGCATTGGAGACCTCGAACATCAGGAACGTCTCGGAGGGGCGGGGGAAAGTGTCGACATTCCGATCAGGATCAATTTCGAAAACGGTGTCCCCATTCGGATCGCTGAAGTGCTGGGGCTTTCCGCCGGATGTATAATAATTCAATACATAACTGCAGCTTCGGGCCTTGGAGCGCGCGTCCCGGAATGGGTCGGCCGGGCACGTCCGCAATCCGTCCACGTTGCCGGCATACAGCGATAGCGTCTCCACCCAGTCCGGGGATCCCGGCTCCCGGGGATCGCGGGGCAGTTGGCCATGGTCCAGGGCATAGAGGTTCATGCCCAGACCCAGTTGACGCACGTTCGAGAGTGAGCGGGTCGCCAGGGCCCGCTGCCGGGCTGCCGCCAGTGCGGGCAGGAGCAGGGACGCAAGGATGGCGACCGCCGCGACCACCACCAGGAGTTCGACCAAGGTGAATCCCCCCGATCGAGCCCGGGGAGTCTTATGCCGACGGAGAGGCGCGGGACTTCTCATGGCAGGTTCAGCGCGATGATATAAGGTTGGGGATGACGGGTCCCCCCCGCCGGTGCGATCCAGACGGTCCCATCGCCCACCATGACACCGTGGACACTGCAAAAGAGCCGGTGATTGGGGGATTTCAGGACCGATCCGATCACCTGCGGGCTGAACACGGCGTCGTAGCGGGCCAACAGGACTTCTTTGTCCGGGATGAATTCCGTCCCGCGGGGCGAATTGACCCGCAAGGGAAACTTCACGAGACGGGTGACCTCCAAGCGATGATCCGCACCGAGTCCCTGTTGGAAATCCGCGACGAATCCCCGCACGACACGGGCATCCGGAAATCCGGCGATCCGGTAATCGTCATCCACGAGCCCGGATTCCCCGGGGGTCCGGGTTGGGCCGCGTGACATCCCGGCCCAGGATCCGGAACCCGCGACCAATAATGCCGCAGCCGCCAGCCAGGGGCGCGCCGTGGCCCAGAACATCCGGCGTCGGAGCATGACCGCCAGGGAGTCGGCTGCGTCCGCCGCGGAGGGTCCGACCGGTGAGAGGGCGGCATGGGTTGTGGTTTGGACGAGGCTGGCTTTCGACACGGGCGCGGCGTGGGAATCCAGGAGGGTTGGAAGAACAGCCAGGGAAGCGAACGCGCCGCGTTGGCGTAGTCTGGCCTGAAGACGTGCGAGGGCGCGGTCGACCCGTTTCCGCGCCGCGTCTTCCGGCACTCCCAGGGCGGCACCGACGGCTGCCAGAGGCTTGTTTTCGAAGAAGCGAAGCAACAACGCGGTGCGATCCGATTCGCGCAGGCGGAGGAGGGCTTCGTCGAGCAAGGGTGCGACCCGACTCCACAGCGATTCGGATTCGGTGTCCGGGAGATTGGGTTCAAGAGATTGCATGGCGAAAAACTCGGCTTCGCGACGCTGGCGTCTGGCCTCCGCACGGACGGCGTCGATGGCGGCATACCGGGTGGCCCGGAGCAGCCAGCCCAGCAGCAGAACCTTCGGACCCAGGCTCCCGGCCTTGCGCGCGAGCAGCAGGAACACGGCGTGCGTGACATCCTCAGCGAGGCCGGAATCGCCCGTCTGACGGAAGGCCGCCGCCTCGACGGAGCCCGCGTGCCGGCGCACCAGTTCCGTGAACGCCGCCTCGGAGCCCTCGGTGGCGTAGGCTCGAAGTAATTCTTGGTCGCTCATGCCTTCATCAAGTAACCGAATCGCAGGATCCGGACCGGACAGAAAAAACATCCGAAATCAGCGGGTCCGATTGACGGTGCGTGTCGGAGAATTTTACAGAGTGGGATCGGATCGGTCCGGACCCCGGCGGACAGGAGTTATTTCTGCCTCTGATCATCAACAGGTTATTACCCAGCGTGGTTCCGGGATCGGGGTCGCGGCATGCCCCCTGCTCGGGGATGTGTCGAGGTTCAACGATCCCATGACAAGGCCCCACTCCCTCCGTTTTCTGTCGGTCATTCTGTTCAGCCGATTGGCCCTCGGCGGAGCACCCACCGCCGGAACCCCTCTCATCCATGAAGTCCCCGCCGATGATGCGACCACGCCGACCCGGCTTGCCTTGACGGACCGGTATGGCAAAGGAATTCCGAAAGACACCGGACAGGCGATCGATTGGCTTCGCGAAGTTGCTGAAAAGGGGGATGCCGAGGCCCAATTCAATCTGGGTGCGATCCTGGAACACGGCAGCGGGGTCCCCAAGGATTCCGCCGAGGCCGCGAAATGGTATCGCCAGTCAGCCAACCAGGGATTTGCGCATGCCCAGTCCAATCTAGGCATGTTGCAATTGCGCGGGGAAGGGGTCCCTCAGGATGTCAACGAGGCCTTGAAATGGCTTCGCAAGGCGGCGGATCAGGACAACCCCGGGGCGCAATATAATCTGGGTTTGATATCGGAAGAGGGCAATGGGGTTCCGCGGGATGCGGGTGTGGCGGTGAAATGGTATCGCAAGGCCGCCCTGCAGGGATTCGCCCCCGCCCAATTCCACCTTGCCATCTGTTATGAACGCCGACTGGGTGTCACCAAGGACAGCACCCAGTCGGCCGCATGGTACCGGGCGGCGGCGGACCAAGGGATGGCGGCCGCCCAATTCAACCTTGCCTTGAGATATGCCACTGGCGACGGAGTCCCCAAGGATGGTTCCGCGGCGGTGGAACTATTCCGTGATGCGGCGATCCAGGGTTTGGCCCGCGCCCAACTCAAACTGGGCGCCCGGTATGAACAGGGGGACGGAGTCGCGCAGGACAGCGCCCTGGCCGTTGAATGGTGGCGCAAGGCTGCCGACCAAGGGGACGCCGACGCCCAATTCAACCTTGGCAACATGTACGCGAAGGGCCGGGGCGTTGCCCGGGATGGCAACGAGGCACTGAAATGGTACGGGAAGGCCGCGCTGCAGGGGGATGCCGGCGCCCAATCCAGCATCGGGAAACTGTATGCGGAGGGAAATGGGGTGCCCAAGGACTGCACCCGGGCGGTGGAATGGTGGCGCAAGGCCGCCGGGCGGGGGGATGTCCATGCCCAGTTCAACCTCGGGATCATGTATGCGAATGGTGAAGGCGTCGCACCCGATGCGGTCATGGGACTCACTTGGATCGACATCGCGGCCGGATCCGGAAACCGGATCATTGTGGAGAATCGGGACCTGCTGGAGCGTCAGTTGGGGCCGGAGGCCACGCTGGCCGCACGGAAACGTGCCGAACAGATGCTGAGGCAGATGTCGGTCACGCAACCGTGAGCGGTCCGTCGAACACGGTGAGGCTGATGACCTCGGTGCGGGCGACGTGCGGGCCGTGCCGTTCGCCGCGGGGTGCAAAGAAGCACGTGCCCGGCCCGTGCACCACGCCGTCCTCCTCCCATTCACCCAGGAGCACATAGGCGGTTTCATTGGCCAGGGGATGCGTGTGGGCCGGCACGTTCACGCCAGCGCGGAACCTTCGCAGCACCGTGACGCCGCCTGTCGTCTCGTCCCGGTGGAGAACCTTGAGTTCGACGCCGGGATAGGGTCCTGGCTGCCAGGGTCGGTCTTGCTCAAGCGCGATGTATTGGAACATGGCGGGAGAATACACGGGCGGGACGACAGGGTCAGGTCCGTAACCGACGAGGCGTAGCCGGCGAGGCGGACCCCGACAGGCCTTCCACAATTCCGCCTCCTCACGTCAGCGGCTACTGGATTCCGCCTCGTACCTCGTCGGGAATCCTTCACGGCCACTTTCGGTGTTCGCGTTGAACCTTTCCTCTGGGGAACGGGCGGCGGTCGCCCTCACCGCCGAACTCCTCTATCGCCAAAAATACCGGCTGAGCGACCTGGCCGACCCGTCGCTGGGCCCAGCCCCTTCACCTTGGGGAAATGACCTGGCAAATCTGCTCGGCCGACTTGCCCCGCATGGCTGGTATTATCAGGAGCAAATGAATTCGAGCCGGCTTTATGAAGCCCAATTGGCCGGGGCGTTTGAGGCTGCGGGAAGGCGGGTCCGGCCCCGGCAGGTCGAGGCCAGGGCCCACGAGTTGGAGCAGCAGATTTCCAGCGGGAGACTTGGGAAAGGACTCAACGCCCTTGTCCAGCATCAGATTCTCGCCGCACTCCTGCTGCCCAACCTCTCCAAACTGCCGTTCAAGGCCGCGATCGCCCAAACCACCACGGACCAGGCCGCGGTCGGTTGCACCTTGGAGCGCCACCGCATCGCCGAGGGCCGGTTCCCCGAGAATCTCCACGACCTCGTTCCACGGTTCATCGCCCGATTGCCCAAGGATGCTTTCATCCGGCGAACCTTATATATATCGGCGCACGACCGATGGCCGCTTCCAGCTTTATTCCGTCGGCTGGGACGAGAAGGACGACGGCGGAGTTGCTGGCAAAGCGCTGTTCGATGAGAAGGGCGACTGGGTCTGGGAGTATCCGACCCGATAGGGGGATCGGGCGCTCCGGGTGAAGCCGGGCGAACGGGATGGCATCGCAGCCAATGGAACGATATGACTGGGGTCCGCCGTGATGAGACACATTGTTCCAATTGCTTCATGAATCCCCAGTTTCCATACCGAAGCGTCCCTTGGTTTCGCCAAGCCGGCGCCCTGCTGCTGATGGCCTCGTTCCTGGGCGTGGCCCTGGCCCAGACGACGAACTCGCCGGCCGCCACGAACCCCGACCGGCCCCGCCGCGAGCCCATGCGACCGCGTCCGGACGTGAAGTATCAGCACGGTCCGGATTCGGTCCGCAAGGAAGGGGTCCCGCGTGGCACGGTGAAGGATTATGAATGGCGGGACAGCAAAGTCTTTCCCGGCACGATCCGGCATTATTCGATCTATGTCCCTGCCCAGTATGACGCGGGCAGGCCCGCGGCCCTGATGGTGTTCCAGGATGGCCACACCTATCTCAAGGAGGATGGTGACTTCCGGGTGCCGATCGTTTTCGACAACCTCATCGCAGCCAGGGAAATGCCGGTGACCATCGGGGTTTTCATCGACCCCGGGTTCAAGCGCACCGTGTTTCCCCCGCAGCGGGGTTGGCAGCCGGAGCCTGAGAATCGCAGCTTCGAGTACGACACGCCGGACAAGGCCTATTCGGATTTCCTCATCAACGAAATCCTTCCCGAGGTCCGCAAGCTCCACACGATCACCGACAATCCCGAAGGACACGCGATCGGCGGGATCAGCAGTGGTGGCATCTGTGCCTGGACGGTCGCCTGGGAACGGCCGGATCAATTCCGGAAAGTCATCAGCCACGTGGGCAGTTTCACCAACATCCGCGGTGGAAACAAGATCCCGGACCTCATCCGGGCAGGGGAGGCGAAACCGATCCGGATCTTCGTGCAGGATGGGGCCAACGACAATCGCAGCCGGCGTCCGGGCTGGGACTGGGTGATCGGCAACCTGAACCTGGTCGCGGCATTGGAGGAGAAGGATTATGATTATAAATATGTCTTCGGGGAGGGCAGCCACAATGGGAACCATGGCGGGACAATCCTGCCGGATTCGTTGCGGTGGCTGTGGCGGGATTATCCGAAATGAGAGACCCCGGGGCGGGCGTCCCGGTTGGGGCGTTGCATTTTGAGGCGGCGCCCGGTCACAGGATTGCATTTTGCATATCTTAAGGCGTTCCCGACCGGAATTCGCGGGACCGATGCCGCGAATGGGCGAACCGCGGGCGGGCGGACCTGACCTGTCCGTGGCACGCGAATAGCAGGGGGGAAGGCATGAAAAAATACTGCCTGTTGCTGGTGGTGCTGGCGGCATGGGTCGCGGGGTGTGACAAATCCGCGAACGACTCCATGACTTCCCCGCCCATGACCAACTCAGTCTCCACGAATCGCGCTCCGAGCCCCTGAATCACCACCGACAGGACCGCCGGATGACACGGGATTCCCAAGGTGTCTTCCGGGAATGACCGGCGCGGAATCTTACCCGTGGATCATGCGAACCAACACGTTGCCACCGCCACCGCCACCGCCGCCCTTGCCGAAGCCCACGGTCTCCACGGCTTCTTGCGTCCCCGATGGGGTGGGCGTGGCCCCTGAAGAGTTGCGGCGTCTCGAGGGGGAGGGTGGTCATGAAGCGCCACAGGCTGATGCGCCGACGCCGACGTCGACGCCGACCGAACGGCCCGGCACCGGGAGCCGGAAGCCTCGGATTCCAGCCCGGCGATGAGGCGGGCCGACCGTGTCGGGTCGGAACGGGTCGAATTCTCCCGCCTGTTTCATCGGAGGATTGTCGGCTTGGGACCAATCCTTGGACGCCATCAGGGCGGCTCGGGCGGAGCCTCGCCCTTGCCGATTCGAAGCCCACCGGCGCGGTCTGTTTGGGTAGGGCGAGGTTCCACCCGAGCCGCTTGGGAGTCCGGGGCGGGGGCAGTTTCAGGATGCGCTGGTGGGTCGGTCACCCCGTTTGTGACCTTGCCAGGTTCCGGCGGCGGTGCCTGAGTGGGGCGGTCGGCCGAAGGCGCGGGATTCCGGTGGCCGAGGCCGATCCAGCCTGCCATTCCCATGTTCCCATCGAAGCGATTCACCCAGTGGAGTCACGTCCTCACCGGACTTTTGGTGGCGTGCGCGTTGGTTCAGGCCGGGCCCGCCCGCGCCCAGGGCGAGGACGCGAAACTGGAAGGATTCTTCAAGGCCCACCTTGAGGAGACGTTCCAGATGCGACCGCTCGAGGCGACCACCTTGGGTGACCATCGGTTTGACGCCCGGCTCGACGACCTGTCGCCGCAAGCCCGGGCGGGTTGGCTCGCCCAGACCCGCAACCGGTTGGCCGCGCTGTCCAAGGAGGTGAAATACACGAACCTTTCGCGGGACGGCCAGATCGACTTTGACATCCTCCGGGCGGAATTGGTGCGCAACGTCTGGCTTGCGGAAAACACCCATCCCTTCGAGGAGGATCCCCGGACCTATGGCGCTTATATCAATGACAGCGTCTATTCGCTGCTGACCCAGTCCACGCTTCCCAAGGAAACCAATGTGGGGAACGCCCTCTCGCGGATGCGCGAGATCCCCCGCATCGTCACGACCGCCCGGGAGACGTTGCACAACCCGCCGCGGGCGATCCTGGAGACGGCGATCCGGCAGAACCGGGGCGCGATCGGGTTTTATGAGAAAGAGATTTTCGAGCTGGTCGGCAATTCCCCGCAGGTCCCGGAATTAAGAAAGGCCGCGGGTCCGGTGGTGGAGGCGCTGCAGGCGTACCAGAAGTTCCTGGAAGCCGACCTGCTGCCGCGCGCGAACGGGGATTGGCGGTTGGGCCCGAAAAAATTCGCGCGCAAGCTGGAGTTGGTATTGGACGCGGGCCTGACAGCGGACCAGGTGCTCGCCGATGCGGAGGCCGAATTCGCCCGGGTGCAGCGCGATCTCTATGTCGTCGCGCGTCAATTATGGAGCGGGTATTATCCCGGTGCACCGTTGCCGCCGGATGACGATGCGGGACGTCGGGCGACGATTGCGCAGGTGACCGCCGCGGTCAGTCGGGAACATGGCGAACCGGAGGCCTTGGTGCGGGATGCCAAGGCGACGGTGGGAAGGATCCAAGCCTTCATCCGCGACCATGACATTCTCCGGTTGCCCGAGCCGGACCGTTGCCAGGTGATTGAGATGCCCGAGTTCAAGCGGGGGAATTCGCTCGCCTATCTGGAATCGGCCCTGCCGCTGGACCCGACCGGTTCGAGCATTTATGCGGTCAGCCCGCCGCCTTCCGACTGGGATGCGGCGCGGGTGCGGAGTTTCCTGGAGGAATATAATCGGCACATGTTGCAGGTGCTCACCATCCACGAAGCCTATCCGGGGCATTATGTGCAGTTGGAGTATTCCAACCGGAGCCATTCCCTGATCCGCCGGGTGCTGCAATCCGGGGTCTTCATGGAGGGTTGGGCGGTTTATACGGAGCAGATGATGCTCGACCAAGGATATGGGGACCGGGATCTCGCCCTGCGGCTCAACCAGCTCAAATTCTATCTGCGCGCCGTGGCCAACACCATCCTCGACCACAAGATGCACTGCACCGCGATGTCGGATGAGCAGGCCCTGCGATTCCTGACGGAGGGGGCGTATCAGTCCGATGGCGAGGCACGCCTGAAGCTGATCCGGGCGAAGCAGAGTTCGGTGCAGCTGAGCACCTACTTTGTGGGGCGGATGGCGCATTTCCGACTGCGTCAGCAGATCCAACGGGAACAGGGCGACACCTTCCAACTCGGCCGGTATCACGAGGCCGTGCTCGATCATGGGTCGGTGCCGGTCAAATACCTGCCGGAATTGGTGCGGAGACGGTTGCTCCAGCCGCGGTAGGGGCCGGTAATCAGTAATCAGTGGTCATTCTATGAAATCTCGCCCGTATCCTATCGCAACGTGGGTCGCGGCCCTGCTCTTGCCCGGGTTTCTGCTCATCGCAGAGGAACCCCGCGAAATCCTTCTTTGGCCGGACGGGGCGCCGGGCTCCGAGGGCAGGACCGAGCCGGAGAAGGTCCGGGTCACCGACGGGGGTGACCATGTGGTGACCGGAGTCCATCGTCCGTCACTCACCCCGTACCTGCCCGCCAAGGATCACGCCAATGGTGCGGCCGTGCTGGTCATCCCCGGCGGCGGACACAGCGCACTGTGGATGGATCATGAGGGCTACAATGCCGCCCGACTCCTGAGCCAGCACGGCATCGCGGCGTTCGTGCTCAAGTATCGTCTCGCGAGGGAGACCAACTCCACCTACCAGATCGCGGTGCACGCCCTCGCCGACACCCAGCGCTCCCTCCGGTTGATCCGGAGCCGGTCCCAGGAATGGGGGATCGATCCGTCCCGCGTGGGGGCGATCGGGTTTTCCGCCGGCGGTGAATTGGTGTGGTTGTCGAGTTCACGATTCGACGGCGGGAACGCGGCCGCGACCGATCCCGTGGACCGGGAGAATTCCCGGCCGTCATTCCTGGGGTACATCTATCCGGGCCGATCGGGGGACATCCAGCCCGGGACGAATTCGCCGCCGGCTTTCCTAGCATGCGCCTATGACGACCGAAAGGACATCTCGGAGGGTCTGGCCGAGGTGTATCTCCGCTATAAGCGGGCGGGTGTACCGGCCGAACTCCACATCTATGGGAGTGGCGGGCATGGGTTCGGCCAGCGCGAGAAAAATGTCCGGCCCGTTGGCCAATGGTTGACGCGGTTCGAGGAATGGATGGACGACCGTGGTTTGCTGAAGGCGTCGGGGAAATGAGGTCGCGAGAGTTGTTGAAACCCGTGCCCGGCCCGCAAGGTCTTCCCTCTTGGGTCCTGTGGCCTACGCATGTTGCATCGCATCAAACTCCCCATCTGGATACTGCCCCTGGGCATCGCCTTGGTGGTGGCGGTGTTTGGATGGTGGGGTGACGCCCGGTTGCGACAGACCATCGAGCAGCATCTGGAGGCGGAATTGACGGCCACGCTCAATGCCAACGTGACCGCCTTGGAAATCTGGACGACCAACCAGATGAAGCTCGCCACCCTGCTGGCCGACGAACCCAAGACGCGCGCCTTGGCGGTGCGGATCTTCGAGGATGCCGGGCCTCCGGATGCCAACGGCACCGTTCCCCGGGAACGTCCGGACATCGAGGAATGGGCCGGCAACCTGCGTCCCCGTCTGGCCCGTGCCGGTTACGAGATCGCCGACCTCGTGAGCACCAATTTCCTGGTCTCCGCCCACACCGTGCGCGGTCGCCTGCGTCGCGGGCTCCCCGTGTCGGACGAACACCTCTCGAAGTTCTCCGAGTTGTTCACCTCGGGACAACCGGTGCTCATCACACCGTTCAAACCCCGCCGGCCGCCGATGCCCGACCGGCCTCCCCCGTCGGGTCCCGGGCGCGGTTCCGGGCGGGGTTTCGCGCCGGGTTCCGGGCCGGGGCCGGGACCATTCCGCGAAGGGGACGGGGCGGGGATGCGGCGCAATGATGTCCTCCGACGCGAACCCGCTCCCGGGGCGATCCGGGCGGGGGAGGCCCCGCCATCGGCTCCGCTGGGCCCACCCGGTCCGCCCGGTCCGCCCGGTCGGTTTCAGCGTGCCGACTTCCTGCTCATGCAGGTGGCCGCCCCGGTGCGGGATGATCGGGACGTGGTGCGGGGTGCATTGGCGTTGGTCATCAATCCGGATGCGGAATTCACCCGGATTCTCACCGTGGCGCGGTCGGGATTGACGGGGGAGACCTATGCCTTCGACCAGCGGGGACTGATGATTTCCCGCAGCCGCTTCGATGAGCAACTCAAGGTGTTGGGGTTGATCACCAATCTGCCCGAAGCCAGTTCCGCGCTGAATCTGCGCCTCAGTGATCCGGGAGCGGAGATGCCGGCGAAAATCGTGCCGGAGGAATTGGCGCTGGCCACCCGGCCGCTCACCCGGATCGCCGCGGCCGCCGTGGCGGGGGGATCGGGTGTCGACGTGCGGGCGGCGCGCGACTACCGGGGAGTGCCCGTGGTCGGTGCCTGGCGTTGGCTGCCCCGGCTCGGCTTCG
>JANYCC010000334.1 GCA_025360495.1 Verrucomicrobiota bacterium | reverse complement strand
CCCGTGGGCACTTCGAATCGGTAGGGCGAGGTTCCACCCGAGCCGACTGGGAGTCCGTGGCGGGGGCAGTGTCAAGATGCGCCCGATTGGAAACCCGGACCCTTCTCCTCTTGAGGAACGAATGAGGAGAGGGCCGGGGAGAGGAGACGGGTGGCTCTCCAACCGGAACCGGCTGAGACCACCAGTCAGTAATCCTCCCCTTTGAATTTAAACATGCGGTGCCACACCCAGAGGACATCGCGTGACTGCGGCGTCAGGAATAACGCCCGGTCCACGTTGGTCACCGGCTGGATTGTGCTTGGCTCGACCCAGCGATGGGCCTCGCAGTGGCCGTCATGGAACGAAAAAGTGCCACCTCGCCCATGACGGGACGCAGCCAAGGTGCCCCACCCCTGAGTGTCACCGGCACGATAGAAAGCAAGGAGTCATGGGGCGGCCGCATCCATTGGGATACCCGACCCTCCGAGGAAGTACCCGGTGCGAATGGCGATGTACATCAGGCATTCGCTGGGCATTCCGACGGGGGCGCTTGTGCGGACATGACGACAACAACGAAAGACGCCCGGAACAAAGTTCCGGGCGTCCCGGATGGAATCGGATCTCCGACCCGTTCGGCTCAATTTGAGGCCCGGTAGAACAGGCCCGTTCCCGTGGTGGGCAGGGTGTAGGGCGCCGTGGTGGCACCGGGCACATTGGTCCACGGTCCGGCGATCTTGTCGGACGACTGGAGCACGCCGCCGGACCAGATGATTTCCTGGCTGCCATCGGCTTGGGCGCGGAGGGACAGGGTGGGCGTGCCGGTGGTGCTGTCGAAGCTGAGGCCGTATTCCTTGCCCACATGCCAGATGCTCCACGCCTCGAACGGGGTGAGGACGCGACGCCAGATCCCGAGATCATCCAGGTCGGCGGAACCGCTCTCGGAATAGGTGCCGGTCGGATCCTGGCCGATGCTGGTGGAATCGCCGGTGTCGAGATCCCCCGACGCGGTGACCGGTCGGGTGTCGACCTTTTCGCCATCCAGATAGGTGATGCCCTGGCCGGTGCGATCGAAGGTGTGGATCAGGTGATGCCACTCGCCATCATTGATGCTGCCGTCCGGTCCATAGATGTCCGCCCCACCGAGGCTCCAAGACCATCCGCCCAACTGATAGGAAGGGGCGAAGGTGTAACCGGGATTGCTATAGGAGTTCTGGGCATTGCAAAGGAAGGGCAGGTCGCCGCTGAGCGAGCCCTTCGGCAGACGCACCCAGTACGCGACGGAGAAGTTGACGGAGGTGCCGAACTGGAGGTCGGTCGGTTGCCCCAGGTCGAGGTAATTATAGTCGCTGTTCATGGCGTCTGTGGAGTAGTGCAACGCCTGCTTGCCGATCCGCCCGGTCACCAGGGTCGGCACCCCGACGGCGGTGGCGTGGTTCCCCCGACCCGAGGAATCCTTGAAATTGGTGTCGAACTTCAGGTGCACCACGAGGTCGTTGGTGATGTTGGCGAAGACCGGGACGGCCACCACCGTGAGCGCGGCGGGCGCGCTGGTGGCATTGCCCACGGGATTGCCCGCCACCAGGCGATAGGCTGCGGCATCACTGAAATCGAGGTTGGTGACCGTCAGCGTCACGTTGGTGGCCAGCGGGATCGCCACCGCGTTCCGGGTCCATTGGAAGTTCAGCGGTTCACTGCCCTCGACGACCGGGCTGAAGGTGACCTGCTGGCCCACGGCGGCGGTTTGCGACACCGGTTGGGTGAGGAACAGGGGGGCCGTGTCGGAACCATAGAGGGCGGCGACGTAGTGGGCATGGATCTGGTCGCCGGTCAGCGGTTTGGCATAGAAGGCCACTTCGGCCACCTGGCCATCCCAGAACTGGTGGATGGCCCCGTCGTTGTTCCGGGCACCGATCAGCAGCGGTGCCGATACATTGCGGACATAGCTGGAAAAAGGCCCGTCCACGAACTCGCCATTGAAATAGAACGAGACCCCGGACGCATCCCCGACAATCACCAGGTGCGACCACCGGGCGGGGGTGACGTCGCCCATGTCCAGATAATAGAAATTGTTGTTGTCAGCATTGCCGGTGATGCCCCACCAGGTGTCGCCCGAAGTCTTCAGGAATCCATAGCCGCGGCCACTCCCACCGGAGAGCGACATCGAGGAAAACGGGGAAAGTTCCACGCCGCTGCTCGTGGTCTTCACCCAGGCTTCCGCGGTGAAGTTGGTGCGTGGGTTGAGCACCGACGAAAACGGGACCCGGGCATAGCTGGCGGTCCCATCGAATGTGGCCGAGGTGCCGGCACCCGAATGCAGGACCCCGGGGCCTCCGGGCGTCACTCCATTCCCGACATAAGTGCCGTCATGGCGCCCGAGAGAGTCCAGCAGCACCGTGGATCCGGGGGCCTCCCCCAATCGCCACCAAGCCTCCGGGGCATCCGCGACGATGGCCGCCTCGTAGGAACCGGCGGCTGGGACCACGACGGTCACCACGGCCGGGTCGCTGGGCAGGGATCCCAGGCTGTTCGACACGACCACCGTGTAGCTTCCGGAATCCGCGCCGCTCACCGGGCCGAGGCTCAGGCTCGCATTGGTGGCGCCCGTGACCGGGTTGGCACCCTTTTTCCATTGGTAGGAAAGCCGGCCGCCGGTGGCGATCACGGACAGCGTGTCACTGCCGCCGGGGAAGAGCGTCCGTCCGACCGGTTGGGTGGTGATGGCCGGTGCGGTCAATTGGACGACCTGCACCGTGGCGGCCTGGCTGGTGGTGGGCGATCCGAACGCATTCGACACGACGACATCATAGTTGCCGCTGTCCCCCAAGGCGGCCGACGCCTTGGTATAAGTCGGACCCGTGGCCCCGGCTATGGGGGCACCGCCCAGCCGCCACTGGTAGGAAAGCGGCGGGGTTCCGCCGGCATCCACCGTCAGCGTGATCGGTTCGCCGACGCTGATGACGTTGGCGGGCGATTCGGGATCCGCAAAAATCTGGGCCGCGATCCCGCCGACCGCCGAGGCGTACTGGGTGAAGAGTTCGCCCAAGGAGAGGGCGCGGTTGAAGATGGCCACCTCGTCGATCGAGCCCTTGAAGGTGACGCTCTCGTCCCCGGGATCGTTGCCGATGTGCCACACCCCTTCGAACGGCAGGACGATGTTGGGCGCGTCAAAATTGACGATATGGCTGAAGGTGGTGCCGTCGTGAAGGGTGAGGACGGCAACATCGGGGTTGATGGTGAGGGCGACAAAGGACCATTTGCCCTGCGGGACCACGAGGCTGCTCTTGAAGTTGGCCGCGGCGGCCACATCGTTCCAGTTATAAGCCAGCCCATTGGGATCGCTCTGGTCGAATTTCAGGCCGGCAACCGTGTTGTCGGTCCGGGTGAACACGATGCCGGAATTGACGCCTTGGACCCCATCGGCAAAAACCCAGGCGGAAAGGGTGATGGAGTTGGTGTTGAGATGGAGGGCGGGCAGGGTGACGAAGCCTTGGGTGCCATTGAGTCCGACGGCCTTGTTACCGGCTGGAAACCCGGGAAAAGCGGCCCCGGACGGGCCCGATTGGCCCGGGTTCGAGCCGTACACATAGCCGCCATTGCCGGCGGCGCCGAGGGTGCCCTGGTTGGCCGCCACCGGGAGCGCGGGATCCGCCGCCTCACCGAGACGCCAATAGCCGACGGGACCGCCTGCAAGGACCAACGCGGGGTAACCGTTGCCATCACTCAATCCCTTGTTGTAATGAGCCGTGACATCGGCCGCGCTCAGGGTGTGCGGGTAGAAGGCGACCTCCTGGAGTTGACCGTCCCAACCGCGATTGGGAATGGTGGTCCCGCCGATCCGGAAGGGCTTGGTGGCATTGGGGGCGAAACTGGGGGCGGGGACCGTGGCCACGGAGACGCCATTGACATAAAGCACCACCTGGGTGCCGTCATAAACCCCGACAATGTGGTGCCACGCCTTGGCCGTGACCGCACCGCCGATCGCGGTGCCGGTGTAGCCGGTGTTGTCGCCCACCCGGAACTGCCAGTGGGGCACCCCGCCCGGTGTGTCCGCCCCCGCATAGAACAGGTAGCCCATGCGCCCCGTCGTGATATCGAGGGACGCCAGCGGTGCGAAAAGGTCGTCGGGTGCCGCGCTCGGTTGGGCCCAGAATTCCACTGCGAACGGACCGTTGGGATTCAGGGAGGGATCAAAGGGGACATCCACCGACGAGCCCAGGAACGTGACTTGAAACCCCGGGTTGCTGAAGCCGCTGGAAGTGGCCGTGCTCCCGCCGCCCAAGGCACCGGGTTGACCCTTGTTGACCCCTTTCAGATAGCTGCCATCGCCCGCGGTTCCCAGGGAGCCCTGGTTTTTCGCGGTCACAATGTTGGGCTGGGGTTGGACGGTTTCCTCCAGGCGCCAGTATCCGACCGGGGCTTGGGACAGCAGGGTGGACAGGTAGTCCGCTTGAGCGGTGGGAACGGCCAGAAGGGCCAGGGCCAAGGCCGCCAGCGCGGCCTTCAGTCGGGCCCGCAACGTGCCGGGCCGGAGGGAGGATTCAAGGTTCATGGGCTTGGTGTTTGTTGTATCAGATTCCGGCTCTGAAGAAAAGCGGAGCCCACCGCGCCATCGCCGATCCCCCCTGAGTCCGCGCCCGGCGGTTGGGTTTTGGGGAGGCGCATGGGGTGGGCGATGGGGCGCGGCGACCGTTGCTATCTGGGTCGGGTCGCCTTGTCCTGCATCCAGGCGATGTCGACATTGCCCGGCGATCGCGACATGGGCGGGAGTCCGGTCAGGCTCACCGGGGGACAGGTCCGCCCGTCCAGCCAGCGCTTGATTTCGGAATGGCCGTCGGCGAAGGAAAATCCGCCGGCAGTGCCGTGATAGCTGCCCGGCACATCCCAGAATTCATATTGGTCCGATTGCGCCTTCTGATAGCCCTTCATGCTGACCGCGAAATTGCCCATGTTGATGCTGTCCTCGCGCTGGTCGATGAAGACGAACGTCTTGGACGGGCCGGGATCGGTCAGGTCGGTCGCCTTCATGAAGATCTTATAGTTGGACACGGCCGGTCCCCAACCCCCATCCGTGCCGCCCCAACCGCCGAGGAAGACGTTCATGCACATGCTGCGCACCCGCGGATAAACAATCCGGTTGACCGTCACCTTGGAGCGGTCGGAAGGGCACTTGTAAATCTGCAACGACTTCCCGGTATAAGGCCAGATGGCCCCCTTGCGGAGATTGAAGTCAGGATCCCAGTTGGCCCGGTTGCTGGGGTCGAAATCGAGGGTGCCGGTGACCCAGGATCCGCTATAGGTGCCGAGGGCGGTCGGGTCCTCACTGGCATAAGGCAGGCGGTCGGCACTGTCATCGGTATACATATGCCAGGCCAGGGCGAGCTGCCGATGATTGTTCATGCACTGGATGCCCTGGGCCTTCTGGCGGGCCCGGATCAGTCCCGGCAACAGCAGTCCGGCGAGGATGGCGATGATCGCAATGACCACCAGCAACTCGATCAGGGTGAAGCCGGTGCATGCACGAACGGGCCGTGCGCTCCCGAGGGAAGGTGTCAGCCCCGGGGTGGGCACCCGGGATCCGGTTTCGGTCCGATTCCATTTCATAGGCGAATCACGTTTTGATCGCTTCCGAGGCCCCATCCACTCTCCCGTCCCGCACCCAGCCTCGGCGGATGGGACGTCCCATCCGGAGTGGGGGGACGGGGTCCGACCCTTCCCTCGAATCACCGACGTTTGGGCGTCATCCAGCGCTCCAGCCACCGGGGGGGAGGCGATCCATCGCAGTCCCTGCCGACAACCATTTACAATCCATCGGCCGCCCAAAGTCAAGTTGGGCAATGACGGAACATTAGCAGACCTCGTTCCAATCCACGATTGCTTATTCCGCGGCCACGGGTTCGTTCTCCGGCGCCGCCAATTCCAGCACGAAGGTCGTCCCTCCGGGCCCGGTCTCCTCCAAACGGAGGTCGCCACCCAGGTGCCGCGCCAGTTGGCGACTCAACGCCAGTCCCAGCCCGGTTCCATCGGGCTTGGTCGATGCCTGCGGCGTGAACAACCGTCCGGCCACGGCCGGGTCGAGACCCCCGCCATCATCCGAAACCCGGAAACTCCAGGCACCGCCCGGTTGGCATCGGCCGTCCACCCGGATCAGGCCGGAGGATCGGATCGCTTGGGCGGCGTTCTGAACCAGGTTTTCCAAGACCAAGAGCGCCAGGTTGGCGGTGCGGTTGTCCAAGGGTGGACCGGTCGGGGCCCGGGTCTCGATGCGGAGCGGTCGGCCGGCGAGGAGTGGCCGGAGACGGCGCTCCAATTCGGCACACAGTTCCCCGGCGCCGACCTCAAAAGCGGTGAGTCCCTGTTCATCCCGCAGGACCCGCACGACATCATCGATCATGGTCTGCATGCGTCGGGCGGTGGCGGTGGCATCCGCCTGGTCCATGGCATCGGTCCGTCCGTTCTGACTGACGAATTGCTGGAGTGCGGTGAGGGGATTCCGCAGGCCGTGGATGAGGTGGGCGGCGACCGTGCCGACCGCGCTGGTGGTGGCGGCGAGCGAGAGCTCCCGGTTGGCCCGCTCCAACCGGGCCGATCGCTCCAAGATCATCCGATGGAGGCGTTCGAGGCGCCAGAAAGCAAAGCTCAATACGAGGACCATGGCCCCGCCCAACGCGGTGAATGCCCGCCAACCCTGCTCCGCCAGCGAGCGATCCAATCTCGTGTATTCGGCAGCCAATCCGGTGGCGTCGAGTTCCAGTCCAGCCAGACCGATCGACTCTCCGGAACCGGTGCGAAGAGGGAGGACCAGTTCCAGCCGGGGTGGGGGTCCCGGATTGAACCCGGTGGCCACTTCGCCCCGGGCGGCCGCCTGG
>JANYCC010000319.1 GCA_025360495.1 Verrucomicrobiota bacterium | reverse complement strand
CCCGTGGTGGACCCGCAGGGAACGGCCACCCACTGGGCGGTCATTCTTCATGATCTCACCAAGCGAAGGAAGCTGGAACAGGAGCTCCTCGAAATCAGTGAGCGCGAGCGTCGGCGCTTTGGCCAGGACCTTCATGACGGCATCGGACAGCGGTTGACCGCCATGGAATTGTTCAGCCATTCCCTGCTTACCGACGTCCAAAAACAGGCTCCCAGTCTGGCCAAACCGTTTCGGGAACTCGGCCAGGAACTCCGCGAAACCATCCGCCAGACGCGGGCGCTGTCGCACGGGCTCTCGCCGGTGGCCACGGAACCCGAGGGACTGATGGAGGCCTTGCGAGAACTCGCGGAAAGCACTCGTAATCTGACCAAAATCGACTGCCGCTTCGAGAGCAGTGCGCCCGTTCTGGTTTCCGATGCCAACACCGCCACCCATCTCTATCGAATCGCACAGGAGGCCGTGAACAACGCCTTGAAACACGGTCGCCCCACCCGCATCCGCCTGGCCCTGACCAGCCAGGGCGACCAGGTCGAACTCGAAGTCGGCGACAATGGCCAGGGAACCACGAAACCCTTGGAGACGGTCGATGGCATGGGCCTGCGGGTGATGCAGTACCGCGCCGGCCTGATCGGAGCGACGCTGCAGGTCGCCTCTAGACCCGGCAAAGGGGTGACCATTACCTGTCTCCTCGGCAAACGATCATGAAGCCCCAAAAGCCCGCTCCCTCTCGACCCCGCACGACCCCTCGACCCGCCGAACCTCCGGCCGACGTCCCCAACCGCAAGCGGGTGCTGCTGGTCGACGATCATCCGATGCTCCGCGCGGGACTTGCCGGAGTCATCAATCAGCAGGCCGACCTCCAAGTCTGCTGCGAAGCCAGCACCGTTGCCGAAGCCCTGGCGGCACTGACCAAATCCACCCCTGATATCCTCGTCACCGACATCACGATGCCGGGACGCGGCGGTCTGGAATTAATCAAGGACGTGAAAGCCTTGTATCCCAACCTGCCCGTGCTCGTGATCTCCATGCACGACGAGATGCTCCATGCCGAACGGGTCCCGCGCGCCGGCGCCCGGGGATATCTGATGAAGGAAGCGGGCGCGGAGAAAATGTTGCAAGCGATTCGCCAGGTCCTGAAAGGACAAGTCTACGTCAGCGAGCGCATGTCCGCCCGAATCTTCGATCAGTTCTCGGGGAGAACGGTGAATCAGTCGCCGGTGGCTCAACTCTCCGACCGCGAATTCGAGGTGTTTCAACTCATTGGTGAAGGCAAGACCACCAAGCATATCGCGCAGCAACTCAATCTGAGTTCCAAGACCGTCGATGTGCACCGCGGACACATAAAGGAAAAGCTCGACCTGCCGGACGCCACCAGTCTGGTCCGGCACGCGGTCCGCTGGGTGGAGATGCAGGCGAACGGCAAAGGTTGACCTGCTGCCGCCACCTTGAGCGTCGACCACCGAGGCGTCCCGCGGTCAGGCGGCTCCTCCCGTCGGCAGGGTTTTTTCGCTGCGCGCCAGCCAGCCCAGGCCCAGCAACGCCACCACGGTGGCAAGCAGGCCCAGGAGCACCAGCGACTTCACGGCCGGCGAGACTTCGCGTCGTTCCCCGGCGCTGATGTGGAGCCGCAGGTCGGCTTGGGTATCCACCTGCAACGTTCGACCAAAAAGCAATTCCCGGCCTTGCGTGGGCAGGGTCGCACGGAGGCTGCCGGGATGATCCACGGTGGCTTCCTGCTGCTGGATCAGGCGCTCCACCAGGCGTAATTGCACGGCGTTGTCCTCCTCGGAATTCCGTTCGATCAATTGCCGGGCTTCCTCCTGGGTGTAGGCCGTTTCCTGGCCCGCCCGAAGATTGTGTGGCGCCATCGCGAGGCGGGCACTTTCGCCGCTCACCTTCGCCTGGCGCACGTTCAGGCCCACCATCGCCTGTTGCGTCTTCAAATTATGCAACTGGACCCGGGCATCTTCATTGAAGGCGTTGTCGTGTCGGGACAACCCGAAGGCCTGCTGAAACGCGCGGCGGGCACTTTCCGGATCGCCTTGTTGCAACAGCGAATTTGCCGTCGACAAGAATTGCTCCGCCGCCCGGGTTTTGTCCTGGCGCACCTGCACCTCCTGCCGGACATAGGTCTCCAGATCCGTCATTCCGGACCTTCCGGCGCCGGATCGTTCGCGCAATTCCAGGGAGCCGTCCCATTGCTTCAGCTCCCATTTTTCGGGGAGCAAAACCCGCCAGGAAATGTTTTCCAACGGGAGTTCAAACCGCGGCCCGGACAGCGCCAGCTCCAATGCCGACGTCCGCGTCCGCGCCGGCGCCCGGGCGGGTCCAGCCTGGCCCGCGTAGAAAAGCTCCACCAACACGGGTTCCTGAGACCGTGAATGCGGTTCGAGGGGCAACAGAAGTTGATCGGCCTCCCGCCACGGCCAGACGCTGTTCTGTCCCACAAAGGCAAACCAGAATTGCAGGCCGGGCGGCAAAGTGAAACGCAGCAGGTTCTGATCGCCGGCGATCAGGGAAAGTTGCACCCGGGTCAGGACGGCACCGTCGTCGGAGACCACCGAGGTCAGCGCCACGCTGTTGACGCGGGCGGGCGGCAATCGGGCGGCTTCATGACGTTCCCATTGCAGTGGCAATTGAAAGGCCGGTTCCACCACCCGAAACGTATATTCCGGTGTCTGGCCGGGGGAATCGGGAGTCCACTCGCGGGAGAGGGCGTCCCATTCGGCCAACTGAAGCGCTCCGGGCAGGGACGGCGCCACCACCTGCAATCGGCTGGCCGCATGCAGCGTGAGAAATCCGCGCTGCAGATTGACCTCCTGCGCCTCGATACCGGAGATCACGAGGTTCGTACCTCCCGCAGGCAACGGCAGCTGATAATTCAACTGCACCCTCAATTGGCCGCCCGTTCGCCGGTTGAGCTTGATTACCCAATCGCGCGTGCCGGCGTTGGTGGCCGCGATGTCCGCGTCCCGCGGGGTGAAATCCGCCACGGCGTCGCCGTGGAAGCGCACATTCTCCGCGCCGCCAGGCAGACGCACCCGCAATTCCTTCAGGCCGGCGTTCTCAATTTCGTAATGGAGATTTCCCACCACGCGCACCTGGGCCTCATTCAGGAACACCTGCTGGAGACTCCTCACCTGAGTCCAGGCCTCGACCCGCTCCAGATCCAGAGCCAGTCGCCAATCCGACTGCAACAGACGGAAGGCCAGCACGCCCGGCTGCCGGACCCCTTCCTGCAAGGGATCGAAGGGCGTGGCCCCCTCCCGCGCGGTGGCCTGCAAGCGCAGGCCCTGCTCCGGCACGAGCAGGAGTTGCCCACGCTGTTTCCCCGCCTCCCGCAGGGCCAATCGTGGCACCGGCCAACCGGCCACCGCCCGAACCCCCGGCGCAATGAGACTGAGCGCGAAGGTCTGCGCCCCCTCGGTGCGGCCCTTCAAATGCAGCGTGACCACGCGGTTGGTCTCCACCAAGAGTTCCGTCCAATGACTCAAGGCGGCACCGCTGATCGACTCCACCGCAAAGGTCGGTGGCAGGACAAAACTCAATTTAAAAATCCCGGCCCGCGTGATGGCCACGTCCAACGTGGCCGCCAACACGGTGCGATCTTCGCCCAGCGATAAAGTCTGCCGCCCCTCCACCCGCACGTCCGGTTCCACCGCCGACCAGCGGATTCGAATTTGCCCCTGCGGGCTCGCGTACCGGAACGCCCGCCGCAAGGTCAGCCCGGGAATCCGGTCCTGCAGGGGTTCCAACAGGGCGACGGGAAAATCCTCCAGATTCAGCGGCTGAAGTTCCCCGCTTTGAGCGTCATCCAACTGAATCTCGGAACCGGTCGCCACGCCCACCTGCCCCACCTCACCGGCGGCACCAGGAACGGTCAATAGCCCCGCCGTCTGCTCATTGCCCAGGGCTCCGGTGGCGCTCTGCGAATGGATCTGGAGCGAAAAGGGCCGGGACTGCGCCGGCACAACGCCCACGCGCAATCGCCGGGCCGAAGGATCGAAACGCCACAGCGAAACAACCGGCGCCACGACGTCCGTGACCGTCCAACCCGCCGGGACATCGAACACCAACTCGTTCAGTTCTCCTTGAGCCGGCCGGATCAGTACCTGGTGAAGCCCTTCCATCACGCCGCTACCCGGGACGTAGAGTTGCGAGGATTCCGCGTAATACACCGCTTTCTCGCCCTGCGTGTCCCGATGCCGCGGCCGCCAGCCAATCCACGGATCCGCGACCGGCAGGAGCA
>JANYCC010000273.1 GCA_025360495.1 Verrucomicrobiota bacterium | reverse complement strand
CACCGGCCACCAGGCCCGGCCTCCGGAACTCCCCCTCCCACCGGGCCATGACCACGGTGGCGAGACAATTGCCGATGAGGTTCACGGTGGTCCGGCCCATGTCCATCAGCGTGTCCACGCCCATGATCAGGACGACGCCCTCGAGCGGCAACCCAAAGGTCACCAGGGTGCCGGCGAGGATCACCTGGGAGGCGCGGGGGATCCCGGCCATGCCTTTGCTCGTGAGCATCAGGGTCAGCATCATGGTCACCTGTTGTCCGATGCCGAGATCCACCTTGGCGGCCTGGGCGACAAAGATCGAAGCGACGGCGAGATGCAGGGTGGAGCCGTCGAGATTGAAGGAATATCCGAGCGGCATCACGAAGGAGACGATCCGCTTGGGAACCCCGAAGGCAATCAGGCGCCGCATGGCATCGGGCAAGGCGGCATCGGACGAGGTGGTGGTGAAGGCGAGGAGGGCGGGTTCCTTGACGGTGCGGAGGAATTCGCGCACGGGGATCCGGGACCACCAGGCGATGGGAAGGAGGACCAGGACGCAGAAAAGGGCGAGGCCGGCGTACAGGGTGAGGATGAGCAACAGGAGACTGCCGAGGACCCGGAGCCCGCTGTCGCCGACGGTGACGGCCATGGCGGCGCCGACGCCGAACGGGGCGAAGTTCATGACCACTCCGGTGAACTTAAACATCACCTCGGTGAGGGACTCGAAAAAGCCCACCATCACCTGGCGATGCGGGGCGGCGACCTGGGACAATGCGATGGCGAACAGGATCGCGAAAAAGACCACCTGGAGGACGTCATTGCGGGCGGCGGCGTCGAAGAAACTCTTCGGGATGATGTGTTCGAGAATCTTCTCGGCGGTGACTTTCCCCGGGGGAACGGCGGCCGCGGCGGAGGCGCTTGGGGACGGGATTTTGACCCCGACACCCGGTTTGGCCAGGTTGACGACGGTGAGTCCGATGACCAGGGCCACGGTGGTGACCGCCTCGAAGTACAGCAGGGAACGCAAGGCGAGCCGACCGACGGCCCGGAGGTCATCCGCGTGACCGGCGATGCCGACGACGAGCGTGCCGAAAACCAGGGGCACGAGGATGCACTTGACCATGTTGAGAAACAGGGTCGAGACCACCTTGAGGTGCTGGGCCGGTTCGGGAAACCACAGGCCGAACGCCGCGCCGAACACCATGGACAGGATGATCCAATGGGTGAGGGACAAGCGCCGGATCGCCGAAAACATGGAGGGCGAGGCTAGGGATCAGGACCGTGGCGTTCGATAGAATTCAGATTCCCTCGCCGAAACCGGGCGGGACGATGGCGGAACTCTGGCCGGTGAAAGCACCATCCCCGCCGAGCACCCGATATTCCCGGATATAGAAACTCACCGGTTGATCCTCGACGAGATTGAGACGGGCGAAGTCTTCCTTGCTGATGCGGGCCCGGATCACCAGGCCGTCCGGGGTTTCCAGTTCGATGCGGAGCATCACGCCGAGAAAAAACACATGCTTGAGGAGGGCACGGCAGGGATATTCCCGGGGAAGGGGGGAGACCTTCACGGCGTAGGGCCGGAAACCGATGCGGAGCGTCTGGCCGTCCACCGCCCCATGGACCGGGAAACTCAGTTCGCCCAACCGGGCCGCGCCATCCTGGACCTTCAATTCCAATACATTCATCACCCCGATGAACCGCGCGACGAATTCGTTCACCGGCTGTTCATACACCTCGCGCGGGGTGCCGATCTGCTCCAGTCGGCCGCGCGAAAAGATCACGATCCGATTGGCCACCTCCATCGCCTCCTCCTGGTCATGGGTGACGAACACGGTGGTCACACTGAGTTCATGGTGGAGTCGCACCAACCACTCGCGGAGTTCCTGGCGGATCTTCGCATCGACGGCCGCGAACGGTTCATCCAGCAGCAGCACGCCCGGCTTGGAAGCGAGGGCGCGGGCGATGGCGACCCGTTGGCGTTGTCCGCCGGAAAGTTGGTGCGGGAGGCGGCGTTCGAGGCCTTCCAAGCCGAAAATCCCCACCAATTCCTCCACCCGCGCCGCGATGTCGGACTTCGACCATTTCCGGATCGAGAGGCCGAAGGCGATGTTGGAGAAGACGTCCATGGTCCGGAACAACGCATAGCCTTGGAAGACGAAGCCGATGTTGCGTTGCTGGACGGGGACATCGTTGACGCGTTGGCCCCGGATGAGGAGATCGCCCCCACCCGGCATTTCCAAGCCGGCGATCATGCGCAGGACGGTGGTCTTGCCGCCCCCGCTGGGTCCGAGCAAGGCCACCAGTTCGCCCTCGGCGACGGTGAAAGAGACGTCGTCGACGGCCAGCACGTCACCGAACCGCTTGCTGATCTGGCGCAATTCGATGCTCACGTGGCGTTGGAGGGATGGTTGTCCGCTTCCGATTTGTCGGCGTCCGATCCGACGGCTTGGGCCCGGTCCTGAAGGGCGGCCGTGCGCCATTCGAGGGCGGTCTTGAGCCCGAGGGTGACCAGTGCCAGGAGGGCCAGCAGGCTGGCGACGGCGAACGCCGCGGCGCCGTTATATTCGTTATAAAGTTTGTCCACGCGCAAAGGGAGGGTGTCGGTGCGTCCGGTGATGTGGCCGGAGACGACGGATACGGCGCCGAATTCGCCCATGGCGCGGGCGTTGCAGAGGATGACGCCATAGAGCAGGCCCCATTTGATGTTGGGCAGCGTGACCCGCCAGAACGTCTGCCAACCGCTGGCCCCGAGCGTGAGTGCGGCCTGTTCCTGGTCGGAACCGTTGGCCTTCATCACCGGGATCAGTTCACGGGCCACGAACGGGAAGGTGATGAACACCGTGGCCAGCGTGATGCCGGTCGCCGAGAAGATCACCCGGAGGTTGTGATCCTGAAGCCACCGACCCCAGTAGCCCTGCAGGCCGAACAGCACCACAAACATCAGGCCGGCGACGACGGGCGAGACGGAGAATGGCAGGTCGATCAGCGTGGTCAGGAGCGCCTTGCCCGGAAACTCGAATTTCGCGATGCACCAGGCGGCGGCGACCCCGAAGACGGAATTGAGCGGAACGGTGACCACGGCGACCAGCAGCGTGAGCTTGATGGCGGCCCAGGTGTCGGGATGGGAGATCGCACTCAGATACGCCGCCCCGCCCTTCGAGAACGCCTGCCAGAAAACATTGACCAGGGGGAGGATCAGGAACACCGACGCCACCACGCCCCCTGCCCCGATCAGCAGCCAGCGGACCCACACCGATTCCTCCGTCCCGCGTTGCGAGCGGACGTCCCCCGGGGTGATCTTTCTGCGGATGGTGCCGGCCATGGTCAGTCTTGGAAACGTCCGGCCCAGCGCTCGAGATGGTTCACCACCCCCAGCAAAACGAAGGAAAAGACCAATAAAACGACCGCCAACACGAGTGCGCCGTCGAATCCGTCATTCTCATCCAATCGCATCACGATGAGATAGGGCGTGATTTCCGTTTTCATCGGTTTGTTGCCCGAGATGAAGACCACGGATCCATACTCACCGATGGCCCGGGCGAAGGACAATGCGAACCCGGTCAGCAACGGCGGCAGCAGCAAGGGTGCGATCACCCGCCAAAACGTCGACCACCGGCCCGCGCCGAGCACCGCCGCCGCCTCCTCGACATCGCGGTCCAATGATTCCAACACCGGTTGCAGCGTGCGCACCACGAACGGAAGTCCCACGAAGGTCAGGGCCAGCACCACCCCCAGGATCGAATACGCCCCCTGGATCCCCCAGGGCACCAGGAAATGCCCGAGCCAACCGTTGGGCGCAAAAATGTCCGCCAGCGTCAGGCCGGCCACCGCGGTCGGGAGGGCGAACGGAAAGTCGATCAAGGCGTCCAACAAACGCCTTCCGGGAAAATGATACCGGGTGAGAATCCAAGCCAACAGCGTACCCAGGATCGAATCCGCCACGGCGGCGACCAGGGACGCCCCGAAGGTGACCCGATACGACGCCAGTGCCCGGGGGGTCGTCGCCAGATGCCAGAAATCCGCTGGCGACACGTGCAGCGTCCGCAGGATCAACCCCGCCAATGGCAGCAACACCAGTGCGCTCAGGTACACCAAAGTGTACCCCAGCGACAGGCCGAAGCCGGGCAGGATCCGATGCTTTTTTTCTGACATGCAGGCAGGTCCGGTCCGGATTCACCGGTCGGAAAGGATGGGCGGAGGGTGACCACAATCAGGGGTGGAACACACGATCGAAGGTGAATTTCTCCGGGACCAACGGCCCGTCCTTCCCTTCCTCCACCCGCCCGACAACACCCAAAAATCGCGGCCCGATCACTGGACCGCGATGAGATCGTAGGAACCCCCTTCGGCAAAGTGGGCTTTCTGGGCCTTGCGCCAACCGCCGAACATCTCGTCGATGGTGAACAGGGTCAGCTTCGGAAAATCAGCGGCGTGTTTTCCGGCCACCGATTCCAAACGGGGCCGGAAAAAATGCCGGGCGGCGATCTCCTGGCCCGCCTCGGAATAAAGGAACTCCAGGTAGGCTTGGGCGATCTCGGTGGTGCCATGGCGCTTGGCGACCTTTTCCACCAAGGCCACCGGCGGTTCGGCCAGGATGCTGATCGACGGCACCACCATCTCCACCTGACCCTTGGACAACTCTCTCAACGAAAGCAGCGCCTCGTTTTCCCACGTGATCAGGACGTCGCCCTGTCCCCGCTGGACAAAGGTCGTCGTCGCACCCCGGGCACCCGTGTCCCAAACCGGCACGTTCTTGCACAGGGCCGTGACAAAGGCCCGGGCCTTCGCCTCGTCGCCGTCGTTCTTTTTCAGGGCATATCCCCAAGCCGCGAGATAATTCCAGCGGGCACCTCCCGAGGTTTTCGGATTCGGGGTGATGACCGCCATGCCGGGCTTGATCAGGTCGCCCCAATCCCGGATCCCCTTCGGATTCCCTTTCCGAACCAGAAAAACGATCGTCGAGGTGTAGGGCGACGAATGGTTCGGCAGGAGCGTCTGCCAATTGGCCGGGAGCAATTGCGAACGGTCCACGATCGAATCGATGTCGTAGGCCAGACCCAGGGTCACGACGTCCGCCTCAAGACCGTCGATCACCGCGCGCGCCTGCTTGCCCGATCCGCCGTGGCTCTGCTGGATCACCACCGCGTTCCCGGTCTTGGACTTCCACTGCGCCGAAAACTGACGGTTGATGTCGTCGTATAATTCCCGGGTGGGATCATAGGACACGTTGAGGAGCGTGATATCCTTGGCCCAAGCCCGTGGGACACCAACGGGTCCCAACCCGGCCAGGGCGAACAGGAAGAACCATGCGGCCACACCCCCACACCACCCCGCCGCCCAAGGACGACGCATTCCCCAGCCCAACCCCAAAATGGTTCCAGTCTTCATGAATCGTTAAGCTGCACATGTCTATATTCCATGTAGACTTTGTCAATATGCATTTTAGCCCGATCGAATGGGCTTTTCACACTCCCCGGGCCAGGGTCCACACCACCACTTCCGCCGCACCCAACCGGCGCAACACCCGCGCCACGCCGTCGGTCGTCGCGCCCGTCGTGAAAACGTCATCGACCACAATCCAACGGGTCCCGCCCAGATCCGGTTTCCCCACGGCCGCAAAGGCCCGCCGGACATTGCGCTCGCGTTCCGCCCGGGAGAGTCGGGTCTGCGTGACGGTGGGTGCCGGACGATGGACCAGATCCTCGCGCACCGGCACCCGCAGGGCGGACGCGAGCAGGGTCCCCAGGCGGGTGGCTTGGTTGAATTCGCGTTCCCGTCGCTTCAACGGGTGCAAGGGGACCGGGACGACACCGCTCCAATCCTGTCCCGCCAGTTCCGGCAGGGCCCGGTTGCAGAGCAATTCGGCGAAGAACGGTTCGAACCAGAGCGCCCGTTGATATTTGTAACGATGAACCAGTTCCCGGCCGACCCCGGTGGCCTCCACGACCGCCCGGGCCCGGGTGAAGGCAAAGTTCCGATCCCGACAATTGGAACATTCAAAAGTGTGATCCAAGGCGCCGGTGAACGGGAGGCCGCAATGATCGCAGAACGGGGCCGACACCCACCGCAGACCCCGGCGACAGCCCCCGCAGACATAGCCCTCCGCGGGAGACGCCGCTTCTTCACGGCACAACTGGCAACGGTCCGGATAAACCAGACGAAAAAGCGCTTCAACAACCGGGAGCAACCGCCGTGGGTTCAGGTTCATCAGGGTTCGGGCGGACCCGAACATGGAGGATGACCGCCACGATCGCCAGCAAACCCAGTGCGACCCAACCGTCATAGAGGCGGCCGGTTCCCCAGATCCGTGGGTCGGCCCCGGGTGCGTCGGTCGTGAGGAATCCGTAGGCTTTCAGCCAGAAGATCCATCCGGCATGGAGTCCGATGGAGGCTCCAAGCCCGCGCGTCCGTTCCCGCAGGAGCGCGAGCATCCAACCGGCGAGCAACAGGCTGAGCAACCCCGGCACCAAGGATCCCAGATCGGTGAATCCGCGGAACATCAATCCCAAGGTCCGGAACCCCGATGCGGCATCAATCGATGCCGGCTGCGGGGGTCGCTCGAAGAAATGGACCCACGCATAGACCGCGCTGGTGATGCCACCGGACAAGAGGAAGCCCGATTGCCGGCGCAACGCGGAAAACACCGCTCCCCGGAACAAAAACTCCTCCAACACCGAGACCACGACCGCGGTGCCGGCCGCGCCCGCGATCTTTCCCATCCAGCGTCCCGTCCCGCCCTGGGGAGCCCAAAGGCGTCCGCTTCCCACGAGTGCCAGGACGGTGGCCGCGCCGAGCGTGAAGAATCCCAAGGCAAAGAAACCGGCCCAACGGCGTCGTTCGGCGGCTTCCCAATGCCACCCGACATCGGCCCAGGAACGCAGCCGGAAGGCGCGCACCAACGGCCACAACAGCCCCAAGGCGAGCACCAGCAGGCAGCGGTTCACGTACCGGTGGAACGGTTGATGGGCCAGTGGGGACCACGCTGGCGAACCCGCCGCGAGCGATTGCATTGCCCACCACAACCACGGCGCCGCCACGGCCGCACCGATCACAACGGCGGCGAGGTACAGTGCCAATGCCCGGAAGGATTTCACGCCCGCCGATACAACGGCTTCCTGACCACTTCCGCGGGGAAGCGGCGCCCGCGGATCTCCACTTCAATGCGCGTCCCCGGAGCCGCCGCCGCCGCCGGCAGGTACCCCAGGCCGATGCCGCAATTCAAGGACGGGCTCTGGGTGCCGCTGACCACTTTCCCCACCGGTTTGCCATCGACCCAAAGCGGATATCCGGGACGCGGCGGTGCCGATTTTTCAACCATCCGGAACGCGGCACATTTGCGGGCGGTGCCGGCGGTCTTCTGTGCGAGCAACACGTCGCGTCCCACAAAATCCCCTTTGTCGAACGCGACGAAATAACCCAACCCGGCCTCGATCGGGGTGGTCTGTTCGTCGAGTTCGTGGCCGTACAACGGATAGCACACCTCCGTGCGCAGGGTGTCCCGCGCCCCGAGCCCGCAGGGTTGGAGGCAGGCCACATGCCCCAGGACCAATGCGCGATCCCAGATGGCGGCGATCAAACCGGCCGGCGCAACCACTTCAAATCCGTCCTCACCCGTATAGCCCGTCCGGGCCACCCAGACTTCCTGCCCCTCGAAATGCCATTTGCCGATTTGGTTCTTCACCAGGGCCAGGACCGATCCCACCACTGTTCCGCCCGACGACGGCCCGGGGAACAGCGCGCCCATGAATTCCGTGACGCGCGGCCCCTGGATCGCCACCGCACCGCTTCGCTCCGAGGCATCGTCCAGTTCCATCCCCGCTCCGACACCGGAGTCCGCCTGGCGCCGTCGTAACCACGCGACATCCTCCTGGATGCGCGAGGCATTGATGATGAGCAGGAATTCCTCCGGGGCGATCCGGTACGCGTAAAGGTCGTCCACCACCCCACCGCTGGCGTGGCACATGAGTGTGTACTGGCCCTGACCGGGGGCCAGTTTGCGCACGTCGTTGGTGAGGGTGCTGTTAAGAAAGGATTCCGCGTCCGGCCCCTTCACCCAGACCTCGCCCATGTGCGAGATGTCAAAGATCCCGGCGGCGCGACGCACGGCGAGATGTTCGTCCACGATCGACGAATACTGCACCGGCATATCCCAGCCGCCGAATTCAATGAGCCGGGCGCCCAAGCGCTGATGCGCGGCGTGAAGGGGGGTCTTCCTGAGGAGGGCCATTGCTTCCATGTCGCGCCCAGACTCGCCCGGAACCGCTGCGCACGCGAGCCCGAGTTATCCAGCCCGAGTTATCCGGCGCGGGTCATCCGGGCGCATCTGGGCATCGTGGTAAGGCGGGTAGGAAAACCCGCCCCCCCGGAGCTGTCGCGGCCGCCCTGGGACAGCGGGTTTTCCTACCCGCCCCGCTTCT
>JANYCC010000229.1 GCA_025360495.1 Verrucomicrobiota bacterium | reverse complement strand
CTCCCGTACCCGCGCGGCAAAAAGCCGGGTGTGCCGGGCATAAAAACCGTGCGTATAATGTCGGATCGCCGCGAAGGCCGGTGCGGTGATCGTGGTCCCGAGGAAGGGGCGGGTCTGGCGGAAATTCTCGTCGGTGCTGATCCGCAACCGGCCGATGCGACCCCACGACGAGAGGGCTTGGGTCGGATGCTGGGCCTCATAGAATCGTTTCAGGACCCGGGCGACCCGGTCCAGGTGCGACGGTCTCACTTTCCGGCGGCTGACGAGGCGGTCGAGGAAGCCGCCGGGGGACAGGGCGCGCATTTTCACCGCATATTCCACCACGGTGTCGCCGTCGCCAAAGACCAGGCCGTCGCCATGGCGGGAGATGGGCACGACCCCCAGATAGATCCCGGGGCTGAGGCGGCGGTTCAGGGCGACTTCCCGTTCGCAAAAGTGGCGGCGCTTTTCGAGGGTGGAGAAGTCCAGGAACCCGAAATCCACGGATTTCTTCACCTTATAGACATACGGCGGCACGAGGAACACGAAGGAGGAATGGGTCTGCACCCCGCGCACCTGTCGGGGTCGGTGGGGATACGACCGGGGATTGAGCAGGAACGGGAGCAGTGGATCCGGCGAATCGATCCGGGGGCCGGCGTGCTGCGGTTTGCCTTGGGGTGACCGTCCGATCATCCGGGCAGGATGGATTCCCGGGTGAAGGAATGCCCACCACTTCTTGCCATTGCCTTGCCTTGCCTTGATTGGAGGGAACGTGGCCGGAGGGGTGGTGTTGCGATCGGCGGAGCGGAGTTGGCGAGTCCCGGCAGATGGGCCGACCCGACGACAACCGGATGCACTGGAAGCTTGCGGGGGGTGGACCGGCTGAACATTCTTCGCCCCCGTCTATCCGCAAACACTTGCCACCGAAATCCTATGGGCCGGATCTATCAAAACATTGTCGAGACCGTCGGGAACACCCCGTTGGTCCGTCTGAACCGCATCCCTGCCAGCGCCGGGATCGATCCGTCGACCTCGATCCTCCTGAAGTGTGAGTTTTTCAACCCGTTGGGATCCGTGAAGGACCGCATTGGGATGGCCATGATCGACGATGCCGAAAAGCGTGGGTTGGTGACGGCCGATACGGTCATCATCGAGCCGACCTCGGGGAATACCGGCATCGCGCTGGCGTTCGTCTGTGCGGCGCGGGGTTATAAGTTGATCCTGACCATGCCGGAAACGATGTCGCTGGAGCGGCGCACGTTGCTGGCGATGCTGGGGGCGAAGCTGGTGCTCACCCCGGGGGCCGAAGGGATGCGCGGGGCGATCGCCCGGGCCGAGCAATTGGCCCGCGAAACCCCCCATTCATGGATCCCGCAGCAATTTGAAAACCCGGCCAACCCGGAGATCCACCGCACCACCACCGCCGAGGAGATCTGGGGCGACACCGGGGGCCAGGTGGATATCCTGGTGGCCGCGGTGGGCACGGGAGGGACGATCACAGGTTGTTATGAGGTGATCCATCCGCGCAAGGCATCGTTCACGGCGATCGCGGTGGAACCCAAGGATTCACCGGTGATTGCGCAGACCCTCAAGGGTGAACCGGTGAAGCCGGGCCCGCACAAGATCCAAGGCACCGGGGCGGGTTTCGTGCCCCAGAACCTTCATCTCAAGGGTCCCGACGGCCAACCGCAGATCACCGAGACGGTCGCGGTCTCGAACGATGACGCCTTCGTGATGGCGCGACGCCTGGCCAAGGAGGAGGGCATCCTCGCCGGCATCTCCACCGGAGCCAATGTCTGGGCTGCCTTGGAGGTGGCCCGTCGTCCGGAGAACAAGGGCAAGATGATCGTCACCATCGCCTGTTCGACGGGCGAACGTTACCTCTCCACCGCGCTGGCCGCCGAGGCGCGGGCGGAAGTGGGGGGGTGAAGGCTCGGAGATCGGGGTTCGGAGATTGGAGATTGGAGATCGGAGATCGGAGATCGGGACGGCCTGCCTCCCTCTCTTCCTGAGGAACGAAGGGTTGGGGAGAGGAGTCGGATTCTCGAAAGGTCCTCGTCCTCGTGCCTCTCGTCCTCGGCCCTCGTTCCCCTCGATCCGTCCTGAGGCTCGACGAGGCACGGGGACGAGAGACACGAGGACGAGACCCGAGGACGAGGGTTGCAGGGTTGGCCGACCCCTCTCCCCAACCCTCTCCCCGCTCGTTCCTCGCGGGGTGAGGGAGACCGAACTCCGAACTCCGAACTCCGACCCCCGATCTACGATCTACGATCTACGATCTCCTCCCGGGCCTTCGCCACGGCGTCCGCCAGGGCGGCGGCATCGGCGAAATCGCAGCGGATTGCCACCCGTCGCAAGGCCGACGGATCCTCGGGCAGGAGTTCCTCGGCGGCCCCACTCCACCGACGCAGGACTCCCTCGATCCGGCGCAGTTCATCGTAGGCGGCCAACAGCGACTCTCCCCGGTCGGCCGCCACGAGGCCGCCGGCAATCCCGCGGACCAGGGCCCGACGGGTGTTGGGTTCGTGGCAACCGTTCGCCAGGCACCACGTTTGGGCGCGGAATTCCGCCGTCATCAATCCGCCGGCACCCGTCTTGAAGGCCCCGGCCTCGCGACCGTCGGGTGTCCGTTCCCGCACGATGCGGTCGAGCATGCGGTCGATCTCTGCCGGCCATTCCGGGGTCCAACATTCCACCCCGGGATCGCCCGCGGAGAAGTCGGTGAGACGTTGCACCGCGGCTGTGAAAGAGGTGGCGGTGGAGGCGTCGCCCGCGGCAAAACGGACGCGGGACAACGCCTGCAGTTCCCACAAATGGGCGCGTCGACGATAATATTCAAGATGCGCCCCGGCGGTGTTCACCAACAGGCCTTTCTCGCCGTCCGGTCGCAGGCGGGAATCGACTGAAAACGCGCGTCCGAGGTCAGTCGGGGTCGAGAGCAGTTGCAGGAATTCGACGGCCAGACGCTGGGAGGCCGGCAGATTGCGAGCGTGGTCCGGGGCGACGAACAACAGGTCGAGGTCCGAACCGAAGCTGAGTTCCCCACCCCCCAGTTTGCCCAATCCGAACACGGCAAAAGGGGATGGGCCCAAGCGATGACGCTGTTGCACGACCTCGAGCGCGTACTGAAGGCAGGCGTCGGCCAGGACCGTGAGTTCTTCGCCCGACTGCCGGGTGTCGGAGTATTCCAGGATGCTTCGCAATCCCAGTCGGAGTTGCTCGGCCTGTTGGTAACGGCGCAGCCAGAGCGCCTGGTCCGCGTCGGTGCTGCCGTGGCGCAGGTCGGCCAACGTTTCCGATACGGTCTTGATCCGTCGCAATTGTCCCCGGAGCACCAGTTCCTCGACCAGATCCGGGGTGCGGATGGCGACGTCGGCAAGAAAGTCCGAACGGTCGAACAACCAGGCCAGCAATTCGAACAACAGGGGTTGTCCGGTCCACGCCTCGTACAGGGGCGCCCGGCTGCCATAGGCGGTCGCGAATCGGTCCAGGCAGTTGAGCACCCGGTCGGGATCGGAGAGGACGCCCCGGACGCGGCTGCCGGCGGGGCGGGGGAAAGGGGACTTCGGGCAAAGGGAAAAAAGATGGGGCAGGAAGGTGCGGGCAAGTTCCTCGGTGCGCGCCGAAACATGGGACCAACCCGGCCCGCGGAGGAAGGTCTGCACCCATCGCAAGGATTGCGGTGGATCTTGGAATCCGTGGGCGGCCAGCAGTGCCATCCAGGCCTCCGGATGGCGGTCCGGATCCCCGGGCAGGCCGGCTCCCATCGGGGAACGTCCCCGATCACCCAGGAACTTGTCATAGACCGTCCGCACCGCCCGGGCGTGGTCCAACCGTCGTTTCTCGAACTCCGACGCCGTGCGGCAACCCATCAGGATCGCAATCCGTTTCCGTCCCGTCTCCGTGGTCGGCAGGGTGTGGGTCTGACGGTTGTGTTCCATCTGCAGCCGGTGTTCGACATCACGCCAAAAACGGTAGGCCGCGGCCAATCGGGTGCATTCGCCCGGGTCGAGCAACCCGTATTCCGCGAGTTTTTCCAAGGCGGGCAGGGTGGCGGCCTGTTGGAGGAACGGTTGTTTGCCGGCGTTCAACAACTGCAGGCCCTGCACGATGAACTCGATTTCCCGGATGCCCCCGCGTCCCCGTTTGACATCGTGTTCGGCGTCCCCCTCCACCACCTCGGTTTCCATCCGCCGTTTGGTCGCGGCAATCTCATCGAGCAGGTGGTCGCTCAGCGAACGCGGGTGACAGAACGGTTGCACCAGTTCCAGGAAATCGGCTCCCAAGGGACGGTCGCCCGCGACCGGACGTGCCTTGATGAGCATCAGTCGCTCCCAGGTCTGGCCCCATTGCGCGTAATAGTTTTCATAACCCTCGAGCGAACGCGCCAGCGGGCCGGCATCCCCTTCGGGCCGGAGCCGGAGGTCGATCCTATATAATTGTCCCTCGGGGGCGGGCCGGGCCACCTCGGCCACGAAGGCTTCGGCGAGGCGTTTGAAGAACTGATGGTTGGTCAAACCCGCGGGGCCGGGAAAAGGGCCCGGACGCGGGGGATGCCGGAACACCTGCCCCTCGTCGCCATAGAGGAACATCACGTCGACGTCGGAACTGTAATTCAATTCCCGTCCCCCCAGTTTGCCGAGCCCGAGCAGGCAGAACGGGGTGGGACGCCAATCCCCGCCTCCCCCCGCGTCCTTCTCCCATGGTTCGCCGAAGCGGGACGCGACCTGGGCCCGGACCACCCGCAGCACCCCGGCGAGCACCGTGTCGGCGACGTCGGACAACTCGCGGGTGATCTCCTCGACGGGGGCGCGGCGGGCGAGGTCGCGGGCGGCGATGCGGAGATGTTCGCGCTGGCGGAAGATTCGCAATTCCCGGAGGGCGCCGGCGTGGTCGGCCTGGCGCAGGGCGGCGTTGAGGAAACGGTCGGCTTCGCGGCGGAGTCCATGGATCGGGCGCGGACGGGCGAGGGATTCCAAGGAAAAACAGGCGGCCAGCCACGAGGGATTGCGACGGAGTTGTTCGGCGAGATCTTCGGAGGCGCCCAGCATGGTCACCAAGGCGCGGACGGATCCCGGGCGGGCGGTGCGAAGCCAGGCCGCCGTGGAAGGCAGACGATTCCAAGCAGCCAGGATGCGTCGGACTCTTTCGGGCGCCAGACTCGTCTCGTACAGGCCGGGCCAGACCGGGGAAGGCACGGATGGAGGCTGGCAGCCTGCAGGAACGGGGCGAGCAGAAAGGCCGGGGCCGGTGGCCTCAGGCATTGTGGGAAGCCGGGTAGGAAGACCCGCCCACCCGGGAGGGCGGGTTTTCTTACCCGCCCCGCTTCTCCAAGGAACCGGCTTCCCACGATGCCCAGATGCGCCCCCTCGCCACACGTCGATGGGATTGCCCTTTGCGGCGCGTCGGTTCGGGCTATGCTCGGGTGGTCATGCAACCTGTCACGACCGTCACGCTGAGCCGCGATTGCAATGCCATTCAGATTCCCGCGGGGAACACCGTCACCCTGCCCGCGGGCAGCGAGGTGGACATCACGCAGACATTGGGAGGTTCGTACACCGTGCATGCGATGGGTGGCTTGTTCCGTCTCAATCCCCAGGATGCGGACGCCTTGGGCCTGAAGGTGGAGGCGGTTCCGGCGGGTCGGGCGGGGGAGGCGGGGGAAACGGTGACGGACGCGATGGTGTGGGAGACGTTGCGGACGTGTTACGACCCGGAAATTCCGGTCAACATCGTGGACCTGGGGTTGGTGTACGACATGGGGTTGGAGGACTTTCCGTCGGGCGGGAAGAAGGTTTTTGTGAAGATGACCCTGACGGCGCCGGGGTGCGGGATGGGGGCGACGATCGCGGGGGATGCCCAGCAACGGATCCTGATGCTTCCGGGGGTGGAAGACGCGAGTGTGGAAATTGTGTGGGATCCGCCGTGGCATCAGAGCATGATCACGCCGGAAGGAAAGCGGCTGTTGGGCATCGAGTGAGGAGAACTGAGGCTGACTGAGGGTCAGCAGAGGGTCAGTCGGGGGCACCACCGGTCGTGGTGCGGGGCGGTGGGTCCGCCATGGATGGGGGTGCGGGGAGGGGAACCGCAGGGGCGGCGACCCAAAGGTTCCTGAAAATACCCCTTGATGCACCGGGCTTCACACGTATAGTGCGCGCTCCTTTTTCGCTACCGAGGAATTAATTTTTATGCGTCGTCCGAAGGGTATCAAGACGAAGAAATCCGTGGCCAAGCGCTTCAAGATCACTGCCACTGGCAAAGTGATGAGCCGGCATGCCGGCAAGCGCCACCTATTGTCGGGCAAAAGCTCCAAACGCCGCCGTCGTTTGGGCGAGGTCAAGGAAGTCCACAAGACCGACGTTTACCGTATCACGCAGAACCTGCCGTTTTCGCACTGAACGGGACCGCCCGGGCACGGTGCCCGGCGCGACGACCCCGCCACACTTTTCGCTGAACCAAGAACTGTCGACCTACCATGCGTGTCACTAACGCCCCCGCGTCGCGTAAGCGCCGGAAGAAGATGCTCCAGCGCGCCTCCGGCTACCGGATGCGCCGCTCCAAACTGTACCGGTATGCGAAGGACGCCGTCATGCACGGCCTCGTGTACGCCTATCGGGATCGCAAGGCCAAGAAGCGCAGTTTCCGCAACCTCTGGCAGGTCCGGATCAACGCCGCCTCCCGTGCCGCCGGCATGACCTACAGCCGCTTCATCGAAGGGCTCAAGGCCGCCCGGATCGACATGGACCGCAAGGTTCTCGCGGATCTGGCCGCGACCGACACCGCGGCTTTCGGCAAGCTCGTGCAGATCGCCCAGGACGCACTCGTCGCGAAGACCGCTGCCGCCGCGGCAGCCGTGGCCGCCCCGGTCACGGTGAAGGCCTAGGTCCAGCCCGAGGCCCCGCCTCCGACCGGATTTTCGCAGCGGGCGCCCTCCTTCCTTGGAGGCGCCCGCTGTTCCTTTTCCTGGGTTATTGACGACTGAAGCCCACGACTGAAACCCGTTCCCGCCCGGTCTGCCTGAAGCCGTTCCCGGTGAGACACCCCGGAGACGGGCAGGCAACCCCGCCCTCCCAGCCATGTCCGACCTTGTCCCCGTCGAAACTGTGAAAGCCGAGGCGCTGGCCGCTTGGGCCGCCGCCGCCGATCTGCCTGCCTTGGAGCAGGCCAAAGGCGCGTTCTTGGGAGCCGAAGGCCGGTTCACCGCGCTTTTGCGACAGCTCGGAACCCTGGCGCGCGAGGAACGTCCGGCGGCCGGCAAGCTGATCAACGCCGCGAAGGTCGAACTGGAAGCCGCCCTCGCCGCCCGCCGCACCGAACTCGAATCGCGCACGGCCCTTCCCAAGGATCCCACCGACTTCACCCTGCCGGGTCGGCGTCGCCCCCTCGGTCGGTTGCATCCGCTCACCCAGGTCACCGACGACATTGTGAAGGCCTTCCGACGACTCGGCTTCGCGGTGGCCGACGGTCCGGAACTGGAGGACGAACACCACTGTTTCGATGCGCTCAACACGCCGACGGATCATCCGGCCCGGGATGCACAGGACACCTTCTTCGTGGACGCCCCGTCGCGCCCCCTGCTGCGCACCCACACCAGTTCGGTGCAGATCCGGGTGATGGAAAAGCAGGCGCCGCCGATCCGGATCGTGGTGCCCGGACGGGTGTTCCGACGGGATAACGCCGATGCGACGCATAATCCGACGTTCCACCAGATCGAGGGTCTCTATGTCGATCGCGGCGTGACGGTGGGCGACCTGAAGGGGACGGTGGAGGCGGTGTTCCGGGAATTGCTGGGGGACGACGTCAAACTGCGGTTCCGACCGCATTATTTCAGCTATACCGAGCCCAGCCTGGAGATCGATTTCACCAACGCGCTGGTCCGGAAATTGGGCAAGGAATGGCTCGAGATCGCCGGCTGCGGCATGGTGCATCCGCAGGTGTTCGAGAACGTCGGCTACGATCCCGAGGTCTGGAGCGGTTGGGCGTTCGGCTTTGGAATCGAGCGCCTCGCCATGCTGCGCTACGGCATCACCGACATCCGCCTGTTCTACGAGAACGACACGCGGTTCCTCGCCCAATTCTGACCTGTTCCACCGCATCCGCCGCCGTTTCACCCGACCCATTCCACCGATGAAGGTCACCCTCACCTGGCTCCAGCAATACGTCGATTTCACCGGGACACCCGAAGAACTGGCTGATCGGCTCACCCTGCTCGGGCTCGAGGTCGAGGGCGTGCAAAAGCTCGCCGGCGAATTCGATGGCGTCGTGGTCGGCCAGGTGTTGTCGCGGGAAAAGCATCCGAATGCCGACAAGCTTTCCGTGTGCCGGGTGGCCGACGGACGGGGCGAAAGGCAGATCGTGTGCGGCGCTTCCAATTTCCAAGTCGGCGACAAGGTTCCGTTGATCCTGCCCGGGAGCACCCTGCCTCCGAAGTCCGGCGACACCCAACCCTTCACCATCAAGGTGGGCAAGATCCGCAACATCGAGTCCCAGGGCATGATGTGTTCGGCCGAGGAACTCGGGATCGACCCGGAAGCCACCGGGCATCGGCGTGAGGACGGCCTGTTGATCCTGCGTCCCGACGCCACCGTGGGACAACCGCTCGCCGCCTATCTCGGTCGGGCCGGAAGCGATGTCGTCTATGATCTGGAGGTCACCCCCAACCGGCCCGATCTCAACAGTGTGATCGGGATCGCACGCGAGATCGCCGCCGTGACCGGCAATCCGCTCCGGATCCCAGCCCCCGCGACGTCACCTGCGGCCGACCCAGGGGTCCAACCGTCCCCGGTGTCCGTCCGTTTGGAAGCGCCCGATCTCTGCCCGCGCTATACGGCACGGGTGATCCGCGGCGTCCGCATCGGGCCCAGTCCCGATTGGTTGCGGCAGCGGTTGGAGCAGGTCGGATTGCGCAGCATCAATAACGTGGTCGACGTCACCAATTATGTGATGTGGGAGACCGGCCAACCGCTGCATGCGTTCGATTTCAACCGTCTGGCATTGGACAACGGTCGCCCCAGCGTGGTGGTGCTTCGCGCCGTCGCCGGCGAGAAGCTCGTCACGCTGGATGGCGTGGAGCGGACCCTGGCCGAGGGGCAGTTGTTGATCGCCGATCCCGAGAAGGCCCTGGCCTTGGCCGGGGTGATGGGGGGACGCAGCACCGAGATCGGGACCGGCACGACGGACATCTTGCTGGAGTCGGCGTGGTTCCAGCCAACCGGCATCCGGCGCACCAGCAAAGCCCTGGGCCTGCGCAGCGATGCCAGTTACCGGTTTGAGCGCGGCGCGGACATTGGCGGGGTCGCAGAGGCAAGTCGTCGGGCGGCGGAATTGATCGTGGCGACGGCGGGCGGCGTGATCGAGGGCGGCCTGGTGGAGGCTTATCCGGAGCCGACCCCGGCCCGTCAGATCACCCTGCGTTACGGGAAGGTGGGGGAACTGGTCGGCATCCCGTTCCGTCCGGAGCAGATCGATTATCACCTGCACCAATTGGGACTCCGTCCGGCGGTGCGTAAGGCCCGATCGGCCGAGACCGATGCCGAACCCGGGCCGGTGGCGTGGGTGGTGCCGAGTTGGCGGGTGGACCTGAAGCGCGAGGCCGACCTGATTGAGGAGGTGGCGCGTCTGCACGGGGTGGATCGCATTCCATCGACCGTGCCGCGTTCGGCCAAGGGGAGTCACCCTTATGACGCGGTTTACGACGTGCTGATGGAGGCCCGGCGACTTTTGACGGCGTCGGGATTGCACGAGGCGCAGGGCCAGACGTTGGTGAACGACGGGTTGGCGCGCAGCATGGGCCCGGCCGTGGCGTTGCTGGCAAACCCCCTGAGCGCGGACATGAATGCGTTGCGACCCTCCCTGCTGCCGGGGTTGATCGACACGTTGCGTCACAACCTGTCGCATCGGAATGGGGACGTGCAGTTGTTTGAGATGGGGCGGGTGTTTGTCCCGGCGGGGGACGCGGTGCGCGAAGGCTGGAGGGTGGCGTTGGCGATGACGGGCGCACGGAATCCGGGGACCTGGAGCGGTGCCGACCGGGAGGCGCGATGCGATGTTTTCGACCTGAAAGGCGTGGTGGAAGAGTTTCTTGAACGGTTCGGGGTGCGCGGGGTGGTGTGGGCACGGCGTCCCGAACCGACGGAATTCTGGCTGGAATCGGCGACGTTGGCGTTGGGTGGGAAACAGGAGTTGGGGCAGATCGGCGTCCTGTCCCCCGCGCTTTCACGGAAGCACGACCTGCGCGATCCGGTCATCCTGGCCGAGTTGAACCTCGACCTGTTGCTGGCCCGTCGCAATGCGGCCCGTGCTTTCAAGCCCTTGCCGGCGTTCCCGGCCTCGCGCCGCGACGTGGCGATGATCGTGCCGGAGGCGGTGACGCACGAGGCGGTGTTGGCGGTGGTGCGCCAGGCGAAACTGCCGCATCTGGAGAGCGCGGAGTTGTTCGATGTGTTCCGCGGCAAACACGTGGCGGCCGGACAGAAGAGTGTCGCCTACGCGTTCACCTATCGGGCGGCGGACCGGACCCTCAAGGACGAGGAGGTCCAAGCCGCGCAAATCAAGCTTTTGGCAGCGCTAAAAACCGGGTTGGGCGCGGTCTTGCGGGAATGAACAGAGACTTGCACGACCCCTGGCCCCACATAAATTCCACACGTGCGTAATATTCTGGTGACGGGCGGAGCGGGATTCATCGGCTCCAACCTCACGCTTGAGCTCCAGTCCCGTCATCCCTCGGCGCAAATCGTCGTCGTCGATGATTTCCGTTCGGGGGATTTCCAGAACCTCCGTGGATTCCGTGGTGGGGTGGTGGCGGCGGATGTCTCGCGGTTCGACTGGACGGGACATTTCGGGGATCGCGCCTTCGATGCGATCTTTCACCTGGCATCCATCACCGACACGACGGTGCACGACCAGTTCCTGCAGGTGCATGACAACGTGGAGGGGTTCCGACGGGTGCTGCAATTTGCGGCCTCGCATCAGACGCCGGTGGTTTACGCATCCAGTGCAGCGACCTACGGGATCGGTTCGGGGATCCAGCGGGAAGACCAACCGCCGGCGCCGGCCAACGTGTATGCCTTCAGCAAGGTGCAGTTGGACAACCTGGCCCGGGAACAGGCGGGACGGCGTCCGGACTGGCGCATCGTCGGGCTCCGTTATTTCAATGTCTATGGGCCGCGGGAGACGCATAAGAAGGCGGCGGCCAGCATGATTTACCAACTGTACCTGCAGATGAAGGCGGGACGTCGCCCCCGGGTGTTCCGTTCCGGGGAACAGAAACGCGATTTTGTCTATGTGCGCGACGTGCTGGAACTCACGATCGCCGCGGCGGGTGCGGCACGCAGCGGGGTGTTCAACTGCGGTTCCGGGCACGCCAGTTCGTTCAATGACGTGATCGCCGCGCTGAATGGGGCGCTCGGCACGCGGCTTGAGGCGGAGTACATCGACAATCCCTACGGTCATTTCTACCAACCCCACACCGAAGCCGACATGACCCGGGCCGGATCCGAACTCGGATTCACCCCTCGTTGGTCGCCGACTGAAGGCATTGCTGATTATGTGCGTCATCTTGAAGGCCGTTGATCCGTTCCAAATTTTCTCCGTATGAGTGCCCCTCCCTCCATCCATCGGAAGCGCCGCTGGCCCCTGTTCCTCGGCGCGATCGTCCTGATCCTGGTCGCGCTGTATTTCACCGTCACCAGCGGCGCCTTCCTCAAGGCCGTCGTCCTCCCGCAGGTCGCTGCCGCCCTCAAGAGCGACCTCACCGTGGGCGACCTGTCCGTCAGCCCCTTTTCGTCGGTGACGCTGACCGATCTCAAGCTGACGCCCAAGGGGGGGGAGACCCTCGCCACCGTGAAGCAGGTGCACGCACGGTACAGCCTGAGGGCCATCCTCGGCGGCACGATCCTCGTGGAGGAGGCCACCGTGGACGGTGCTGAAATCAATCTCGTGGAAGCCGTCGACGGCACGAGCAACCTGTCCCGTCTGTTGGACGGATTGAGCAAGGATTCGAAGCCTTCCAAGGGTCCGCCGCCCAAGCTCGCGATTCATAATGTCGCGGTTAAGAACGGCATCGTCCGTCGCCGCCATGCCAATGCGACCGGTCCCGCCGAGGTCATCGAGGTGTCCAATCTCAATGTCTCGCTCGACCAGTTGGTGAATGGGCAACCCGGAAAAGTCACGATCGCCGCGGATGCCCGGGCCCAAAACATCGGTGCACCCCCGGGGACTGCCGCCGGCCGGATCGCGGGCTCCTTTGAGGTCGTTCTCAGCGAGGCGTTGCTGCCTCAAGTCTTGAAAGGGACGCTCAAGATCGACCTGACCGAGGGTGCCGGTCCCTTCCAAGCCTTCGCCGGGTTGGGCGCGGTGGTGGATGTCGACCTGACCGGCACGGCCATCCGGGACTTCGCCTTGCGGTTCAGCCAAAAGGGGCAGGAATTGGGGCGGATCTCGCTGCAGGGACCGTTCGACCTGGCCAAGCAGGAAGCCATGGTCGCATATGAGGTCAGCGGCCTGGACCGACGGGTGCTGTCGCTGGCTGGCGTGTCCTTGGGCCTCGATTTTGGGGCCACGACGGTCGGGGCGACGGGCCGCGTGGACATCATCAGTGGAGGGAATGAGCGGGCTTCGAATGGTCGCCTGACGGTGAACCAGTTCAGCCTCGGTGGGGCGGGTGGACGGACTCCCACTCTGGATATTTCCGCCGATTACCGGCTCTCGGTGAAGCCCAACGACAAGACGGCGTTGGTGGACAAATTCGACCTCCATGTGAAGCAGGGCGCCAAGGAATTGGTGCGCGGCGGGTTGGATCGGGCGATGAACCTTTCCTGGGACAAGGCGGCATCCGGCTTCAGCACCTCCACTTATTCCGTGGTGTTGGCGGGACTGGACCTGTCCCAGTGGCGCTCGGTGCTGCCCTCCAATGCGCCGAACGCGGTGGTCAGCTCGGAGATGCGGGTGACCTCGGAGAAGGACGGACGCCTGTTACGGATCGGGATCACCAACACGGTGGAAAAACTCAACGTGAAGATGGCGGGCGCGGAAATCGATGGCGCCTCGGTCCTGATGACGTTGGTGGGCACCTGCACCGACTTCACCGTTTTGAATGCGGAGTCCTTCGCGGTCGAATTGCGCCGGGGACGCGACGAGTTGGCGACTGTTTCCGGTTCGGCTGACTGGCATCGCAAGAATGAGGTGGGCGGTGCGCAATTGCAGGTCACCGGGCAGGTTCCGGCGTTGCTGGGATTGTATCCGGTTCCGGGTGTGCAACTGCGGTCCGGCGCCATCAAGGTGAGCAGCCAGATTGCCAAACGGGCCACCGATCTCACGGCCAGCGTGTCCCTGAACCTCAGCGATCTGACCGGGACCGTGGGCCAGGCGCAATTGAACCAATATCAGGGGACACTCGACGCTTCGATTGTGAAGAACGGGGATGACCTGGATATCTCGCGCGCCAATCTCACCGCCCAGACCGGTTATGCGACGGGGGGCGGCGTGGATCTCAACGGGAAGTACAATCTCGTCAAGCAGACCGGCACCTTCAGCTTCAAGGCGGTCAATCTCAACGAAAGCGCCCTCGGGCCTTTCGTCGCACCCGCGCTTCTCCCGAACAAACTGTTGTCGGTCGCGCTGGACCTGAAGGGCGCGGCAGACGTGAATCTCAAGGGACGTTCCGGGCTGCAGCTCGACCTGAAGGTCTCCAATCTCCGGGCCGAGGATCCCGGGCACCGTCTGCCGGCGACCCCGATGGCCTTGGGTCTCCTGTTGGATGCTTCGCAGCAGGGCCTGGCGACGGAACTGCGCAAGTTTTCCCTGGACCTGGGTGCCACCGATCGCGCCAAAAACATCCTGACCTTCGCGGGCAGCATCGACATGGGCGCGACCAACCCGGCCCCGGGCAAGCTGTCCCTCCAGAGCGACGGGTTGGATCTCACCCGATATTATGACCTGTTCACCGGGACTTCGAGCAATGCCACGGCCGCGGCCACACCGGCCCCGAAGCCGGCGTCGGGTCCCGAGGTGGAACCGGCGGCGATGCACCTCCCCCTGCGCGATTTCACCCTGGATATCGATGTGGCGCGGGTGTACCTGCGGGAGTTGGACCTGGCCGCGCTGAAGGGCCGGGTCCTGCTCAAGGACGACCACGTCACGGTGGATCCGTTCGGGTTCACGCTCAACGGTGCACCGGTCACGGCCAAGGTGGCGGCGAACCTCGGGGTGGCCGGGTATCAATATGATATCAATTTCGGTGCGGAACGGGTGCCGCTGACCCCGTTGATCAACTCCTTCGTCTCGGATCTCAAGGGCCTGGCCCAGGGTGAGATGCTGGCGAAGCTGAACCTGAAAGGTGCGGGCGTGACCGGGGTTTCGCTCAAGAAGAACCTTGCGGGACTCATCCTGGTGCAGGCGACCAACGCGCAGATCAAGATCCCGGAGAAACCCGTCCGATTGCCCGGCTTCCTGTCCGCCTTGCCCATCTTTCCGAATGAGATCAACCCCGGCACCGTGCTGTCGCTCATCGGCAAGAAGGCCGTTCTCGCCGAACCGATCCGTACCGTCCAGACCCGGGTCGACATTGCTTCGGGCGTGGCCAGGGTCACGGAGACGCGCGTGTCGAATTCGGCGCTGCTCGTCGAGGTGAATGGCGATCTGAAGATGGCGGACATCTTCACCAATTCCCTGCTGAACCTGCCGGTGCAGGTCGCGTTTGCGGAAGGTGGGAAAATGCCGGCGGTGCGGGGCATTGGCCGGGAGGTGGGAACCGTTGGCGTGCCGACCTTCGAGAAGGATCTCCTGGGCCTGGCGCAGGTGGCGGGCGGGCTCCTGTCCGGGTTCGGCGTGCCGGGCGGCGACAAGGCGGCGGGGGCGGTCAAGGCGGGCCTCGACCAATTGAACCTGAAGAGCGGGGGGGCGCTGAACGCGGCGGGGGACCTGTTGAAAGCCACAACCTCCACCAACAACGCGGCTGGCGGCACCGCCAATCCGATCGGCGGCATTTTGAATTCCGTGCTCGGGGCCGCCACGAACAAACCGGCGGCGAACACCAACAAGACCGTCAACCCACTGGATCTGCTGAACTTTGGCCGGAAGAAATGATCGCCCGCCGGCGTCGGAACCGGAACTCTTCCGTCCATCGCATGCAAGCCGTCCTGGATTACCTCGCCGCGAACCGCCAGCGCTTCATCCATGATCTGTGTGATTATGTGCGCTTCCCCAGTGTCAGCGCCCAACCGGCGCACAGCGGGGATCTCCAAGCCTGCGCCGGTTGGTTGGCGGCCCGCTGCCGTTCGCTCGGGCTCTCGGTCGAACTGCATCCCACCGCGGGCAATCCCATCGTCGTCGCCAAAACACCCCCCGTCCCCGGGGCGCCCACGTTTGTCGTTTATGGGCATTACGACGTCCAACCCCCCGAACCGTTCGAGCTTTGGAAGTCACCGCCGTTCGAGCCGCGCCTGGAGGGTGCCAACCTGTTCGGGCGCGGTTCGAGCGACAACAAAGGACAGCACCTCGCCCATCTGAATGCGGTCGAGGCCTACCTGCGCACCGGCACCCCGCTCCCCTGCAACCTGACCTTCCTGATCGAGGGCGAGGAGGAGGTCGGTTCCACGGCCCTCTATGAATTCCTGCCCGCCCACCGCAAGGAATTGGCGTGCGCGGCGGTGGTGATTTCCGACAACGGCATCCCCGACCTGAAGCATCCCGCGCTCACTTATGCCTTGCGGGGGATCGCCGCCCTGGAGATCCGGATCGACGGACCGAACCGGGATCTGCATTCGGGACTGTTCGGCGGGACGGTGGAGAATCCCGCGATGGCCCTGTGCCAATTGCTCGGTCGCCTGCGGGATGCGCGGGGCCGGATCACGGTGCCGGGGTTCTACGACGACGTGGAACCGCTGACCAAATATGAGCGGCGCCAATTGGCCAAGTTGCCTTCAACGCCCGAGGGTTTCCGCCGGCTCACCGGGTCGCCGGAACTTTTCGGGGAGACGGGTTTCACGCCCGAGGAACAGCGGACGGCCCGCCCGACGTTGGAGATCAACGGGCTCACCAGCGGTTATCAGGGGGAGGGGAGCAAGACCATCATCCCGGCGTGGGCCAGTGCCAAGATCACCATCCGTTTGGTGCCGGACCAGGAACCGAAAAAGATGATCCGCCTGGTCAGGGAACGGCTCAAGGAACTTTGTCCGTCCACGGTCCGGCTCACGATCCGGAACGGGCATGGCGGCGAGCCTTACCTGGTCTCGCCGGAAGGACCCAAGGCACAGGCCGTCCTGCAGGCCCTTGAGGCGGGTTTCGGGCATCCAGGCGTCCTCATGCGCGAGGGCGGAAGCATTCCCATCGTCTCGGCGTTCCGACGCCATCTGAAGGCCGACACGCTTCTCTTGGGCATGGCGCTTCCGGACGACAACGCCCATTCGCCGAACGAGAAGTTCAACCTCGATGCCTACGCCGCCGGGATGCGCACTGCCGCCCATCTCTGGCCGTTGCTCACCGTTGCGGCGGCCTGAGGTGCTGAATGTCCGAGCCTGATCTGTCATCCGCCCCGGTCCCCCACCTTCCCGTCATCCTGCTCACCGGATTCCTCGGCGCGGGCAAATCGACCCTGCTGCTGCGCTGGCTTTCCGAGTCGCCCGCCACCGGATTGCGTCCGGGAATCGTCATGAACGAATTCGGCCAGGAAAGCGTCGACAGCCAACTGCTCCGCCGCCCGGGCCTCCCCATCCGACAGGTGGACGGCGGATGCGTCTGTTGCGCCCCCGAATCCGATCTCGACCGTGCCTGCCGCGAACTCGTCCGCTCCGGGCTCTGCGATTATCTCGTCCTGGAAACCAGCGGTCTGGCCGATCCGGACAACGTCATCGACGTGCTCACCGATCCCGGACTGCTGGAGGTGGTGCGGTTGCAGGCGGTGGTGACGGTGGTGGATGCGGAATGGTATTCACGCCCGGGAGATGGACCCGCCGAGCGCGTGTTGGCGCGCCGACAGATCCAATTCGCCCATGTCTTATGCCTCTCGCGGTGCGACCGGATCGGGGAGGCCGAGGTGGTCGGCGTGGAGGAGGAAATGCGGCGCCTGAATTCCCACGCCCGGTTGGTGCGACTGCCCTTCGATCTCCCGCACGTCGGCGACATCCTGTCCGCGCCATCGGCAGGAGTGGAACTGTCGATCGCCGACCCGGAGGACGCGGGGGCACCGCATCTGCACACCGCCTATCAGAGCGTCGCCTGGCGGTTTCCGTCCCCCGTTTCGCGATCGGCCTTCGAGGGATTCCTCGCGGGCTTGGACCCCAGGGAGGTGATCCGGATCAAGGGATTCGTGCGATTCCGCGAACAGCCCGGCAAGTTGTTCCTGTTCCAAAGCGTGTGGGGCCGGCATGTGATCGACGAATTCACGGCCAAGCCGGACCCGGAGACGGTGGCGGTCCTGATCGGTCCGGCCTTGGATGCCCAATCAATTCTGCAGCGATTGCGGGGTTTGGTGCCCCGGGCGGCCGGGCTTGCGTTTGGGAATCCGCGACCGTGATCGGCCCGAAAGACTTCCTTTCGGTATCCGCGTCATCCGTGGCCGCCTCGGTTCATTTTCTGGAAGTGATCAGCCTGAATCAGGATGTGGATGGACTTTGGTTCCGGGTCGGGCAAGGTTTTTCCGGGAGCCACTTCCGGACCGGGCGCATCTTGCCATCGTGGGCGGGCGGGTAAGAAAACCCGCCCCCCCGGAGCTGTCGCGACCGCCCTGGGAGGGCGGTTTTTCCTACCCGTCCCTGCGAAAGTCCAGCTCCCCACGATGCCAAAATGTGCCCTTCCGGACCCCATGAATCGGGTGAAGATCCATTGTCAGGCTGATTGTCGTCCGTTTTTCCCATGGCTGGCGGTTCTCATCCTGCTCCTGGCGATGACACCCGCGAAGGCCATGGATCGCTTCCCGGAACTGGGCCGACCCTGCGTGATCCTGCTCAACATCGGCTCGGTGGGCGGGCCGACGGACGGCACCAGCAAGCTGTGCCGGAAGATCGATGCGACCGTGGGCCCGGGCCATCCCGGTCTGGTTTTCGTGAGCGGCGCCAGCGACGACGGCACCGCCGCCAACCGCGCCGGCGGCTTCGTGGGATCCGGCGAGACGGTGTCGCTGGACATCCGGAAGGAGGCGACGGGGAACGCTCACGTTCGACCTCTGGTATCCCGAGACCGACCGGTTCGATGTCCGGATCGTCACCCCCACCGGGACTTTCGGACCTTACACGGCGCCGGCCGGACCGAACGCCGCCGACACGCACACGACGTCGGATTTCCTCTATTATCATCTGGGCCGTGACCGCGATTTCAGCGAGGCGGCCAACCAGAAGCGCGAACTCTGGATCCGGATGACCGGGCCGGTCGGGAGCTATCAGGTCCAGTTGACCGGCACGAAGGTGGTCAGCGGCCGGTTCGACGCGACGCTCAATCCGTCGCGCTACAGCCCCTCGGCCAATGCGATCAACCGTTTCCTGAATTTTGCCCAACCGGGGAGCATCTGGGATCTGGCCACCGCCTCAAATAATATCTGTCCGAATTCCTATGTGGGGCGGACCAATTATACGGACATCGACGGTTTCAAACGGACCCTGAACGAGGGGGTTCTGGGCGGCTTGTGGAAGGGGAGTGGGGT
>JANYCC010000227.1 GCA_025360495.1 Verrucomicrobiota bacterium | reverse complement strand
GGGGTCCGCCTCGTACCTCGTCGGCTACGGGGTGGGACCGGTTCCGCCTCGTAACTCGGCGGCTACGGCACGGCGCCTCCGATCGAGGATGCCTTTGAGGACGACGGCGAATTCGGCGCCCTCGTTGCGTTGCCGGATCGAGAGGTTCGTGGTGTGGATCCGGCGCTTCAGCAGGACCTCGGGCAGCATGATTTCCCGGAGCCCCGACGTTCGCGCACGGTCATACCAATCGATGAAATCGCCGATCTGAACATGAGTCGCCAGCGGTCCCACCTTCTCGAAGGCGACCCGTCGGACCAGCATCGCGGCGGCCAGATAGCCCGGCATCGGTTGGACGGGACAATGGACCCGGGCCCGTTCCGCATCGGTCAACTCGGGGCTGACGAACTGCAGCACGTGCGCGAACGCCATGTCGAGGTCGGGTTGACGTCGGAAGGCGTCGAGTTGGCGCTCCAGTTTCGTGGGGGCCCACAGGTCGTCCGCGGCCTGGAAGGCGAGGAATTCGCCGCGCGCCAACGAGGCCCCGCGATTGCAGGCATGGCCGACGCCGTGGTTGGATTGGTGATGGTATCGGACCGGTCCCCCGTAGGCGCGGACGAGGTCGGCCGTCCGGTCGGTCGAACCGTCGTCCACGACCACGATTTCCAGGTCGGAGAACGTTTGTCCCAGGACGGAACCGATCGATTCATCCAGGTACTTCCCGGCGTTGAAGGCCGGGATGACGACGCTGACGGTCGGGGAATCGGCTGGCATATCATTATATTATTATATCGTGATCATTCCGCATCCGGACGCTGTTGTTTCCTGAGGATCGATGCGCGGGCGATCTTCAGCAGGTTCAGGTTTCCCTCCCGGGCCATCCGGGGATCGAAGGTGGAATTGGCGCTGTGGATTCGCCGTCGCAAGAGAACCTCGTTGAGCCTGGCCATGACGAGCCCGGCGTCACTGGCGCGGGAGAACCAATCCAAGTCCTGTCCGCTCGTCAGCGCCTCGTCAAAACCCCCGATGCGATCGAAGACTGGTCGGCGGACCATCAGGGCCTCCATGAGCAACGCAAAGTCGTCGCGTCCCAGACGTTCCGTCCGGCAGCCGGCGGGCGGAGAATCGCCCGGTTCGAGGAAGGTGTGGCTGCACGTCACGCAATAATCGGCGTCGGGTTGTTCCGACAGGCATGCCACCTGACGGCTGAGCTTATCGGGGGGCCACAGATCGTCCTGGGCGAAGAAGGCGATCAACGGGCCCGAGGCCGCCCGGATCCCGGCATTCCAGGCGCAACCGACGCCCCTGCCGGGATTGGGGAGGAATCGCACGCCCGGACGCTTCCCGGCGATTTCGACGGAGCGATCGGTCGAGTGATCGTCGATGACGAGTAATTCATAAGGTGAATGGTCCTGCCGAAAGACGCAGTCGAGCGCCTGGTCGAGGAAGCGTTCCCCGTTTCGGGTCGGGAGGATGATGCTGACGAGCGGGTTATGGGATGGCATCGGAGCGCCCCAGTGAGAGTCACCAGAAATGAATCACGGAGGACCCGGATGATCGACTTTGGTGTGGTGGATTCTCAAGCCAATCCGTGAAAGAGGGAAGGCCGTGCCGCGTGTCTCGTCCTCGCGTCTCGTTTCCGGATTTTGAAGCCCGGGGTCCGATCTAGGAGGGCGAGGGCCGAGGACGAGACACGAGGACGAGTGCTGCATGATTGGCCGGCCCCTCTCCCCGGCCCTCTCCCCGCTCGTTCCTCGCGGGGCGAGGGGGATCGTAGCAGCGCATGGGAATGCGCCACGGCTGCGTTTTCTTTGTTTCCTTCCGGGGAGTTGCTGCATTGTCTGCCACCCGGTCCCGGTGCACCGATCATGAAATCCCTGTCGTACGACGCCCCGAGTTGGCCGGATCCGACCCAGCGCCTGCTGCTGCGGGCCTGCCTCGCGGAGGATGCGGCGGAGGCGGAAACGGCGTGGCGGGCCTGGCGCGGGGTGCAGGATTTCGATGGGCTTGACCTCGCCTCGATGCGGCTCATGCCGCTGTTGCTCCGGCAGGTCGTGCGCTTCGGATGGGATGACCCGAACACGGGCCGTTACCGTGGCTTGCAACGGTGGGGTTGGGTGCGGTCGCAGCAGATTTTCCGGCGTTTGGGCGAGTTGTCGCAGGGACTCGGGACGGAGGGGATTCCGATCCTGTTGCTGAAAGGGGCGCCCGTGGCCGAGCTCTATTACCGCGACCACGCGCTGCGGCCGATGGGTGACGGCGACCTGTTGGTGCCGCACGCGCGGGCGACAGACGCGATCCGATGGGTCGCGGCGCAGGGATGGACGGCGCGTCCGGAAAAAGATCCGGCGACGCTCGTCCGCTTCCATCTCCGCCAGAATCACAGCTGGGGTTTCGCCCATGGGGACGGGCAGGAAATCGATCTCCATTGGAAACTGCTGCACCTGGGCGTGGACCCGGGATTGGACGATCGATTCTGGAAGGGCTCGTGTCCGTTCGTGTTGCAGGGTCGCGAATTCCGGACGCTTTCCACGACCCATCATCTTTTCCATGCGATGGTCCATGGCGTTCCCCTGAGCCGGGTGCCGGGCCTGCGTTGGATCGTGGATTCGATGGCCATCCTGCGGAATGCCGGCGCCGGGGTGGACTGGGGGGAGTTCGTGGGTTGCGTCCGGGATTTCCACGTCGGGGTGGTTGTCCGGCACGCCTTGGGATATCTGGTGTCGGAGCATGGGGCACCGATTCCCGCGGAGGTCTTGGGACAGGTCGGGGCGTTGTCGGATGAGCCCTGGCAATGGGCGGAGTTCCGGATCCTCACCAATTATCCCCCGAGCCTGCACCCGGTTTATCTCTGGTCGCGGTACCAGCGTGAACGGGCCCTGGTTCCTTCGGCTTCGCAGGCCGGTGCGATCGACGGTTATCTCCGGTTCGTCTGCATCCGCTGGGAACTGGACCGACGTCGGGAAATCCCGGCGGAATTCGCGAGAAAAGGGCGGATGTGGGTGCGCGAAAAAGTGAAGGAAATCTGGCGTGCGAGGGGTCCGGCATTCACCCGGGGGTGACCCGGCGGCGAGGCTTCCCGAGGCTGCTTCAGGTCGGTGGTTGCTTCGCTTCCTTCATTCTCTTCTGTGAAGGTGCCGCCGGGAGATGGCGGAGAACGCGGGCCGGATTGCCGGCCACCACGGCATGGTCCGGGACATCCTTGGTGACCACGCTGCCGGCGCCCACCATCGCACCTTCCCCGATCGTGATCCCGCAGAGGATCGTGACGCCCGACCCGATCGACGCCCCGCGACGGACCACGGTGGGCGAACATTGCCAATCCGCGGTCCCCTGGAGTTGGCCGGACGCGGTGGTGGCGCGTGGCATCGGGTCGTTGATGAAGGTGACATTATGTCCGACGAAGACCCCGTCCTCGATGGTGACCCCTTCGCAGACGAAGGTGTGGCTGGAGATCTTGCAGCGGCGTCCGATGCGGGCCCCGCGTTGGATTTCCACGAAGGTGCCGATCATCGATTCATCGCCGATCTCACATCCGTAGAGATTCACAAATCCATGGATGCGCACGCCGTGTCCGAGTTGGACATCAGGCGCGATCAGTTGGTGGAGCTCGTGGGGATTCATGGCCTTTCAGTCGGTGTGGGCTTGGGGTGGATCCCGCGATCGACTGCCAATACTTCGCGCAATCGGGGGAAAACATCGGGGTGGATGGGTTCCTTGAAGACACCCGAATGGATGCTGGGCACCTCGAAGACCGTGAGTCGTCCGCGCACCAGGTCCCCCCAGCCGTTGAGCGGGCGTTGTTCCGTGCGCAGGGCTTCGTTCGGCAACGGGACCGTCGCCCGGAACAACACCACATCGCCGTCATAGGGACCCGGTCGGAAATGCGCATAGGCGACTTCGGTGGCGTCCCAGAGAACGCTGCTTTCGACGGGTTGGGCCGGGTTCCCGGCCGGAACGGGTGTTCCCGGGTCCTCACTGGCGAAACGGCGGAGAGATTTGCGGAGCAGGGCGCGGGCCTTGTTGCGGGAGATTTCCCAGAGAAACCGGCGACGCGTGCCGGGTTCCAAGGACTGCAGGCTCTGCCACAGGACTTTCAAGGTGCCTGAAAGCGGCCGTCTGCGGGCGGAGCCGGGGACGACGCTGTCGAGCAGGATGACCGATTCGACGGTCCGCCCCGCCGCGACCAGACGGGACGCGACCTCATAGGCCAGGACGCCGCCCCAGGAATGTCCGGAGAGGCACAGGGGTCCGGCGGGCCAGATCTCCTGAATCTGCCGGACCAGATCCTCCGCGATGACCCCGGCGTCCTCCGGGATTTCCGAGCGTCCATCCAGTCCCGGAAACTGGAGTCCGTCGAAGTAGGGGCGCAGGGCACCGATGCATTCGGCAAGCCGGGGGGTGAGGAACTCGAATCCGAAACGGCCGGGGACATGGAAGAGCGGGGCGCCGGTGCCGGTCCCGCGAAACGCGGCGTGCCGTCCCTTTTCGGATCCGGTCCGGCGCCGTTCGGCGTGATTTGCCAGGCCGGCGACCGTCGGGTGTTCGAAGAGATCGACGATCTGGAACGGGATTTCCAACACCTGGCCGATCCGGGTGACCAGTCGGATTGCCAGCAAAGAATGGCCGCCGCATTCGAAGAAATTATCATGGATGCCGAGATCGGTCCGGCCGAGGGCTTCGGACCATAATTCCAACAACCGCCGTTCGGGTCCGGTCCGGGGTGCCGCGGCCTGGGAAGGGGGCACGGGTTGGCGGCCGATGGAAAGCCGGAGGGCGGCGCGATCCACCTTGCCGCTGGGGGTCAAGGGAAGGCGTTCACAGAGTTCGAGCACGGCCGGGATCATCGGGCCCGGAAGGCGCGCCTTCAGGAAGGAACGGAGCGAGTCGGGGTTCAGCCCCGAGCCGGGCCGTGGGACCAGTGCCGCGGCCAATTCGGTGGTGCCGGTGGAGTCCGGCCGTGCGACCACCGCCACGCTGCCCACGTCGGGATGGGTGGCCAGGGTGGACTCCACTTCGGCGGGTTCGACCCGGAACCCGCGGATCTTGACCTGTTGATCCATCCGCCCGAGGAAGGTGAGGGTGCCATCGGATCGCCAGCATGCCTGGTCGCCGGTCTTATAAAGGAGGCCGCCGGGCCGGCTCCCGAACGGATCCGTGATGAATTTCCGGGCCGTCAATCCGGGCTGATGCAGGTAACCATGCGCCAGGCCGTCGCCCCCCATATATAATTCGCCGCGGACGCCGACCGGGACGGGTTGTCGGTTCCGATCGAGCACATAGGCTGTGGTGTTGGCCAGGGGGCGACCGATCGGCACGGAGCCGTTGGCGAACACTTCATCCGCGCCGATGGGATGGGTGCAGGCAAAGGTGGTGCACTCGGTGGGACCGTAGCCATTGGTCAGGCGGGTGTGGGGCAGGAGTTGCCGCGCCCGGAGCACGTGCGGGACGGACAGGGCCTCGCCGCCGGCGAGCACCTGGGCGACGCCCGCCAGCAGGGACGGGCGCAGGTCGATGACCTCGTTGAACAGGGCGGCCGTCAGCCACAGGCAGTTGATCCGTTGGCGTTCAACCAGCGTTCCCAGCACCTCCAAGTCGAGTTGGCGCCCCGGGAAAACCACGCAGGTGCCGCCATGGAGCAGCGGGGCCCAGAGTTCGAAGGTCGACGCATCGAAGGCCAGCGGGGCGAGCAACAGCGTGCGCAGGCCGGGACCGAAATCGGCATAATGTTGCCCATGGACCAACCGGCAGACGGCGCGGTGCGGGACCGCCACCCCTTTGGGACGGCCGGTCGAGCCCGACGTATACATGATGTAGGCCAGGGAGTCTGCCCGTGTCGCCACCGCCCGATCGGCCGGGGCACCTTCTGACTCTGTCTCCAAGGATGCCACCGGGTCGGCTCGGGCGGAGCCTCGCCCTACCAAAATGGACCCCGCTGGTGGGCACTTTGAATCGGTAGGGCGAGGTTCCACCCGAGCCGCCTGGCAGGCCGTCGCGGGGGCAGTGCCCGGAAGGACGGGACGATCGACAGGATCGGGCGTGGTCAGCAGGTCCGGGCTTTCCAGATCGAAGGCGGAACAGGAAGGCGGGCACAAGTCCTGGGGAAGGGTGACGCGGGTGATCACGAGCGTCGCGCGGCTGTCTTCCAGCATATGGCGCAGGCGGGCGGCCGGGAATTCCACGGGCAACGGCACATAGCATCCCCCGGATTTCAGAACCGCCAGGACCGACACGATGAAATCGGTGGAACGATCCAGGTGCAACGCGACGGGGGATCCGGGTCCGATGCCGTGGGCGCGCAGGGTGTGCGCCAGTTGGTTGGCCCGCGTGTTCAGCCCGGTATAAGAGACCGACTCATCGCCGCAGACCACCGCGACGGCATCCGGCGTGCGCGCCACCTGCGCCTCGAACAATCCGTGGAGGCATTCCTCCCGGGGATAAGCGGTTTGGGTCTGGTTCCACTCCACCAGGATCTGCCGGCGCTCCGCCGTGCTGAGCATGGGCAACGCGCCGATCGGTTGGCCGGCATCCGCCACGATCCCTTCCAGCAACGTTTGGAAGTGCGCGGCCAACCTTCCGATGGTCGCGGACCCGAACAGATCGGTGCGGTACTCGAGCGTGCCTTGAAGCCGGCCATCCTGTTCGCCCAACGACAACGTGAGGTCGAATTTCGCGGTGGCATTCCCGACGGCCAGGGGTTCGACGGTGATGCCGGGCAACTGGAGCGGGGGCGACGGGGCGTTTTGCAGGACGAACATGGCCTGGAACAACGGGGCATGAGCCAGGCTGCGTTCCGGACGGAGTTCCTCCACCAGCTTCTCGAAAGGCAGATCCTGGTGGGCATAGGCTTCCAGCGTCGTCCGGCGCACCCGGGCCAACAACTCCCGGAAGGTGGGATTCCCCGACAGGTCCGTCCGCAGCACCAGCGTGTTCACGAAGAACCCGATCAATCCCTCCAGTTCCGTCCGGTTGCGGCCCGCGATCGCCGCGCCCACCGACAGGTCCTCCTGCCCGCTGTACCGCGACAACAACACCTGCCAGGCGGCCAGGAGCGTCATGAAGGTCGTCACACCCTCACGGCGGGCCAGCGCATGCAGGGCCCGGGTCAGTTTCGCATCGAGCACGATTTCCCATTGCGCGCCCTGATGACCCGCGACCGGTGGGCGGGAATGATCGGTCGGCAGTTCGAGGAGGGTGGGTGCCCCGGCCAACTTCCCCTTCCAATAGGCGATCTGCCGGTCGCGCACCGCCCCTTCGAGCCAGCCCCGTTGCCACCCGGCATAATCCGCGTATTGGATCGGCAATCCGGGCAGGGGCGACGGTTGATCCCGGGAGAACGCCGTATAAAGGATCGACAATTCCTGGTCGAAAACCCCCTGCGACCAACCGTCGGAGGCGATATGATGGGTCGCCAGGACGAGGACGTGATCCTGATCCCCCAACTGCAGCAATTGGGCCCGCAGCATCAGGTCCCGCGACAGGTTGAACGGCCGGGCCGCCTCCTCCTCCGCCCGCCGCCGCGCCTCCGTTTCCCGGGCCGGCCCGGGCAGGCCCCGCAGGTCGGTGACTGGCAGCCGGAACGACTCCGGCCCGAGCACCCCGGCCTGCGGCCCGCCGTCGCCCAGGGTCAGGGTCGTCCGCAGCGCCTCGTGACGGCGGATCACCTCCCGGAGACTCCGTTCCAGCGCCGCCGGGTTCAGCGGTCCGCGGAACCGGACGGCCGATGAAATTATATAAGTCGGGCGGTCGGGCGCGATCTGGTCGAGGAACCACATCCGTTCCTGTGCGAACGACACCGGCCGGCAACCATCGTGGGGCAGGGGACGGAGCGGAGGCATCGGGATCGCCGGCGGGTCGGCGCGTGCGGCGTCGATGCGGGCGCCCAATTTCGCCAGGGTCGGCGCCTCGAACAGGGTGTGCACGGCCAGGTCGATGGCGAGGCGGTTCCGGGCCCGGCCGATCACCCCCATGGCCAGCAGGGAATGGCCGCCCAGTTCGAAGAAGTTTTCATGGAGGCCGATGGCATCCAGTCCCAGCACCTCCGCCCAGATGTCTTCCAGCACCCGCTCGGTCGGTGTCCGCGGCGGGGTTGAACCTTTCGGAAAGGAGCGTTCGGCCACCGGGACCGGCAAGGCTTTCCGGTCCAACTTCCCATTGGGCGTGATCGGGAACGCGTCGAGAAACACGAACACCGACGGCACCATGTATTCCGGCAGGCTCGCGTGCAAAAACCGGCGCAAATCCGCGGTCGAAGGGGGTGCCTCGGCCGGTGCCGCGACCAGGTACGCGGCCAGGCGTGGATCGCCCGGACGGTCTTCCCGCAACAGGACCACCGCCTCGCGCACCCCCGGGTGTTGGGTCAGCAACGTCTCGATTTCGCCGGGTTCGATGCGGAATCCGCGGAGCTTGACCTGGTGATCGATGCGTCCGAGGCATTCGATCATCCCGGTCGGTCCCCAGCGGGCCAGGTCGCCCGTGCGGTATAATCGGGCCGAGCCATCCAGGGTGGCGAAAGGGTTCGGGACGAATTTCTCGACCGTCAATTCCGGGTTGTTGAGATAACCCCGCGCCAGGCCGTCGCCGCCCAGGTATAATTCGCCCGTCGTGCCGATGGCCACGGGCTGCAGGCGTGCATCCAGGATATAAGCCCGGGTGTTGGCCAGCGGCCTTCCGATGCTGATCGGGAGGGCGGGGTCGGTGATCCGGCAACCGGTGGACCAGATGGTGGTCTCCGTGGGACCATATAAGTTCCACAGGCCCGCGCCCATGGGGAGCAGTCGGGCCGCCAACTCACGGGGCAACGGATCGCCCGTGGAGATCATCTTGAGCTGCGGACTGCCTTGCCAACCCGCTTCCAGCAACATCCGCCAGGTTACGGGGGTCGGCTGGAGGAAGGTGGCCTGACAGGATTGGAGCAGGGCCAGCAGGCGGGTGCCGTCGGCGGCGACTTCGCGGCTGGCCAGCACCAGGCGGCCGCCGGAACAGAGGGGCAGGAAGATCTCGGCCGTGGCGATGTCGAACGCCAGCGTGGTGACCGAGAGCATCACATCCTGCCCGCCAAAGCCCGGGTCGCGCCGGATGGACGTGATGAGGTTGACGGCTCCACGGTGTCCCAGCAGCACCCCCTTGGGCTGTCCCGTGGAGCCCGAGGTGTAAATGACGTAGGCGAGATGATGGGGGCGGACGCCGGACACGGGATCGTGCCCGGGACCTTCGGCCGGCAGGTCCTCCAGGCAGAGGGCTTCCGCGCGGTGGGCCGGGAGTTGTGCGACGAGCCCGCGCTGGGTGATGAGCACGCGGGCCCGGGTGTCCGCGAGCATGAAGGCCAGCCGTTCCTTGGGATATGCGATGTCGAGCGGCACATAAGCGCCCCCGGCCTTGAGCGTGGCCAACAGCGCGACGACCATCCCAATAGAACGTTCGACGCAGAGGGCCACCAGTTGGCCGGGCGCCACCCCCAACCCGATGAGATGATGGGCCAATCGGTTGGCCCGCGTGTTCAATCCGGCATAAGTCACTGATTCGTTGCCGCACTCCACCGCGACCGATTCCGGAGTCCGCTTCACCTGGGCCTCGAACAATTCATGGAGGCACCGGTGCTTGGGATAATCGGTCTCGGTCTGGTTCCATTCCACCAGGACCTGCCGCCGTTCCGCCTCCGTCAACAGCGGCAACCCGCCGATCGACGGGCCGGCGGTCCAACCGGTTTCGGTGCGGTTCCCATCCACCGTGATCCGGTGTTGGCCGCCCGATGACAACAGGGGCAGACGCGAGATCCGGCACCCGGGGTCGGTGATGATGCCGGCGAGCAGCACGTGCAGGCTGTCGACCCAACGGGCGATGGTGGCCGGTTGGAAGAGATCGGTGGAGTATTCCAGCGCTCCGACCAGTCCCGGGCCTTCGGGTTGGAGCGTCAGGGTCAGGTCGAGTTTCGACGTTCGGATCTCTTCCGGCAGGCGGCTGACCTCCAGCCCGGGCAGTTCCAAGGTCCGGGTCGGCGTGTTTCGCAGGACCAGCATGGCCTCGAACAACGGGGTGCGATTGGGGGATCGCGCGGGATTCAGCCCCTGGATCAGCCTTTCAAACGGGAATTCCTGGTGTGCGAAGGCCCCGAGCGTGACGTCCCGCACCCGTTGCAAAAGCCCGCGGAAGGTCGGGTCGCCCGAAAGGTCGGTTCGCAGCACCAGCGTGTTGATGAAGCATCCGATCAATCCCTCCAGTTCGGGCTGGGAACGGCCGGCGATCGGCGTGCCGACGGAGACGTCCTGTTGTCCCCCGTGGCGCGACAGGAACACCTGGAACGTCGCCAGCAACACCATGAACAGCGTCGCGCCTTCCGATTGGCCCAGTTCGCGCAAGGCTTCCACCAGGGGACCGTTGAGATGCAGGTCATGCCGGGCGCCGCGAAAGCCCGTCACCCGGGGGCGGGGAAAATCGGTGGCCAGGTCCAGGCTGGACGGAACCCCGGCCAGTTGTTGTGTCCAGTAGGCAAGGTCGCGCCGTGCTTCCGGTCCCATCTGGCAGGAGCGCTGCCAGGCCGCGTAATCGGCATAGCAAAGGCCCAGTTCCGGGAGCGGGGACGGAAGGCCGTTCGCGAACGCCTTATGGAGCGCCCCCAGTTCCTCCCAGAGGATGCTCTCCGACCACCCATCAAAGACGATGTGATGGAAGGTCAGGGCCAGCCAATGTTCCTCGTCGGCCAACCGGAACAGGCACGCCCGGACCAATGGCCCCGTGGCCAGGTCAAACGGCCGGTGATTCTCCGTGTTTAACTGCAGGCGCGCCTCCGATTCCCGCACCGCGTCGGGGGACGGGCGCAGGTCGATCCCGTCGAGCCGGATCTGGAAGTCCCCGTTGATCCGCTGGACGGGCCGGGAGCCCACCATGGGAAAACACGAGCGCAACACGTCATGCCGGCGGACGATTTCCTGGAGTGATCGGCGCAGGGCGGAGGCGTCCAGCGGACCGCGCAATCTCAGGTTGGCGGGACGGTTATAAACACTGGATCGGTCTTCCAGTTGGTTGAGGAACCACAGACGTTCCTGGGCCGAGGAGAGCGGGACGGGGTCGGATCCCGATCGCGAGGGGATCCGCCGACCGGGATCGGTTTTCGACGCGGCCTGCGCAATGCGACGATCGAGCAGCGCCTGTTGGTCGGGAGACAACCGACCGCGACGGTCTGCCAATGCGTTCCGATCGATCATGGCCTATCGATGGGGAACGGTTTCCGAGCCGTTCGTTGACCCGTTCATCGACCCGTTCGTCGGGGCGCGGGGTGGATCGGCCGGGGCGGTGGCGAGTTGGTCGATGAGGAGGTTCTCGAGCAGGATCGCCTGTTCCTCGAGGGTCGGGCCTTGGAACAGCGAACCGAGGGGAAGTTCCACGGCGAACATCGCGCCCAACCGCGCGAGCACCCGGGTGGCGAGCAGGGAGTCGCCACCGAGCGAAAAAAAGTTGTCGAGCCGGCCGATCCTTCCGCACCCGAGCAGCTCACTCCAGACGGCGGCGAGCGCGATTTCGACGGGGGTCTCGGGCGGAAGGAAAGGCACTTCGAAGTGGGCCGCGAGCGCCTGGCTGAGACCGATCCGTTGCAGCTTGCCGGTCGGTCCCTTGGGGATGGACCCCAGGATCAGGAAACGGCTGGGGGCTTTCTGCGGCGCCAGACGGGACAGGGCGAATTGCCGCAATTCAGTGACGGTCACCGTCCTGTCGGGATGCAGGACCACGGCGGCGGCGATGTCCTCCCCAAGGCGCGGATGCGGGACCGCGAAGGCGACGGCCTGGGCCACGGAAGGGTGGCCGAGGAGCGCTTCATCGACCTCGCGCGGCGCCACTTTTTCCCCGCCGCGATTGATCAGTTCCTTAAGCCGGCCCGTGAGAAAGAAATAGCCGTCGGAGTCCCGGTATCCCTGGTCACCGGTCCGAAACCAACCGTCCGTGAAGGCCTCTTTGGTCGCCGCCGGATTGTCGACATAACCCGCCGTCACATTCGGTCCGCGGATGACGATTTCGCCGGTCACATCCGGGCCCTGGACTTCGCCCGCGGCATCCATGACGCCGACCTCGGGACCGGCCGGAAGCCCGATGGAACCGGCCTTGCGGATTCCCGGTGGCAGGGAGTTGCTGCACATCTGGTGGGCGGCCTCGGTCATTCCGTAGGATTCAATCACCGGCACCCCGAAGACCTGCTCGAGATCGTGCATCACCGAGGGCGGCAGCGGGGCCGAGGACGACCGGATGAACCGGAGGCGGTGGGAAAATCCTCCGGCGCGTTGCCGGGCCGCCGCCAAAACCGACTGATGAATCGTCGGAACAGCGGTGTACCAGGTCGCTCCCGGCTCTGTCAGCCACGCGAAGAACCGGTCCGGATCCCATCCGGGGGCGCACACGATACTGGCCCCGGCCGACAACGAGGACAGTGCGGCGCCGATGATCCCATGGATATGGAACAGCGGCATGACATTCAGGCAGCAGTCATCGGGACCGAGACGCAGGGTCTGGCTGACGTGATGGGCGGACGCGCAGAGGTTCGCCTGCGTGAGCGGCACCAGTTTGGGGCGCGCGGTGGTTCCCGAGGTGTGGAGGAGCAGGGCGATGTCGTCCGGTTCGGGATTCGTTCGCGGTCGCACTCCGGTGGCGGTCCCTCCGAAGAGGCTGAAGGATCCGGCGCCCCGAGGCGGGTTGGGAACGAGTTCGAGGACGGGGATTCCCTGTTCATGGGCGACCTTGCGGGCGGGGGAATCGACGCCGGATTCCAGGATGAGGGCCCGGGCTCCAAGATCGGCGAGATGGAACGTGAATTCGGCCTCGCGATAGTCGGGATTTAGCGGGGCGCAGGCGGCAACGGACGCGACCGACAGGAAAGCCGCGGCCATTTCGGGGCCGTTCCGCAGGACGATCGCAATGCGGTCACCGCGTCCCCAGCCGCGCGAACCCAGGAAGGTCGAGGTGTCGGCCGCGAGTTCCTGGAGGGCAAGATAGGCCAGTGGGTCGCGGCCGGGTGCGCGGAGGGCCGGAGCGTCGGGGTCGTGCCGGGCGGCGCGGTCCAGCAGATCGGGCAATGTGCGGGGGGTGTTCAAACAAGATTCGTTCACTGCTTGGAGGACACGGGGTGGGTGACGAGGTCATCGAGCTTCTCGTGCACGTAAGTGATGTGCCCGCGCAGAGCGTAGAATTGGTCGGCGAAAGAGGCCGGGACCTTGATGTCCTTGACCGTCGCCTCGATGTGGTCCAGGCGGTGCATCAATTCCTTCCGCTGTTCCGGCGAGACCGTTCCGTAGAGCCCGCGTTCGACCGACTGCAGCGCCCGGTACCAACGGAACAGGATCAGCTTCACGCGCCATCGCAGGATCGCGGGGATCAGCTTCAGGCCGGGGATGAGCACGATGGCCATGGGAACGATGAGGGCGATCACCCCTTCCACCACCCCGGCCACGGAGAAGGGCAGGTTGCGGTACAGCCAGCTTTTGCCGGTCTTATAGTAGCGGGTCGCGGCCGGGCTGATTTTGAACTCATGATCCAGCGGTGCCGGGAACTCCCCCTTGCGCTGAAGCAGCGACGCCCTCATGTGAAGCTCCTTGGCCGCCTCGAGCAGGAGATCCGACAGTGCCGGATGCAGTTCGGCGCCGGCGATGAGTTCGACGGTCGGCCCGAGCAGGTGAAGGTCGTGCGGCGGGAGGTCTTTGCCGAAATCGAACCCGCCCCGGGGGATTTCGAGTTGGTTCAGGTAGGGGATTTTGCGCGTATAGGCCGCGGCCTGGACAAAATCGAAAATCTTGAAATCCGGATTGCGCAGCACGCGGCGCATGGTGTTGGTCGAGACTGAATCGCTCATCAGGAAGACGGCGTCGACGGTGCCGGCGAGCAGGTTGGTCACGCCCTCGTCGCCGCTCACCTCGAGCAGCGTGGTGGGCCCCCCGGCGACGATGCCGTTGGTCCCCAACAACGTGGTGGCCACCGCGAGCGATCCGCTGCCGGGCGAGCCGATGGCCAGCCGTTTGCCTGAGAAATCCGAGAGCAGCACCGCGGTGGACGACGCGCGGCAAACCACGAACAACGGCTCATACATGATGCTCCCGAGCGAGAACAGCGGACGCTCCTTCCCCGACGACGGATGGGCCGGGCTCAGTCCGCCTTGGACGAATCCGACATCGTAGCGGGACCCCTTTGCACTCAGGCGGGCCAGGTTTTCCTCCGAGCCACGGGAGGTGACGATCTCCACCGTCACGTGGTCCTTGGCGAGGGTGTTCGAATAGCCCAGGGCATAACGTTCGAAGACGCTGCCCGGAGGTCCGCTGGTGATGACCAGGGAGCGTGGTGGCGCCGATTTGAAGAAGAGGAAGGCCGCCCCGGCGAGCGTGAGGACGATCAATGAAACCGCGGCCGTCGCTGCACCGCGCCCGAGGCCGAAGGTCTCGGTGAAGATGCCGAGCACTGCGGAAAACCTCAACTTTTGCAACACGCCGGCATGCTGGCCGCCGCTGCCGGCTTGGCCAACCGAAAACTCGGTGCACGGGCCCGGTCTCCCAAGCGGCTCGGGCGGAGCGATGTTCTTGGTAGGGCGAGGTTCCACCCGAGCCGCAACAGAAGAGTGTGGGGCGATCGGGCTCGGGTGGGTGGCGCCTGACGGGACCGGTCGGAACGGC
>JANYCC010000216.1 GCA_025360495.1 Verrucomicrobiota bacterium | reverse complement strand
CGAGGACGAGACCCGAGACACGAGGACGAGACACGAGGACGAGACACGAGGACGAGACACGAGGACGAGACACGAGGACGAGACACGAGGACGAGACACGAGGACTTCTCCCCACCCGTGGCACCCTTTGTTGTTCCAATCCTTCCCCGCCCGCCATCGCAGGTTCCATTTTTTTCAACTGCTTTTTCCCGGTGCCCAGGGAACATCGGGTCAACTCATCCGTGACCCGACCCGCCCCATGCCCGGTCTGTCGGACGGCGCTGCCTGTCAACGCCCCGGAAGGTTTTTGTCCGGCGTGCGAGTTTCGCCAGGCCTTGGACAACCCCGTCGAATCCACCGAACCGGATGCCCCCACTTTGTCCGAGCTCCAGCGCCTCCGTTATTTCGGCGATCACGAGTTGCTGGGGGAAATCGCGCGCGGCGGCATGGGCACCGTCTTCAAGGCCCGCCAGATCAGCCTGAACCGGGTGGTCGCCCTCAAGCTCATCAGCGCCGGCGTGCTGGCGTCCCACGATCTCATCAAGCGGTTCAAGGCCGAGGCTGAGGCCGCCGCCGGATTGGATCACCCGAACATCGTGCCCATCCACGAGATCGGGGAGCACGACGGGCAACACTTCTTCAGCATGACCTTCATCGACGGACCGACGCTGGGGGAAGCCCTCGCACGGAACCCGATGCCGACCCGTCAGGCGGCCCGGATGCTGGTCACGGTGGCGCGCACGGTGCATTTCGCGCATCAACGCGGGGTGCTGCACCGGGATCTCAAGCCCGGCAACATCCTGCTCGATGCACAGGGCGAACCGCACCTGACCGATTTCGGACTGGCCAAGTTCTTCCAGCGGGACAGCAGCCTCACGCTCACCCATGCGGTGATGGGCACGCCCGCATACATGTCACCGGAACAGGCGCGCGGCGACACCCGGGCGGTCACGACCGCCGCCGACGTGTATGGGTTGGGCGCGGTGCTGTATGAAACGCTGACGGGTGCGCCGCCCTTTGCCGGTGGCACCTCGCTGGAGACGGCCCGGCGGGTGTTGGACGAGGAACCCCGTCGTCCGTCGGCCGGAAATCCCGGGGTGGATCGCGACCTGGAGACGATCTGCCTGAAGTGCCTGGAAAAGGAACCGGCACGGCGTTACGGATCGGCTGAGGCGCTGGCCGAGGAATTGGAGCGTTGGCTGAACCACGAACCCATCCTGGCCCGGCCCGTCGGCACCCTGGCGCGGCTGGGAAAATGGGTGCGACGCAAACCGGGGCTGGCGGGCGCGCTTTCGATGGCGTTGCTGCTGCTGCTGGTCGTGGTCATCGGTTCACCGATTGCGGTCGTGCGCATCCGTCGCGCCCAGGATCGCAGTGAACAGAATCTTTATGTCGCCGGGGTGCGGTTGGCCCGGCAGGCGTTGGAGGAACATGATCTGGTCGCGGCACGGTCACGGCTCCAAGGCATCGTGGACTCGCCGCAGCAGAGCTTGATGCGGGGTTGGGAATGGCGCCACCTGATGAGCCAGTGTCACGGGGACGAAATCACAACGATCGGGCGCCACGAGGCGGGGATCTCCGGCATCACTTTTTCCCCGGACGACCGAAGCATCCTCGCGATCGGCGAGGACGGGGTCGTGAAGGTGTGGGATGTGGCGTCGCGAAAGGAAGCCGGGTCGTGGCAGGCGCACACCAACCTGTTCGAGAACCGGCGGGAAATGACGGCTCACAGTCTCGCCCTTTCGCCCGACGGGCTCACCCTGGCGACGGGCGGTGCCGACGGGCAGATCCATCTCTGGGATCTTGCCTCGCGGCAGAAGGTGCACGTGGGTTCGCTCGGCGGATGGGTCAACGGACTGGCGTTCTCGCGGGACGGCAGCCGGTTGGCGGGTGCCTGCAGCGGGGAGGCGGGCTTGTGGAGTCTGACGGACGGTGCGCCGGTGCAGTTGGCCTGGTGGCGGACCGGGATCCCCCTGGCGTTGGGCGTGACGTTCTCGGCCGATGGCCGGCAACTGATCCTCGGCGGGCTCGCAGATTCCCTTCATTGCTGGGATATCTCGGACCCCGGGGCGCCCCGCGAATACCCCTGTTTCAAAGGGAATTCCGCGCCGGCCGTGCTCTCCCCGGATGGAAAGTGGCTGGCCGCCTCCGCGCCCGACGATCCGTCGGTCCGCCTGTGGAACCTCGGGACCGGGCAGGCGTTGCCCGCACTGGATGCCCGCGGCATCGACCAGATTTGTTTCGCGTTTTCCCCCGACAGCCGGGTGTTGGCGTCCGGATTGCGCAGTGGCGAAATCATCCTGCGGGACGTGGCGGGCGAGCTCGAACCGGTGACGCTGGTGGGCCACGAGAATCTCGTCATCGACCTGGCCTTCGCGCATCACGGGAAGCAATTGGTGTCGGTCGGCGACGACCTGACGGTGCGTCTCTGGGATCCTTCCCTGCAACCGCGCGACGGACCGGTGATCCGGCATGGGGCGGCGGTGTTCGGGGTCCGCTTTTCGCCGGATTCGCGGTATCTCGCCAGCAGTGCGCGGGACCCGGGATCCGCCGGCCCCACGAGCCAGGCCGATCCCGCCACGCTGAAACTCTGGGAGCGGAAGGGGAACGGCTGGGCGGAAGTCGCCGTCGTTGACAATGGCAGCGGCAACTATAAGAGCGACCTGGGCTTTTCGCGGGACGGAAAGATCGTGGGGGTCAGCTTCGAGGCACAGCTCCGGTTCTATGCGGTGCCGGGCCTCCAGTTCATCACCAACATCGCGTTGGGAAACCTGCCGGCTTTCTCCGACGACGGCCGCACGTTGGTGCACACCGTCAGCGGGCCGGGGAATCACCGGATTGTGCGGCGCGGTTCGCCGACGTCGCCGGAAACCGTGATTGGTGAGCAGGTGGGGGAACCCACGGCTTTGGCGGTCTCACCGGACGGCCGTATCGCCGCCAGTTCCGGCAAGAAATCCGGCGGCGTCATCGACCTGTGGCAGGTGGACCAGCGCCGTCGGCTCGCCCCCTTGGAAGGTCACCGGCATTGGGTGGTTTGCCTGGTGTTTTCGCCGGATGGCAAGACCCTGGCGAGCGCGGGTTGGGACGGGAAACTGGGCCTGTGGGATGTGGCGAGCCGGCGCAACCTGGCATTGTTGCCCGGGCATAATTGGAGCGTGACGTGCGCCGCGTTTTCGCCGGACGGGCGGACGATCGCAACGTGCGGTGAAGATCCGACCGTGCGGTTTTGGAATGTGGAGACGCGGCAGGAGATGTTCGTGCTGCGGGGTCGGAAGATGAAGGTCAATTCCCTGGCGTTTTCCCCGGACGGCGAATGGCTGGCGGCGGCCTGCCAGGACGGCGCGATCCGTCTTTGGCGTGCGCCGTCGATGGGGGAAATTCAGGGGATGAAGAATTAAGGATGAAGGATGAAGGATGAAGGGCAAATCGAGGCGGCCGAGGACGAGACGCGAGGACAAGGACCTTACGGGAGCCCCGCGGCACCTTTCGTTCCTCAGGAAGAGAGCCCAGGACGGGCCGATTGCGCATTCCCATGCGCTGCTACGTTTCCGGTTCCTCAGGAACAGAGGGAGACCTGCTTTTCATCCTTCATCCTTCATCCTTCATCTCCGTCCCTTTTCAGCGGCGGAAAGCTCGGGCCAGACCTTGAGCCGGGTCGAGGCGGCCAACACACGTGCATTCGATTGGACATCGAACGACAGGAAAGTCGAACAACCGGCCACCAATGCCGCCGCGACATGCAACGTGTCCAGACTGCCCACTTGGATCCGGGGGGAATGACGGTCAATGAGTTCGCGGGCCTTCGCCATCACCCGCTCCCAACTTACCGGTTCGCGGTGCCAGTCGCCCGCATCCAACCTGGCGGTCAGTGCCCGCCACGCTTCACCGTCGGCCCGATGCTCCTTGCGGGCGAAGACACTGCGGCACTCCAACTCTGCCAATTCGCCCACGACGAAGGGGCGTGTGGATCGTCTGAGGTAGCGCTCAACGACGTCGGTGTGGCCGGGTACCTCGAAATGGGCGGCCACCAGGAAATTGGTATCGGCGTAATCCATTAGCGGTCCCGCCGGGTCAGCGTCTGGAACTCGGACTCGGTCAGGGGGGGCCGGCTGCGCACCCATCGGAAGTGATCGTCCCAGTCGCCCACCGGCCGGGGGCGGACCGGGACCGGTTTGCCGGCCCGGAGGCTGAGCGGTGTGTGGCCCCGGCTCTGGATGACGATCTCCTCGCCCGCCTCGGCGCGGTTGAGCCATTCGGCTGGGTTCCGCTGAAAGGTGCGCCGTTCAACTCGGGTCATGTCGGACACAATTGTCCGACAATCGGGGTCAGTCAACTTCCAACGTGTTCCAGTCCGCGCCCCTCGCGCCCCTTGTTGTTCCAGTTTCATTGAATCGGACGCTTGCGCGAGGCGGCGGGCCTTTGGTAACTTTTGGCCGCATGAGGCTCCCCAGCGATGGGTGATCAAGGTTGCCGGCGTGGCGAAATGGCAGACGCGCTAGACTCAAAATCTGGTTCTCGCAAGGGAATGGGGGTTCAAGTCCCTCCGCCGGCACCAATCCTGATCTGAGATTGCTTCTCTCGCGGTTTCTGTAGTCGACTCAAGGCCACCTCCTGTCATGAAAACGCCCGCCCGGATTCCCCGCCCGTCGGCTTTCACCCTGATCGAGTTGCTGGTCGTCATCGCCATCATCGCGATCCTCGCGGGCATGCTCCTGCCGGCGCTGGCCAAGTCCAAGACCAAGGCCCAGGGCATCCTGTGCATGAACAACGGGCGCCAGCTCATGCTGGCCTGGAAGCTTTATACGGACGACAACTCAGGCCGGCTCGTGGCCTCCCTTGCCACGGGCGGTCGGCCGGTCTGGATGGAGGGTGGGCTCGACTTTTCCAGCCCGGCCAACACCAACCTCTCGTATGTCACCAACGGTCCGCTCTTCAAATATGCGGGCCGGTCGACCGCCATTTACAAATGCCCGGCTGACAAGGCGGCGAACGGCAAATTGCCCGGAGGCAAGGCCAAGATCACGCCCCGGATCCGCAGCATCTCGATGAGCCAGGCCTTCGACAACGGAGGCTGGCTGCCCAATCCCCCGTACAAGGTGTTTGCGAAGGAGGAGGACATCGTGCTCCCGTCCAAGACATGGGTCTTCGTGGACGAACATCCGGACAGCATCAATGACGCAGCGTGTGCGGTGAAGATGGCGGAGATCGGGGCCACCTCGGCGCAGATCATCGATTTCCCGGCCAGTTTCCACAACGGGGCGTGCGGGTTCTCCTTCGTGGACGGTCACGCCGAGATTCACAAGTGGATCGGTTCCAAGATCAAGGCCCCGGCCACGTACACCGGCACCATGGCCCTGAATGTCCCGGCCGGGAATTCCACCGTCGACGTGATCTGGTGGTCGGACAACACCACCGTCCGGCGGTGAGGGGGGGATTCGGAGATCGGAGATCGGAGCCACGGAGCCACGGAGCCACGGAGCCTCGGATCTTCAGAATATCAGAGGCTCGGCGAAGTCAGGACCTTAACAGGAGGCAGCAGAGAGCGCAGAGGCTCGTTTCTCTGCTACCTCTGCTTTCTCCTGTTCCAATCCTCACAGACCAAGGCGCATTCCCATGCGCTGCCACGATTTGGTCGCCCCGTGAGGAACGAGCGGGGAGAGGGTAGGGAGAGGGGTCGGGTTCTCGTGAGGTCCTCGTACTCGTGCTTCTCGTCCTCGGCCCTCGTCCTCCTCGATCGGCCCCGAGACACGAGGACGAGACACGAGGACGAGAACGAGACGCGAGGACGATGGACGATGGACGATGGACGATGGACGGCTTGCGGGGTCTCCTCTCCCCGACTCTCCTTCGCTCCCCAGTCCTGTTACTTGCGCGACCAGACCGGCTGAAGCCGGAACTCCAAACCCTTCGTTCTTCAGGAAGAGAGGGAGGCGGGGGTGGGCTCGGAACTGAGGCGCATTCCCATGCGCTGCCACGATTCGGTCCTCATCCCTCATCCCTCATCCTTCATCCCTCATCCTTCATCCCCCGCCCCAGTCACCACCAGAGATGGTTCGGGTCGGGCGGTTTGCTCCAATATGGGTCGGTGTCCTTGATCGTCGGGAATTTGTATCCCTCGGCATGGCCATCTCCAAAGGCGAGGACCGAGAGGCTGCGGCCCTTGTAGTTGTGCCAGCGACTTTTCGGGTCGTCCCAACCCCGGTTCGGATGCCACGGCCAATCGCCTTGCACGATCTTGTTCGCCGCACTCAACGCGATCTCGGACGTCTTGATCGGCGTGCCTTGCGGGGCCGTGGGGTTGTTATGGTCCCCGGTCACCCGCCGGGTCCGCGCAAAGTCCACCGCCCACTCCATCAGATAGCTCGTCCCGTATTGCCGGAAACAGTTGGTCGCCTTGAAATCGCCGATCACTTTCTCGCGGAATATATCCCCCTTGTCCGCCGGACACGCGAAAATCAACGGACTCCCCTGGTACCGGTACAGCGGACGATTGGTCATCGCGACAAAGACATCGTAGCGGCCATTGGTGCCGCCGGCGGACGCCCAGTCATTGCACACCGGGTAGAAGTCGCGGAAATCATCCGCGTACATATGGAAGGCGAGGATGACCTGTTTGTTGTTCGAGATGCACTTGGTCTGGAGTGCCTTGGCCTTGGCCCGGGCCAGGGCCGGAAGGAGCATGCCGGCCAGGATCGCGATGATCGCAATCACCACGAGCAATTCGATCAGGGTGAACGCTGCAGTCGGGATCCGACCGGCACGATGGCGCATCGGTTTCATGGGATGATGAGGGCATTCTTCCCCCGGCGGCGACGGATGGGAAGCCCGGATCAGCCCGACAGGCTGCGCACGTAGTCCCAGAGTTCGCGCAGGTCGGGATCGGTCAGGGCGTAGGCGATGATGTTTTCGCGGCGACCGGCCTCGATGCTGCGGTCGAGCCATTCGCGCGCCTGGTCCGGCTGCCCCAGGCGCACGCAATAACAGGCGAGATTATAGGGGAGGGCGGAGATCTTGGGAAACTTCGTCAGGACGGCCGACACGACCTCGCAGGCGGCCTGGGGTTGGTCCAGCCAGAAGAGGGCATTGCCGAGGTTCATGTGGCCGCGGTGATCGGTGGGATCGGCCTGGACCTGCAAGCGGGCGATCTCCAAGCCCTCGGGGTAGCGCTTCTGGCCGACCACGGCCTGGAAGCGGACTTCCAAGACCTCCGGCATCCCGAGGTGTTCCGGTTGGATCTGCGCGAGTTCGGCCTCCGCCTCGCGATGGTTCCCCAACTCGAGCCAACCCCGGGCGGCGCGAAGGAGAAAGAAATCAGGATAGGGAGGCCAGACGGCCATGGGGAAAGGATGCGCGGTGAGGGCGCGGCGGGCAATTCCGGACGGGGCACATCTTGACACTGTCGCCATGGATGCCATCAGGGCGGCTCGGGTGGAACCTCGCCCTACCGCAGGTGTCGGGTTGTCACCGGACCCAACCGGGCCTTCAACCGGGCGGTTGCCGAGGCGGACACCAACAAGGACGGTCACATCACGGAGGTGGAGGCGCGGATTTTCGCCGGCTCGCACTGAACCGGATGACCGCGGCAAATCCCGTAGCCGCCGAGGTACGAGGCGGACCCCGGCAGGCCATGCCAGATCCGCCTCATGACTTCGTCGGCTACGGACACTTCTCCTGCCTGGAGACGCAGGACTTGCCGCTTGCACCGGCTGAAGGCCCCGGCAGGTTCTCCCGATGGATAAGGATCAGGTGGCCGCGGTGCTCGAGGAGATCGGCACCCTGCTGGAATTGAAGGGGGAGAATCCCTTCAAAACGCGGGCCTATCACAATGCCGCCCGGACGCTGGAGGGTCTGAATGAACCCTTGGAACGTCTGGTCGCGGAGGAGCGGCTCAGCGGGATCAAGGGGATCGGGGATGCGCTCCAGGAAAAGATCACCACATTGGTCACCACGGGCCGTCTGCCCTATGTCGAGGAATTGCGGGCGTCGGTGCCCCCCGGGCTCTTGGAGTTGCTCCAACTTCAGGGGCTCGGCCCCAAGAAAGCCCGGAAACTCCATGCCGAGCTGGGTGTCGACTCGGTGGCTTCCCTCGTCGTCGCCTGCCAGGCCGGGCGCGTGGCCGCCCTGGAGGGGTTCGGCGAGAAGTCCCAGTCGCGCATCCTGGAAGCGGTCGCTTTCCGGGCCCAATTTGCGTCCCGCCACCGCCTGATGGCCGCGTTGGCCGCCGCGGAACCGATCCTCGCCGCCTTGCGGGAGCATCCCGACGTGGTCCAATGCAGCACCGCCGGGAGCCTGCGTCGTTGGAAGGAGGTCATCGGGGACATTGATTTCGTGGTGTCGACCCGGCGGCCGGCCGCAGTGCTGGATTTCTTCGTCGGGCTACCCGGGGTGCGCTCGGTGCTGGCGCGCGGCGAGACCAAGGCGAGCGTTACGTTGGACGGGGAGGGCATCCAGGCGGACCTGCGGGTGGTGGACGATGCCGAATACGCCTTTGCCCTGGCCTATTTCACGGGCAGCAAGGAGCACAACATCGTGATGCGGCAGCGGGCGATCGCGCGCGGCCTGCGGTTGAACGAGTACGGGCTGTTCCGGGCCAAGGAGGAGACGCGCGACCCGGCCCTGAGGATCGATTGCCGGACCGAGGATGAATTATATAAACAATTGGGCCTGGATTATGTGCCGCCCGAATTGCGCGAGGATCACGGGGAATTCGCCGCCGCCGAGACCCATCATCTGCCGCGGTTGATCGAATGGACCGAGCTCAAGGGTTCCCTGCACAACCACTCGACCTGGAGCGACGGCCGGAATGCGATCGCCGAGATCGCGGCGCACGCGCAGGAACTGGGGCTGGCCTATTGGGCGATCACCGACCATTCGCGGGCGTCGTTCCAGGCGAACGGACTGGATCCCCAGCGGTTGCGCGAACAGTTGAAGGAAATCGCCGACCTGAACCGCCGGTTCGCCGACGAGGGATCGGCCTTCCGGCTGTTGACCGGGGTCGAGGTCGACATCCTCAAGGACGGGCTGGATTTGGAGGATGATCTGCTGGCCGAACTCGACGTGGTGGTGGCGAGCCTGCACGTGCCGTCGGGCGAGGAGGCGGAGAACACGCGGCGGTTGATCGACGCGGCCGGGAACCGCCAGGTGCACCTGCTGGGGCATCCGACGGGCCGCCTGTTGCTGGAACGGGACGCCTACAAGGTGAACCTGCAGGCGGTCATCGACGCGTGTGCGGCCACGGGCACCTGGATCGAGCTGAACGCCAATCCGTACCGGCTCGACCTGGATTGGCGGCAATGGCAATATGCCCGTTCCAAAGGGGTGAAGTGCGTGGTCAATTGCGATGCGCATCGGTTGGAACATTTCGGCTTCCTGCGGCTGGGGACGGGGGTGGCGCGCAAGGGGTGGCTGACCCGGGACGACGTGATCAACACGCTGCCGCTCGAGCGGTTGCGCAAGGCTCTCGCGGCCAAGCGGGCCGGGTAGGCCCCCGGGAGGGCGGGTTTTCCTACCCGCCCCCTGGATCCGCCCGGCAACGACCTCCCAACCTTGGAGGGGCGGACTGGAAAATCCACCCTCCCGGGGCTGTCGCGACCGCCCTGGGAGGATGGGTTTTCCTACCCGCCCGCTTCTCCAATCGCCCGCCTACGCACGATGCCCGGCCGCGTCCTAATCCTGACTTTCGGAAAAGTCCTCATCGCATCCTGCTTCTCCTTACGCGAGTATGGGGGTTTGCACCTACGTCAGGATGGGTGATCAAAAAAAACCCAGGAAGAGGGCAACTTGGAATCGGAAACTGAAAGCAGTGAAATGATCATGGAGGTATTGGCCAACGGTGTTCCCCCATCGGGACGGTGGAGCGACAGCATCGGCAGTTCCCCGCGGCTGCGCGCCCCGGTGGGATCACCGTTTCTGTTGGGCGTCCTGCGGGGCGAGGGGATCGGACCGGAAGTCGTCGATGGCGCGTTGGAAGTCCTGGCCGCCGTGGGTGCCGCCGAGGATCTCACGTTCCAAGTCGAATTCGGCGGGGACATCGGGCGGGTCGCGGAAAAAAACTGTGGCGAGGCCCTGTCCGGGGACGTGATCGGGTTCTGCGGCCGGATTTTCTCGCGGGGCGGTGCGATCCTGAGCGGTCCGGGCGGCGGACGTTATGTCTATGATCTGCGACAGCGTTTCGACCTGTTCTGCAAATTGAGTCCGATCCGGGTTGCGGAAGAATTGTCCGGTGCGGGACGGATGAAGCCGGAGCACACGTCCGGGGTGGATGTCCTGGTCGTGCGCGAGGGTGCCGCGGGGATCTACCAAGGCAGTTGGGAATTGGAGTCCAAGCCGGGGGAGGCGCGCCGGGGGACCCATTCGTTCTCTTATACCGAGCCGCAGGTCCGGCGGGTGATCGAGGCGGCGGCCCGGATCGCCCGGCAACGACGCGGCAACCTGACCGTGATTTACAAGGAGGCGGGGACTCCCTCCATCAGCGGGCTCTGGCGGGATTGTGGAGGGGAGATCGCCCGCGAAATCGGGGTCGAATGCACGTTCATGGACGTGGATTATGCCGGCTACCGATTGCTGCAACATCCGCGGGAATTCGATGTGGTGGTGGCCCCCAATCTTTTCGGGGACATCCTGTCCGACCTGGGCGGGCTGCTGGTGGGGTCGCGCGCCCTGACTTATGGCGGGAACTTCGGGGCCGACGGTTGCGCCTTTTACCAGACCAACCATGGGGCGGCCTATGACCTGGCCGGCTCGGACCGCGCCAATCCGGTGGGCCAGATCCTGTCCCTCGCGATGTTGTTGCGGGAGAGTTTCGGGCTCGGTGCCGCGGCGGATCGGATCGATGACGCGGTGCGCGAGGTCTGGCGCGCGGGTTGGCGGACCGGTGACCTGGCCCAAACCGGATGCCGGACCGTGGGCACCCGGCAGACCGGATGCTTGGTGGCGGAGGCGATACGGGCCCCACACCCGATTGCGGCATGACGTGAAACCGATCCTTCTCCTGGTCGATTTTCAAAGGGATTACCTCGCGGCACCCGGACTGGAGCCCGCCGCCGATGGGGTCGTCGAACGGGCGATCCGCCTGCTGGCCGGATGCCGTGCGCTCGGGATCCCGGTGGTGCATGTGTGGACCACGGTGGACCGCGCCCGGGACTCCCGGATGCCGCATTGGAAAGCCTTGGGAAAATGGTCGTGCGTGGAAGGGTCCGAGGGGCATCGGCCGCCGGACGGTTTGCAGCCCCGGGCCGGCGAGGCGATCGTCCACAAGCAGTTCTTCAGCGGGTTCGGTTCCGGGGCGCTGCACCCCCTTCTCACCGCTGCCAACGCCGATTTTCTCATCATCGCAGGCATTCATTTGCATGGCTGTGTCCGTGCCACCGTGCTCGATGCCTATGAGCGCGGATACCCCGTCTGCGTCGCCGACGATGCCGTCACCAGTGACGACCCGGTGCATGCCGCCATCACCCGACGCTGGCTTCAGGACCGGGCGGCGCAGTTTGAGTCGGTGGACCCGTTGCTGCAGCGGTTGGCTTCGGCGACGACGACGGAGATCCCGGGGGCGGTGACCTCGGGCCTGATCGGACTTCCGGTCGCCCTCATTGACGGATCGCCGCTCCACCGTCCGTCCGGGATCAAGTTGCTCCGTCGTTCCCCCCGGTGCACGGAATTGGAATTGACCCCGGTGCCGGTGGCGGGTGCGGACGAGATTGCGGATGCGACGGCGGCGGCTCGGCGGGCGGGACGGAATTGGGCATCCGCGGAAGGCCGTTCTTGTGCCCTGCTCTTGGAGACGGTTGCGGACCAGTTGCTGGCGGATGCGTCCCTGGCGGAAGACATCTCCGAAGAGACGGGCAAACCGATCCGCCATGCGCGCGAAGAGGTGACTGCCGCCGCGGCCCAATTGCGCGCACTGGCGGGCCGGGCCGCGCAGGACATGGAGGTTCGTCCGGCTCCGGGGCGGGTGATCCGGCAATGCCCGGTCGGGGTCATGGCGGTGATCACGCCTTGGAACAACCCGCTTTATATCCCGGTCGGAAAAATCGGCGCCGCGTTGATCCATGGGAACACCGTGGTCTGGAAACCGGCCCCGGCGGGTTCTTCGGTGGCCGTCCGGGTGATGGAACATTTGCGCGCGGCGGGAATCCCTGACGGCGTGGTCAACTTGGTGTTCGGGGATGCGTCCACCGCCCGGCACTTGATGGCAAAGGGCGACGTGGATGCGGTCACGTTGACGGGATCGTTGGGGGCCGGTCGTTCGGCCCAGGAAACCTGCGCCCGCCGGCATCTCCCGCTCCAAGGGGAACTCGGCGGCAACAACGCAGCCATCGTGTGGTCGGATGCCGACCTGCCGACGGCGGCGGCGCGGATCGCCGAGGGGGCGTTCGGGATGGCGGGCCAGCGGTGCACGGCCAACCGTCGGGTGATCGTCGAGCAGCGGTGCCACGGGGAGTTTCTCGCCCTGCTCATCGCGGCGGTCGGCCGGCTGTCCTGGGGGGATCCCTTGGAGGTCGGCACCGAGGTCGGGCCGATGATTTCCATCGGTGCGCGGGACCGCGTGGTGGCGCTGTTGTCGCGGGCCCGCGCGCGGGGCATCCGGTGGCTCACACCGCATCGACCCGACGCGTTGGCGGAACCGTGGGAGCGGGTGGGTGCCTATCATCCGCCCACCGTGGCCGTGGTGACGGATTCCCGGGACGAACTGGTCCAGGAGGAGACGTTCGGGCCGGTGTTGGTGGTGCAGTCGGCGGACGATTGGGACGGGGCGGTGAGGCAATGCAACGGGGTCCGGCAGGGGTTGGCGGCGGCCTTGTTCTCGGGTTCACCGGGGTTGCAACGGCGGTTCCTGTCCGAGGTCCGGGCCGGCATCCTCAAGATCAACCAATCCACCGCCGGCGCGGAGGTGGATCTCCCGTTTGGGGGTTGGAAGGCGTCGGGGATCGGTCCTCCTGAGCACGGGATCGGCGACCGCGAGTTCCACACCCGCACGCAGACGGTTTATATAATATGATTTTCATTCCCGGAGAGACGCCCTCGGGATCCGGACCGGCGATCGGGGAACTTTTCGAACGCCAGGTGCGGCTTCATCCCGACCGCATCGCCTATCGGTCCGGATCGGAAAGCTTTTCCTACGACGCTCTCAACCGGAGGTCGAACCGGGTGGCCCACGCGATCCTGGCGCGGACTCCTCCGGGGGAACAGCGGGTGGGCATCCGGATGCGGCAGGGCGGGCCCCAGGTGGCCGCCCTGATGGGGACCCTGAAGGCGGGGAAAACCGCCGTCCTGCTCGACGCGGAGGGACCGGAGGAGGGCGCGCTTTCCATTCTGGCGGACGCCGCCGTGGAACTGCTCATCACCGACCGGGCCGGGGCCGTGAATCCCACGGCAACCGTCCCGGGCGGCGGTGTGCTGTTGGAAACGGAGGATCCGGGGAAGACCTGGCCCGAGGGGAATCCGGGCTTCGTGGTCCGGGCCGATGCCGTGGCGCTGTTGGTTTATACCTCCGGTTCCACGGGCCAGCCGAAAGGTGTGATCCGGCGGCACCAGAACATGGTGTGGAACGCGAGGTTCATTGCCGATGCCCATGCCTTGGAGGCCCGGGACCGATTCTGTTTCCTGGCGTCCCCCGCAACCGGCAACGGGATCGCCAACCTGTTCCGGGCCTTGCTCAATGGGGCCACCATCCTGGCGTTCAACCTCCGGGAGCGCGGCATTGAAAGCCTCGCGGGCTGGCTGCTGGAACAACAGGCGACCGTGCTCTCGTCGCCGTCCTCCGTCTTCCGACATTTCGCGCAGACTTTGGATCGGGCGCCTCTGGAGATCGTGGGAAGGCGGGTAGGAAAACCCGCCCTCCCGGAGCTGTCGCGACCGCCTTGGGAGGGCGGGTTTTCTTACCCGCCCCGCTTCTCCCATGGCCCGCCTTCCCACGATGCCCAGAGGCGCCCCTTGGACCCGGCACAGATGTTTCCCGACGTCCGCCTGGTTTGCCTGACCAGTGAACCGGTCCTCCGTCGCGACGTGGAAGCTTACCGCCGGCATTTCATCCCCGATTGCCGCCTGGCCAATGTCATCTCGTGCACCGAATCGGGAATGATGGCCTCCCAGCTTTTCGATCACGACACCGTGCTTGAATCGGAGTCGGCCCCCGTCGGTCGGCCTTTGCCCGGCGTCGAACTCCGCCTCATCGACGCGACGGGCGGCGAGGTCGGCATCGATCAGGTCGGTGAAATCACGGTCCGAAGCCCGGGGGTCGCCACCGGATATTGGAACCGGCCTGAATTGTCGGCCCTGAGATTTGGTCCGGCCGGGTGGGACGGGGGGGATCGGGTCTTTCATACGGGGGACCTGGGGATCCGGCGCGCGGACGGGGGTCTGGAGCACGTGGGACGGCGGGATTTGCGGGTCAAGATCCGAGGCGTCGGCGTGGAGATCGAAGGGGTCGAGGCGGTGTTGGGCGAACATCCGGGATTACTCCACGCCGCGGTTTCCGTGCGGACCGATGAGCGGGGCGAACCCCGGTTGATCGCGTTCATCGTGCCGGCGGGAAACGAGGTGCCCACGGCGGCGGAGTTGCGACATCATCTGCAGCGGCGGTTTCCCGAACCCATGCTGCCGTCGGCTTTCATACCGTTGGTGTCGCTCCCACGGACCCTGAACGGGAAGTTGGATCGGCAGGCCCTCTCCTTGATCCCGTGGAACCTCCCGGTCGCGCCGTCCGGAGAGAGTGCCCTGCAGACGCCGCTGGAGATCGCCATCGAAGCCATTTGGAAGGAAGTGCTGGGAGTCGGAGTCATCGGCGGACAGGACAATTTTTATGACCTCGGTGGCCATTCCCTTTCGGCGACCCGCGTCCTGTCGCGTCTTCGTGGGACGTTCGCCGTGGAGGTGTTGATCGGGCAATTCCTCCAAAACCCGACCATCGCCTGGTTGGCGGCCCAGGTGGTGTCGGGCGGGTCGCGGAAGGAGGGGTCCATCGGGCCGGTCGGGGCCACTTTGGAATCGGGAGCCCGTCGGGACGGGCTCCCGCTTTCCTTCGCCCAGCAGCGGTTATGGTTTCTGGAACAGCTCACCCCGGGCAGTGCGGTCCAGAATCTGCCATGGGCCCTGCGGTTGCGCGGGGTTCTGGACCGGACGGTTCTTTCCCAGAGCCTGACGGAAATTGTCCGCCGCCATGAATCGGTGCGGACCGTGTTCCGGGCGACCCAGGGAACCCCGCGGCAGGTCATCCTGGCGCCGGTGACGATGAGCCCGTCGTGGGTGGACCTGGAGGGGGTCGGGGAGGCTGATCGCGAGGTTGAATTGCAGCGCCGGTTGCGGCAGGAGGCCCGCCGACCGTTCGACCTGGAAGAGGGACCGCTCTTGCGCGCGCTGCTGATCCGGTTGGATCCCCGGCAACATGTCCTGCTGCTGACGATGCACCATCTGGTGTCCGATCGTTGGTCCCGCTGGGTGCTGACCCGCGAACTGACCACACTTTATGCCGCCTTGGTGCAAGGGCTGAAGTCACCCCTGCCGGAATTGGCCCTGCAATATTCCGACGTCACCCTCTGGCAGTTGGAGCATTTCGGGGGCGACCGATTGAAGACGCAGGTGGCCTATTGGAAAAACCGGCTCGCCGGACTGGAATCATTCCAGCTTCCCACCGACCGCCCGCGTGCGGCAGTGGTCACGTCGTCCGGGGCCATGTGGGTGTCCCGGCTGCCGGCACCGTTGGTCGCGGGGCTCAACGAGTTTTCGCGCCGCCAGAATGTCAGCCTGTATGCCACGCTGTTGGCTACGTTCCAAGTCCTGCTCCACCGTCTGGCCGGACCGACCGACATTGCGGTGGGGACGGCGGTGGCGAATCGCAATCACCTCGACCTGGAGGGGTTGATCGGGTTCTTCGTCAACACGCTGGTGATCCGGGGCGACCTGTCGGGAAACCCGCCGTTCCACCGGTTTCTCCAAGGATTATGGCGGGTGATCCTGGAGGCGTATGACCACCAGGACCTGCCTTTCGAGCGTTTTGTCGACGAACTCCGGCCCCGTCGCGATCCCGGCCGGCATCCGCTTTTCCAGGTTTTTTTCCTCCTCCAGAACGTGCCCGACGAAGCGCTGGCATTGCCGGGCATCGGGATCGAAACGATCGAATTGGAATCCGAAACCGCCAAGTTCGACCTGTCGGTCATCCTGATCGAGGAGGGCGGGGTGTTGAAGGCGCGCTGGGAATATGACCCGGATCTCTTCGATGCGACGACGATCGGGCGCATGGCCGGGCATTATGAGACGTTGCTCGGGGCGATCTTGGAGAATCCGGAGCGCACCCTTTCGGACCTGCCCCTGCTTTCGGCAGCCGAGCGCAATCAGGCGCTGGCGGGTGGATTGGGGGCCGGGATGAACCCGGACCAACGGGACTTCGCGCGACGGGGACGGATCCACGAATGGTTCGTGGAACAGGCGGCGAACACCCCCGATGCGGTGGCTGCGGTGTTCGCCGAGGGATCGCTGAGTTACCGGGAATTGGACGCGCGCTCCAACCAACTGGCCCATCATCTCCGGGCGCTCGGTGTCGGTCCCGACCGGTTGGTGGGGATCTGCGTGGAACGTTCGTTGGACCTGCCGGTGGCCGTGCTGGGCATCCTCAAGGCGGGCGGAGCCTGTGTGCCCTTGGATCCCGCCTACCCGATGGCCCGGCTGGAATGGATGCTGGACGATGCGCAGTTGGAATGGGTGGTCGTGCAACGGGGACTGGCCGGGCGATTGCCTTCCCGCGGATTCGCGACCGTGTGTGTGGACGACGCCGGGATCCGCTCCCGGCCGGTCGAGGGCCCGGCCCCGGTCAACTCGCCCGCAGACCTGGCTTATGTGCTTTTCACGTCCGGATCCACGGGACGGCCCAAGGGGGTGCAAGTGCCGCATCGCACGCTGGAAAACCTGGTGGCGTGGCAACTCGGGGAATCCGGATGCGGCGCGGGAGACCGGACCTTGCAATTCGCGTCGCTGAGCTTTGACGTCAGCTTTCAGGAACTCTTCGCGACCTGGGCGGGCGGGGGGATTCTGGTGTTGGTTTCGGAGGCGACGCGGCGCGACCTGGAGATTCTGGCAGGCGTGATCCGGGAACAAAACATCGCGCGGGTTTTCCTGCCGTTTGTGGTCCTGGACGCCCTGGCGGGTGAATGGGTCGATTCGCGACGGCCGCCGTTGATGCTGCGGGAGGTGATCACCGCGGGGGAACAATTGCGCATCACGCCGACCCTGTGCGCGTTGTTCGGCCAATTGGAGGACGCGGTCCTGGTCAATCAATACGGCCCCACCGAGACCCATGTGGCGACGGCGCTGACGCTGTCGGGACCGCCGGCGTCGTGGCCCACGCTGCCCGCGATCGGCCGGCCCATCGCCCATACCACGGCCCATATCCTCGATGCGCAGCTCCGGCCGGTGCCGATCGGGGTGGCGGGCGAACTGCATCTGGGGGGCGCCGGCGTGGCGCGGGGTTACCTGAACCGGCCGGAACTCACCGCGGAAAAATTCATCACGGACCCATTCGACCCTCGCGAGGGCGCCCGTCTTTACCGGACCGGGGACCGTTGCCGATGCCAGCCGAACGGCGACTTGGAATTCCTGGGGCGATGGGACGACCAAGTGAAGATCCGCGGATATAGGATCGAACCGGGCGAGGTGGAGTCGGTGCTGCAGCGGGCTCCCGGAGTCCGGGAATGCGTCGTGGCGGCCCGGGGGACCGGGGCGGGGGAGAAGCAATTGGTGGCCTATATGGTGGCCGCCGACCCGGCGACGGCACCGGATCCGGCGGTGCTCTCCGGATTTCTGGGACAGCGGTTGCCCGAGCATCTGGTGCCCACGGCGTTCGTCTGGCTGGCGCGCCTGCCCCTGACACCCAACGGCAAGATCGACCGCCCGGCGCTGGCGGCCCAGGCCCCGTTGCGTCGGCCCGTTGACGCAGCGGAGGCGAGCCCCTGCACCCCCGCGGAGGCGTTGCTCTTGGAAGTTTGGGAGGAGGTGCTTCAGGTGCGGGGGGCGGGTGTGCACGAGAACTTCTTCGCGCTGGGCGGCCACTCCTTGTTGGCGACGCGGGTGATGGCCCGGATCCGGAGCCAACTGGGCGTGGAGATGCCGCTGCGGACGATCTTCGAATTCCCGACGGTGGCCGGGTTGGCGGGCCAGCTTTCCCGTTTCCCGTCGGGCCACCGCGCCGGGATGCTGCCGCTGGGGCCCGTGACCCGCGAGGGGCCCTTGCCGCTGTCCTTTGCCCAACAGCGATTGTGGTTCCTGGAAAAACTCGAAGGCAAGGGCACCGGATATCATCTCTCGGAGGCGCTGCGCCTTTCGGGCGAATTCCATCACGACGCCTTGGAACGGGCGGTCAACCGGATCGTCGCGCGTCACGAAAGCCTGCGCACCGGGTTTGTCCAGGAGGGCGCGGGAGCGGTCCAGGTCATCGCGTCGGAATGCCGGGTGGAGGTGCCGCTGGTGGACCTGGGAGGATGGGCGGAGGGAGCCCGGGAAGAAGCCTTGGCCGCGGCGTTGCGGGCGGAACGCGGGCGACCCTATGAACTGGACCGCGGACCCTTGCTTCGGGTGGCAGTGTTCCGGTTGGCCCCCCGGACGCACCTCCTCCTGATCCATTGCCACCATATCGTCTTTGATGGCTGGTCCGGCTCCGTGTTCCACCGGGAATTGTCCGCACTTTACCAGGCGTATTCGCTGGGCTTGGACGACCCGCTGCCACCGTTGCCGCTCCAATATCCCGATTATGCGGTCTGGCAACGTCGCTGGTTGCAGGATGCGGAATTGGAACGGCAATGGGATTATTGGCGGGAGCAATTAACCGATTCCCCGACCCTCGAGTTGCCCACCGACCGGTCACGTCCCCTCCATCCCTCCCACCGGGGCGCCCGTCAGACCTGGGTCATCCCTGCGTCCGTGGGAATCCGGCTCCGGGAATTCAACGAACGGGAGAACGTGACCCCGTTCATGAGCCTGCTGGCGGTTTTCCAGATCCTGTTGGCGCGCCTGGGCGGCCAGGAGGACATCGTGGTCGGCACCCCGATCGCGAACCGGGGTCGGGTGGAGTTGGAAAACCTGATCGGCTTTTTCGTCAACACCCTGGTCCTGCGCACCGACCTTTCCGGGCAACCCGATTTCCGGGAGGTCGTGGCCCGGGTGCGCCAGACGGCCCTGGATGCCTATCATCACCAGGACCTGCCTTTTGAAATCCTGGTGGAACGGCTCAACCCGGAACGCGACCTGGCCCGTCAACCGCTGTTCCAAGCGATGTTCGCCGTGCAGAATGCCCCCGCACATCCCGCGGCACTGGCGGGTTTGGAAGTGACTCCGTGGCCCCTGCCCACCCAATCAACGCAGTTCGACCTGGGATTATATCTGACCCTGGACGGGGAGACGTGGACCGGATCCGTCCATTATGCCACCGACCTCTTCGATGCGGCGACCATCGCGCGCCTGGGAGGGCATTTCCTGATGCTGCTCGACACCCTGCTGGGGCAACCGGAACTGCCGGTGTTCCAGGCGCCCATCCTGTCGGAATCGGAGCGCCATCAACTGCTGGTGGAATGGAATGACACCACGGTTGGTTATCCGTCGGGCCAATCCCTGCCGGCCCTGTTCGAGGCCCAGGTCCGGCGCAACCCGGACGCGACCGCCTTGGTCGAGGCGGGCCGGGCCCTGAGTTACCAGACGCTGAACACCCAAGCCAACCGGTTGGCGCACCACCTTGTCGCGGTCGGGGTGAAGCAGGGTGACTTCGTGGGACTGCATCTGGATCGTTCGGTGGCGTTCGTGGTTTCCGTCCTCGCGGTCCTCAAGGCCGGCGCCGCCTATGTCCCGCTTCCACCGGATCACCCGGCCGCGCGTCTCCAATTCATGCGGTCCGACACCCGGGCTTCCTTCGTGATCACCGGGTCCCCGTTGCCGGCGGAACTCGCGGGCGATGGGGTTCGGATCATCGCCTTGGACCGGCTCGAATCGACCCTGGCCGGTTATGCACCGACCCGTCCGGCGACACGGGCAGACAGTGGGGATGCCGCCTATGTCCTTTATACGTCCGGTTCGACCGGGCAGCCCAAGGGGGTGATCGTGCCGCACCGGGCGGTGGTCCGCCTGGTGCAGGGCACCGGGTTTCTGCCCTGGGGTCCGGATCTGCGTTTCCTGTTGTTGGCGCCGGTGGCCTTCGATGCGTCGACCCTTGAATTATGGGGACCTTTGTTGCACGGGGCGGTATGCGTGATCTTCCCGGGGATCCGGCCGGATCTGCATGAATTGGAGCAGGTGATCCGCGACGAACGAATCTCCTGCCTGTGGCTGACGGCCGGGTTGTTCAACCGCATCGTGGATGATCGACCGTCGCTCCTGCGTCCGGTGACCCACTTGTTGACGGGCGGCGAAGCGCTTTCACCCGCGCATGTGCGACGGGCGTTGGAACTGCTTCCGGAGACCCGGTTGACCAACGGCTATGGCCCGACGGAAAGCACCACCTTCGCCTGCACGCAGGCTCTCCCGCGTTGGAACGAGGCCTGGGGGCGGGGATCGATCCCGATCGGAAGGCCGATCGCCAACACGCGGTGCCGGGTCCTGGACGGCCATCGGCAATTGGTCCCGATCGGGGTCGCCGGAGAATTATATATAGGGGGTGACGGACTGGCGTTGGGATATCTCGGGGATCCGGGTTTGACCGCGGACCGGTTCATCCCGGATCCGTTTGGCAGCGGCCCGGCCGACCGGCTTTATAAGACGGGTGACCGTTGCCGCTGGTTGTCCGACGGCACCTTGGAATTTCTCGGGCGATTGGATGGCCAGTTGAAGGTGCGGGGGTTCCGGGTTGAACCGGGTGAGATTGAAGTGGCATTGGCGCGGCATCCGGCCGTGCAGGCGGCGGCGGTGATCCCGTTCAAAGGGGTGCCGGGAGACCTGCGCCTGGCCGCCTACGTGGTGGCGCGTGCGGGGCAACGGGCCGATCCGGAAACGATGCGCGGGCATCTCCGTGGCCTCCTGCCGGAGCCGATGATCCCCGCGGTGTTCGTGGAAATGGAGCGCCTGCCCCTGACCCCCAATGGCAAGGTCGACCGCAAGGCGTTGCCGGCGCCGGATCAGGCGGAAGCGGGAGGACCGGCGGACCCCGTCAGGCCGGCCACGCTGATGGAGGAACAGGTGGCCCGCATCTGGGGCGAAGTGCTGGGCCGGGAGAGGATCGGTGCGGACGACAATTTCTTTCAGCTCGGCGGGCATTCGTTGCTGGCCATCCAGGTGCTGGCCCGATTGGACCGGGTGCTGGGTTGGAACGTGCCGTTGCGGATGCTGTTCGAGCAACCCACGGTCGCCGGATTGGCCGGGCGGTTGGAGGCATTACAATGGGCCGGCGGGGTCCCCGGGCCTGCGGGCGCGGTGGGAGGCGGGGAGTTGGTGAGCGGGGAACTATGAGGAAAGCCGCTTTCGCCACGCGGCCAATTGGCGTCGGACTTCCTGCGTGCCGGGCGCCCCGATGATCCGACGTCGCGCCATGGCTTCGCTGAGTCGGAACACCCCGGTGACGTCCGCTCCAAAGGCCGGGTCCACGCCCTGGAATTCCGCGAGGGTCAGTTGGTCCAGCGGTTTTCCCCATTTCTCCGCCACCGCCACCACCGCCCCGACCACATGGTGTGCCTGGCGGAAAGGCATCCCCTTCTGGACCAGGTAATCCGCCAGGTCCGTCGCCAGCAACAACGGATCGGACGCCGCCTCCTTGCAGGCCGCCGGTTCCACGGTGGTCTGTCCCAGCATCGCCGCCATCAGACGCAGGCAGGATCGCACCGTGTCCGCCGTGTCAAAGGTCCGTTCCTTGTCCTCCTGCAGGTCGCGATTATAGGTCATCGGCAGCCCTTTGAGGAGCATCAGCAAGGACATCAGGTTGCCCACCACGCGTCCGGACTTGCCCCGGGTCAGTTCCGCCACGTCGGGGTTCTTCTTCTGCGGCATCAGGGACGAGCCGGTCGTATAGGAATCGGCGATCCGGATGAACCCGAACTCGGTGCTGACCCAGAGGATGATGTCCTCCGCAAGCCGGCTCAGGTGCACGGCGAGCAGGGCCCCGGAGGCGCAGAATTCCACCAGGAAATCCCGGTCGCTCACGCCGTCCATCGAGTTCTGGGTGAGCCGGGGCCGTCCCTTGGCGTCCACGAACCCGAGCAGCGTCGCGACCAGTTCACGGTCCAAGGGCAGCGTGGATCCGGCGATGGCACCGCTCCCGAGCGGACACACGTTGGCGCGGTGGGCGCAATCGGCGAACCGACCGGCGTCGCGTTCGAGCATCTCGGCATAAGCGAGCAGATGATGGGCGAAATACACCGGTTGCGCCCGTTGCAGATGAGTGTAGCCGGGGATGATGACCGCGGGGTGGCGGGCGCCGAATTCCACGAGGGCACGTTGCAGGGAACGCAGATCCTCCTGAAGCCCCGCGATCTCGTCCCGGAGCCAGAGACGGATGTCGAGCGCGACCTGGTCATTGCGCGAGCGGCCCGTGTGGAGACGTGCGCCGGCGGGGACGCGACGGGTGAGTTCCGCCTCCAGGTTCATGTGGACGTCCTCGAGTTCGGGTTTCCACGTGAAGGTGCCGCCCTCGATCTCCTGGGCGATGGTGTCGAAGCCCGACTTGATGTCGCGGAGTTCGCGGGCGCTGAGCACCCCGATCTTCTGGAGCATCGTGGCGTGGGCGACGGAACCGCGGATATCCTGGCGCCAGAGCCGCCAATCGAAGGAGATCGATTCCGAAAAGGCGGCGACATCGGCGGCGGGACCGCTGCCGAACCGGCCGGAACGGGAGACGGGGGCGGGGTGGGAGTCGGAACTCATGACAACACGCAGACCGTGCCTGAAAACCCGGGTGAAGTCAGGTCGAAGTTGGGTGGCCTGGGGCGGATCCTGGCGCCACGCCCTCGAGGCCCGGATGCGCCCGCGCGCCCCGGCCCGCCGAGTATGGCCTTGACAGGATGATACCGGGGCGAAGAGTGCGAATAATTCAACACCCTGGCATTCCCAACCCATCCGTGCCATGGAGCGTCCACCGCCAAGTCCTGTCACACCATGAAGCCAGTCATCTCCCGGCCGCCCGTAGCATTCCTAACGCCACAGGGACACTTGAGAAGGAGTCTAACCGCGGATGACACGGATGGCCCGGATAGGCTTGAAAGACGGCCTTTCTGTATCCGTGGCATCCGCGGTTCATTTTCACGAGGTGCCGCTGCATTCATTATACTTCTCGCCGCATCGTTCGGGGTTCATGCGCAGTTGCCACAGATCACCAAGGATCCCCAGGGCACCGCCATCCTGGCGGGCTCCGTCATCAGCCTGAACGTCCAGGGGAGCGGTGGTCCCACGCTGACTTACCAGTGGTTGCTGAACCTGGCGCCCATTCCCAATGCCAAGGGTCCCGCCTATACCGCCGCGTTCGCCCAGAAGTCCGCCCAAGGGGATTATCAGGTGGTGTTGGGCAACAGTTCCGGAAGCGTCACGAGTGCCGTGGCCCGGGTGACGGTGGTCACCGCCGACCAGGCCGGAATCACCGACCGGTTGGTGGGACATTATCCCTTTGAACAACAATACACGGACCTGAGCCCGAGCGGCAATTCCGGGACCCCGATGGGTTCGCCCACCTGGACCCAGACCGGTAAGACCGGCGGCGGCGGCCTGCAGGTGACCACCGTGCCCGATGGAAGCGTCATCAATTATGTCTCGTTGGGCACCCCCGACGATTTCACCTTCGGGGCAGCCACGGATTTTTCGATCTCGTTCTGGGTTCGCCATACCCAGCCGAACGGTGAGTTCCCGCTCATCGCCAACAAGGATTGGGCCTTTGCCAGCAATCCCGGCTGGGGTATCGCCGCGGGGGCCGATGGCGGGCTGCGTTGGAACCTTGCCGGACCGCCTGCCGGGGGTGGGAACAACACGGTCAAAAGCTATCAGGGAAGCCCCGGAACGCTGGCGAGCGGCACCTGGCACCACATCGCCGTGACGTTCAAGCGCACCGGGAATGCGACCACCTATCTCGACGGTGCCATCGCGAATGTCACCGATCTCTCCGGCAGTTCCATCGATGTGGGCACGTCGGCCGGATTGGGCCTGAACATCGGGCAGGATGGCACGGGTGCCTATACCGGTGGGGGGACGGCCGGGATCGATGCGGGGATCGATGATGTGGGGATCTGGCGTCGCGCGCTGACGGCGGATGAAGTCTATTGGATCTTCGCCAAGGCTGCCCGCGGCGCGAACATCGAGCAAAACGTCTTCGGCATCGGCGGATCCGGCACCCCCACGCGGATCACCGGCCAATGGGATTTTGATCGCGGCGACCTGTCGGCAAGCCTTGGCCAGGACTTGGAGTACGGGGATGGACCGGGCGGCCCGATGGCGACGTTCAGCAGTTTTGGAACGACCGCTTCGTTCGGGATTCCGGATCCCTCCAGCGGCCCGGCCCGGGTGATGAAATACACCCGCAATGAAAACCCGCCCGATAATTATGTCCAGGGTTACACGATGCACCACGGCATCGCGCCCAACGGAGGCGGGACCCTGGTCAACCAATGGACCCTCATCACGGACATTTTCTATCCCGACCTGCACCAGGGCGACCAATATAGCGCCTTCATCGAGATCCAGAACAGTGTCGAATCGGACGCCGACCTGGCGGTCCACGAGGAATCGCCCGGGGTGGGTGGCATCGGGATCAGCGGACGGTATCCGGGCAACCTGACGCAGGGCCAGTGGCACAAGGTGGTCTTCGCGGTGGACATGAGCCTGACCCCGGGCGTGATCACGAAGTTCATCGACGGGGTGAAGGCGGCGGACCAGACCGACGCCGATGGGAGCGGGTTGGACGGGCGGTTCGCGTTGGGCGATGTGGCGCATCTGTTTTCCGATGGCGGCCATGACAACGAGGTGAACACCTATTATGTGGACGACGTGCAGATCCGGGACGGCAAGCTCGGTGATGCGGAGATCGCGGCGTTGCAGACCCCGACCCGGGTGACCGGCCAATGGGATTTTGAATCCGGCGATCTCCGGGCCACGACGGGCCAGGATCTGGAATATGGGGACGGCCCGGGCGGCCCGATGGCGGCCCAGACCAGCTTCGGGACGACGACCTCATTCTCCATTCCCGACATGGGTGGAACGCCGGCCAAGGTGATGAAATACACCCGGACGGAGAACCCGCCCGATAATTATGTCCAGGGTTATACCCTGCACCACGGCATCGCGCCCAATGGAGGCGGGACCCTGGTCAACCAATGGACCCTGATCACGGACATCTTATATCCGGACCTGCACCAAGGCGACCAATACAGCGCCTTCATCGAGATCCAGAACAGTGTCGAGTCGGACGCCGATTTGGCGGTGCACGAGGAGTCGCCCGGGGTGGGTGGCATCGGCATCAGCGGGCGGTATCCGGGCAACCTGACGCAGGGCCAGTGGCATCGGGTGGTGTTCGCGGTGGACATGAGCCAGACACCGGGAGTGATCACGAAGTTCATCGATGGCGTGAAGGCGGCGGACCAGACCGACGCCGACGGCAGCGGGTTGGACGGGAGGTTCGCGTTGAGCGATGTGGCCCACCTGTTTTCCGACGGGGGCCATGACGACGAGGTGAACACCTATTATGTGAACAGCATACAGATCCGTTCCGGCAAATTGGGCGATGCGGAGATCGTGGCCTTGGGCGGACCGCAGGCGGCCGGGATTCCCGGATCGAGCGTGGTGTCCCGGCCGAAGCTGAACACCCATCTCACCGGTAGCAGCCTCAAGATCTCGTGGGATGCCGGGGTGACGGGGTTTGTGTTGGAAAGCGCGGACACCCTGACGAATCCCAATTGGTCGTCCGTATCCGGGGTGATCAACAATTCGGTCTCGGTGGATGCGGGGACCGGATCGAAGTTCTACCGGCTGAGGCAATAGTCCCTGCGCCGCGCGATTGGCGATTGATGATTGGCCGACCGGCGATGCGAGGCGGGGCGGGGAGATTGATGATTTTGGATTGGCGATTGGCGATTGATGATTGGGGGATCGGCCCCGTAGCCGCCGAGGCACGAGGCGGACCCCGGCAGGCGAGGCGGAACCAAGTCGGCCCTGCGAGATCCGCCTCATGACTTCGTCGGCTACGGCAGAGGCAAAGGCAGGCCGGCTTTTCCCATTCCGTGTGTTTCGTGGGCAATCCCTCCGTTGGCCCCCGGATGAAATGGTTGTTTCGGGGAGGCGGACTTCGTGCGACATTGCCCCGCTTTTTGCGGATCATGAACATTTCATCCTCCCAGTTTGAGTGCAGCGCCCCGGATCTGGATTCGTGTCCGGATGAGTCCCTGCCTGAGTTCGCCTTCATCGGCAGGTCGAACGTCGGCAAGTCCTCGCTGTTGAACATGCTCTCCGGGAAGCGTGACCTGGCCCGGGTGTCAACCGTCCCGGGTTTCACCAAGCTCATCAATTTCTTCAAGATGAGCGGTACCTGGCGTCTGGTGGATCTGCCCGGGTACGGCTTTGCCCAGGTGGCGCGGAAAGACAAGGCCCGGTTCAATGATGCCGTGTCCGAATACCTCGCGAACCGCCCCAATCTCAACCTGGTGTTCGCGCTCATCGATTCCAGTCTGCCGCCGCAAAAGATCGACTTGGAATTCGTGGAATGGCTGGGCGACAACTCCGTCCCGTTCGTCCTCGTTTTCACCAAGACCGACCGGGTGACGCCCGTGAAGGTGCAGGCCAACATCACGGCCTTCACGGGGCTCATCAGCGAGATGTTCGAGGCACTCCCGGACATCTTCACCTGCTCCGTGACGGCCCGTCAGGGAAGGGCCGAATTGCTCGCCGTGATCGGGGAGGCCATCGCTGCGGAAAAGGCGGCGGCAGGTTCCACCGAGCCCTGAACGACGGTCGGGATTGCGGATCCGCCTCGTACCTCGTCGGCTACCCCGGGTCCGTAGCCGCCGACGTCAGGAGGCGGATTTCTGAGGCCGCCGGGGGCCGCCTCGTACCTCGTCGGCTACGGGATCGGGGGGAGTCCGCCTCGTACCTCGGCGGCTACGGGGTTGGCTTGGGAGGTGTCGGGGGAAGCGGTTCCAGCGTCAGGGGATCACGCAGCGGGAGTTCACTGAGTTTGCCGCCCGCCAATTGCTCCAGCTTCACCGGATGATCGGGGTGACCCTTCAGGATCTCTTCCTTCTGGCCCACCACCAGGATCACCGCCCGGTCGGGATGGAGTCGCTCCTTCGCCACGCGCGAAACATCGTCCTTGGTGACGGCTTCGATCCGGCCGCGCCATTTCTGCCAGTACTCCGGATCCTTCGCGAACCGGCCGGTCAATTCGTCGGTGGCGAATTGCCCCGCGATCCGCGCCTTGGTGTTGAAGGTCCCGGGAAAGGAATCGATGAACGACCTTTTTGTGGTGTTGAGTTCCTCGTCCGACACCGGGGCCTCGGTCATGTGGGCCATCTCATCGAGCACGATCCGCGTGGCATAGGCGACGGTCCGGGACTTGGTCTCGAATCCGGCCTGGAAGGCGTGCGCATAAGTCCATCCGCCCGGGAACGAACTGCCCGCCCCATAGGCCAGTCCCTCGTCGGAACGGACCCGGTTCATGATGCGCGACGTGAAACCGCCGCCGCCCAATATGTCGTTCATCACGGTGATCGCGGGAAAGTCCGGATCATCCCGCTTCACGCCCGGCAGCAGGACGGTGACGCGGCCCTGGTTGACGTCCTTGTTCACCACGTAGACACCGGGTTCGGCCATTTTGGTGTCGGTCGGGATCGGCCCGGGTTTCACCCCGGTGAAGGGCCAGTTCGCAAACAGTTCCTCCAGTTTCGCCAGGATTGCGGTGCGGTCCACGTCGCCACTGACCGCCACGGTGAAATTCGCGGGATGAAACCATTGCCGATGAAACGCGCGAAGATCGTCGGCGGTGATGGCGGCGACGCTGGCGCCCGTGGTTTCGCGGCAGGCCCAGAAATTGGTGCCATAGGCGAGCGACTCGGTCTCCCGCGCGTGGATGGTGGCGGAGTCGTCGTTGCGCTGCTTCATCGCCTGGATCGCCTGCTGCCGATAGAGGTCGAGCTTGTCCTGCTGGAAACGCGGCGCGGTGAGGGCGTCGCGGAGCAGGGCGAGTCCCTCGGGAAGATCCTTGGAAAGCAGGTTCAGGCTCACCGAACCCGAATCGTCCCCGATGCTGGAATTGAGGGTGGCGGCCAGAAACGCCAGCCGTTCCTCCAGTTCCTCGGCGGATTTCGACCCGGCCCCGCCGCGGACCAGCAGGTTGCCCGTGAAATCCGCCAAGCCTTCGCGCCCCTTGGGTTCGAGATAGGAACCGGTCCGGACCGTCACCGAGACTGTCACCAGCGGCAGGGTGCGGTCGGGGACGATATAGGCGATCGGGCCGGACTGGAGCGCGACCCGGTAATCGGCGGGACGCGGCGGCTCATAAGTCAGGGGCGGGTAATGAAGTTTTTCCGGGCGATCCGGAATGTCGGCGGCGGAAAGCATTCCCGCGGCGGACAACAGCGAAAGGGCGAGGGCGAGGGAAACGGAGCGGTTCTTCATGGCTCGGGGAAGTGGGTGGCGTCGGTGTGATCGGTCACTTCTTGGGTTCGAGTTCGGCCAGGCGTTGCTCGACCTTATGCCGGATGATCTTGGCGAGTTGTTGGCGCTTGGGATCGCCTTGGGACGCCTGTGTCTGCATGCGGGCGAGGAGTTCCTTGAGCCGGGCCGGGTCCTGTTCCTGGTTCAGGGACCCGATCAATTGGCGGGCCATCGGTTTCTGTTCCGGGGAAAGCGCGGCGATCTCCGGATCCTCGTCGCCCGCGGCCCCACTGCCGGCCTTGCGGAGATAATGTCCCACCGCCCGGTTCTCCTTGTTGAAATACTGGTTGGCCACCCGTTTCACATCCTCGGGCGTCACCGATTGGATGCGGGCGCCGGCCTCGTTGATCTCATGCCAGTCCCCGAGGCCTTCGGCGAATATCAGCCGGTATAAGATGCCGAAGGTGGACGTGAGGCGGCGGTACTCGGCGGCGGCGAAATTGTTCTTCACCTTCTGGAGTTCCTCGGCCGGGACCGGTTCCCGGCCCAGGGGATCGAGCTCCGCATAAACCGCATCCTCGACTTCCTCGAGGGTCTTGCCGTCCTTGGCCTCGGCCGAGATCTCAAAGTAACCGGCCCATTTCTTGGCCGAATGACCGGCGCTCACCTCGGTGGAGACCTGTTTGCCAAGAACCAGCCCCTTATAGAGCCGTCCCGTCCGGCCGTTGAGCAACTGTTCGAGCACCTCGAGCGCGTAGCTGTCCTTGTGCCCGCTGGCGACCGTGCGCCACAGGACGTCGATCTGGGGGTTGGTCTCCGCCTCGGCATTATAGCGCTTTTCGGCGTACGACGGGATCTCGAGGGTGATGACCTCGGGCGGGGGCTGGGTGCCCTTGGGGATGCGGCCGAAATAGCGTCCGACCATCTCCTCGGCCTCGGCGGACTTGAAATCACCGACCAGCATCAGGGTGATGTTCTGGGGCTGGTAATAGAGGGCATAGAATTCGTCGGCCTGTTTCTTGGAGATCGCCGGGATGTCGCTGGGCCAGCCGAGGACGGGCCAGTTATAGGGGTGGGCATCCCAGAACATGGCGTTGAACTGTTCGTAGAAACGGCCCACGGGGGTGGACTCGGTCCGCATGCGCCGTTCCTCGAAGACGACGTCGCGTTCGGCATAAAACTCGCGGAACACGGGGTGAAACAGGCGTTCGCTCTCCATCCAGGCCCACAATTCCAGCTTGTTCGCCGGCACCTCGATGAAATAGCCGGTCATGTCCTCGGTGGTGAACGCGTTCATCTTCGACGCCCCGGCGGTCGTGTAGATGCGGTCGAATTCGTTCTTCACCAGCAGGCCGCGTTCCTCCTCGACGAGCTTCTTGAACTTCTCCTCCAATTCCTTGTACCGCCCGGTCCGGGCCTCGGGGCTGGTGATCTCGGTGACCTCGCCCTTGCGCAGGGCGGTCCGCATCTTGGATTCCTCGTCGCGCATCTGGTCCCGGAGCGCCTCCTGTTCATCGATGATCTCCAGGTCGCGCCTGGCATCCTTGGTGCCGACCGTCGGGGTGCCCTTGAACATCATGTGTTCGAAGAGATGGGCGATCCCGGTGATGCCCGGACGTTCGTTGGCGGAACCGACGTGGGCGACCCAGCCGCCGGCGATGCGTGGTTCCTCATGACGTTCGACCAGCAGGAGCCGGAAGCCGTTGGGGAGCCGCTTTTCGACGACGGGGATCTGTTGGGCGAGGACCGGCCCGGCGAGCAGCAGCCCGGCGGACACGGTGGAAAGCAGTCGCTTCATAGACGCACCGGCAAGGAAGCAGCGGCGGGGGGCCGGGTCAACCGGTCAAATGGCGTCGCGGCCGGTCGGACGCGGGGGGTCGGCACCGGCGGTTTTCATTTCTCCAGGACCAGCAGCGCGGCCTGCGGCTGTTCCTTGGGCGCGAGCGGATTGAAGGGCAGCGCCGTCACCGAGACGATCCGCCAACCATCGTTCAGATAAGCGAACAACGCCTCGCCCCTTTGCACGGGGGTGTGGTCCCCTTGCATGAGATAGGAATCTTTCCCCTCGATTCGGATCAGGCGTGTTTGTGGTGGCTTGGTCATGCCGAAGCCCACCCCATCCGCAATCGCGATTCAAGCCAATGTCGTGGGGTGGCCTGGGTCCGTAGCCGACGAAGTCATGAGGCGGATCTTGCAAGGCCGGCTTGAGTCCGCCTCGTACCTCGTCGGCTACGGGGAAGGGGA
>JANYCC010000176.1 GCA_025360495.1 Verrucomicrobiota bacterium | reverse complement strand
CTGTTCCAAGATGCATCCGATCAGCCGCAACGAGATTCCTATGGGCCGGCCTGTTGTGCCTTAACCTTTGCCGGGCTGATCAAGGCCCCGCGGCACCAGCGGAAATCCACCGCCAGGTGATCCGGGCTGACGCCGCCTTTGAACAGGGGCAGGGGGCCCGGGGCGTGAAGCTCGACGGGCACGGCGACGTGGTCCTCTATGATCGGGTGCTGGTGGAGGACGACGGCCCGGGAATCGGCAGTGATGCCTGGTGGATGAAGACCGATCGAGCACCGGTCACGGAGTTCACTCCCCGGACCCGGATCAAGAAGGTGCTGCATATCGATCAACCCGCCGCCTCGGAGGCCTGGCTTTATGTCCCGACCGGCATGCACATTGAGTTCAATGGCCATCCCCTTGCCGCGGGGGAGACCAATTCCTTTGTGTCGGTGCCCGTCGCGCTGTTGAAGCGGGGCGATAATGAGGTGGTTCTTCATGATGCCAAAGCCGCGGATCAACACATTAAGATTGCGACCCGTGACGATATCATCCGGAATGAACCCGATCGTCGAGGCCGCCCCAGGAGAAGCTATAAGAGTGTCGATGACGGCATGACTTGGCAGCCGATTGAAGGCGAATACATGATCCGGTTGCATCTCCTCCAGAACGTGCCGCACGGGGAGGTGATCTCACCGGTCATCGATTTGGGCCGGGAGCCCGACGATGACGTACCGCTGGTGGAGTCGGCCTCCATCGAGTCCGTTCGGTTGACGACGGACGCCGACACGCCGGAGGGGACGCGCGTGGAATTGGCGATGCGCACGGGCTCCAGTCCGGTTTATGAACCCGGTTCCTGGACCGATTGGCAGACCGTGGGGAGCCGGATTCCCGCCGGGCATCACCACCTGCAATGGAAGGCCACACTGTATTCCACGGATCCCCTGCGCACGCCGGTGCTGCGCAGTGTCACGGTGGAGGCCGGTGTGCGCCGTCACGGGATGCCGGCGTGGGCAAAGAGCTTGAAAGTGGTCTCGTTCCACAACGAGGAGATCCGGTCCACCTCGATGCCTTTTGAATATGAGGATCCGCTGCATCCGCAGTTGGTGGCCTTGAGAAAGAAATACCGGTTGGACGACGTCGTGGCCGGTGCGAAGACGGAGACGGCGCAGATGGTGAAACTGCGCGATTGGGTGGCGCAGCAATGGAAATACCAACCGCCCGAGGAGAACTATCCACCTTGGGATGCGGACGAGATCCTCACGCGCAAGACGGGTTTCTGTGTCCAATACGCGGTGGTGTTCCTGCAATGTGCGCTGAGCCTGGGTCATCAGGCCCGGTTTGTCTTCGGTTACAACCCGGGTGCCTTCGACGGCGGCGGGCATGAGGTCTGCGAGGTGTGGTCGAATGAGCATCGCAAGTGGATCTTTTATGACGTGCACCAGAACTGGCATTATGTCGACGCGGCCACCCGGACGCCGCTGAGCATGCTGGAGGTGCATGACCTGATCCTGAAGACCAGTTATGGGGATCGTCCGGCCGATCCGTTGCATCCACCGCTGGTGCGGCGGCCAACTGAACGTCTGGCGATCTGTTATGGGACCAACATGGTTCCCGGACTCCCGCCCGCGGAATATGCGCGCCATTATGTGGATGGCCAATACACGGCGCCGACCCGGTGGTTGTTCATCCATTATCTGCCGCGGAATAATTTCTTCGCCGCGACCCATCCGCTGCCCAAGACCCAGGGCACGCATTGGGATTGGTCGGATTATTGGTGTTGGGAGGATGCGCTGACGCCGAAGCGGTGGCAGTACCGCAATTTCACGGCCCGCCGGAGCGATCTGGATTGGACGATCAACCAGGTGCGGTTCGAGGCAATCCCCGGCGCGGAGGCTGGCAAACTGAAGTTGCGGATGGCCACGGTCACGCCGCATGCCGATACATTTCTGGTGAAGTTGGATCAGCAGGATTGGAAAAGTTCCGGTCGGGAATTCGACTGGCAACTCCATCCCGGGAGCAACCGGGTGGAGATGCGGATGCGGAACACCTCGGGAGTACTGGGACCGGTCAGCTTCCTGGAGGTGGAGTGACTTCGGGGACGCCCCCACGGGGCCGTCGTTAGGCCGACCTCCGCAAAGGGGGCATCGCAAGGTTCCGTCACGCCCCCGTGGTTTATTCCGGGAACCATCAGGTCCGGTCGTTCCTCACACGGATGGACGGGCGACAACCGCCCGTCTCATAAGGGATCCGACCGGTAAGTTATGTCATGGGTTCGTTCCCGCGCTCGTGACACGGAGGAATCCGGTGTCCCCCGTGATATCGACCGTTGCCGTGGTATCGGTGACGGTCTCCACGACGGTCCAGTCCGGATCGGTGAGGTTGGCCTTCCGCTGCAGGACATAGGGTGGGGTGCCGCCCTTCCAGGAAAGCGTCAGGCTGGTCCCGGTGCGAAGCACCTGGGTGAACACAAAGGTCGGTGACACGGACAGGCTCCCGAACAATCCGTGGTCCTCGACGCTCCCGTCTCCGGGGATGCCGGCGGTGAAATAGAGCGTGTTGGTGTCGCCACCCTTGCCGCCATTTCCGAATTTCAAGGCCCACAGGCCCGGTATCGAGACGGTGTTCCCCGTCGTGTCATCGAGTTGCCCGAGCAGTTTCCCCGTGTCGGGATCGAAGGCACTGATCCTGCCGTCGCCAAAGTTCCCCACCAGAAGGGCATTGCCGAACAGGCCGAAGGCCGGGGGTGCCATCGTGAGGCCCCACGGGGAATTCAGCGGGCCTTGGGACGCAAACTTCTTCATCAGGTGCCCGGTGGTGTCAAAGACGTCCACATAACCGCTCCCAATCCCGCTCACGTCATCCTCCTTGCCGGCGTCCTGCCTGGCATAGGTGACATAGAGTTGGCCGCCCAGGTTCTGGATGTTGAACGGGGCGAACCCGGCGGGGATGTCCGGATCGGCAAACGCGCCGGCCGGCATCGCCATGCCGAAAGTCCCGTCGAACACATCGATCTTCCGGTTATGAAAATCGGTTGCATAAAGGAAGTTGGCACCTGCCGAGGCGCCCACGGCCAACCCCTTGTAGATCGCTCCGGACACGGAGTTGTCCACCATCCGGGTGGCGTCGCTGCCGGCGGCCCAGGCCGAAATGACCCCGTCCTCACCGGCGAAGATGAACTTGGCCGCGGCACCTCCCACCAGGAAGTCCGGGGTCTCATTGAACACCATGCCGGTGGGCGCGGAAGGAGGCGTGGCCCCGGCGGAAGTCGGAACGGTGACGACCAGGGCCTGTTTGACACCGGCGCCATCATAAAGGGTCGAAACGCCGGAATGATTGTCACTGATCCAGAACGGACTGGTCGGCGAGAAGGCGATGCCCCACGGGTTGACCAATTGCGGATCCGTCGTATCGGCCATCCCGGCGATATCCGACACGAGATTGTGCTGGGCATAGCTGTTTTGGGCCGGAGGTGCCACGGCGGGCACCAGCTTGAGCATCTTGCCGGAGGTCCCGGTGGGCCCGAGGTTGGATGAAATGAAGACATAGAGTTCGCCGTTTGCATCCTCGCCAAAACCTTTCACCCAGTTTCCGAGGGGACGCTCGCCGGCACCGATATGCATCTCCTTGAACTCCGGGCCGGACCGGAAGAGGAGCCGGCCGGAGGGCCCTTCGAACTCACCCCAGCTTGCGGCCACATATTTTCCGGCGAGGGTGGGGATCTGGGTCCCGCGATAGACATAACCGCCGATGATTGCGTCGCCTTCATCGTGATCGA
>JANYCC010000162.1 GCA_025360495.1 Verrucomicrobiota bacterium | reverse complement strand
CGAGGAGGCATTGAGATCGGGAGGATGGCACGTGGTCACTGCCTGCTCCGGTGCCGACGCGAAGGCGTGGTTGGAATACAATTCTGCCGACCTGCTCCTGCTCGACCTGCGATTGAACGACATCCAAGGCCGGGAGTTCATCGGCAAGGTGACCGCCGCGGGTTGTCCGATCCCATTCATCGTGATCACCGGGCAGGGCGACGAACGTGTGGCCGTGGAGATGATGCAGTGCGGTGCGCTCGACTACCTGGTCAAGGATGCCAATTTCCTCAATTTCATCCCGACCGTGGTCCGGCGGGCCCTCGTCCGGTTGGCTTCCTCGAAGCGATTGGCTCAGGCCGAGTTGACGATCACGGAGAGCCGGTCCCTGACCCAGGCCGTGCTGACCTCGCTGTCCGCCCACATTGCGGTGCTGGACGACCAGGGTGTGATCGTGGCGGTGAACGAGCATTGGGCCCAGTTTGCGCGGGAGAATGGGGGCCGTTTGTTTGAACGGACCGGAGTGGGGGTGAACTACCTGGAAATCTGTCGTCGGGCGGCGGCCCAGGGTGATCTGGGGATGGCGGCCAATCTCGCCGGGATCAAGGCCGTGATCGGGCGCGCCCAAAGTCATTACTCCGCCGAGTATTCGTGTCATTCACCGGGGCGGGAGCGGTGGTTCGACATGACCGTGACCCCGTTGTCCCGGGAAGGCGGGGGTGCCGTGGTCTCGCATACCGACATCACCCGGCGCAAGCAGGCGGAGGAGGCGCTGCAGGCGAGCGACGATCGGCTGCGATTGGTGCTTCAGGCGAGCGAGATCGGGACTTTCGAGGTCAATCTCAGGAATGGGGAGACCCACTGGAACACCGTCGAGTTCCAGTTGCTGGGGCTCAAACCGGGGCAAGCCCCGGTGGGGCCGGAGAGCTTTTTCCGCTTCGTCCATCCCGACGATGTCGGGCAGCTCCGCTTGCAATGGGAGGAGGCGACGCGGACCGGACTGCTCGATGCGGAATTCCGGATCATCCGCGCTGACGGCAGGGAGGGATGGCTGGCGGGGAAGGGCCGTTTTGTCGTTGAAGGCAGCGGGGGGTCGGGTGCGGTGGTGGCGCCGGCGCGTGCTTCGCGGTTTCTCGGCGTGAACTTCGACATCACCGAGCGCAAGCGCCAGGAACGGCGGCAGCGATTGCAGTACGATACGGCCCGGTTGCTGGCCGCGGCCGACCCGCCCACCGTGATGATGCCCAGGCTGCTCCAGGCACTGGCAGAGTTTCTCCAATGGGATGTCGGCGAATTCTGGCAGGCATCGGCCCAAGCCGGGAGAATGTGCCTGATGCATGCCTGGCACGTTCCCGGACGGAAGATGGCTGCCTTCGTCAAGGAAAGCCGGACGTCATCAATCCCATTTCTCGAAGGATTGCCCGGCCGGGTGATCGCGACCGGCAAGCCCCGATGGGTGGTCGATTTCATTCGGGACGCGCATCCCATGCGCAGCCTTGCCGCGGCCCGGGCGGGACTGAGTTCAGCCCTGGTGTTCCCGATCGTGCTCAACGCCCAGATCCTCGGGGGAATGGCCTTCCTGACCCGGCGCGAGGTCGGGCCGGATGACGATCTGTTGGAATTGTTCGGCAGTCTGGGGAGCCAGATCGGGCAGTACATGGAGCGCCGAAGGATGGAGGAGGAACTCCTCGACATCAGCGAGCGGGAACAGCGCCGGTTCGGGCAGGACCTGCACGACGGGTTGGGCCAGCGTCTCACCGGATTGGAGATGATGAGTTACGGCCTGGTGAGGGATTTGGAAGGCCATTCTCCGGCCCTGGCCAGGCAGGCCCGGCGGTTGAACTGTGAACTGCGCGAGACCGTGACCCAGGCGCGGCTCATCTCCCATGGTCTTGCGCCGGTGTCGATGGAGGGTGAAGGGTTGATGCGGGGATTGATGGAACTGGCAGCCAGTGTCAGCCGGATTCCCGGAGTGGTCTGCCGATTCACCTGCGATCAGCCGGTTTGCTTTGAGGAGGTGATGACCGCGACCCACTTATATCGCATTGCGCAAGAGGCGGTGAACAACGCCCTGAAACATGGCCGGGCCCGGACGATTCTCATCACCCTGGGTGAAGAGGGCGAATCGGTGGATTTGGTCATTGAGAACAATGGGCGCGCCATCCCGAAGGAGAATGCGGAAAAGATCGGGTTGGGTTTCAATGTGATGCGGTATCGCGCCCGGATGATCGGCGCCACCCTCTCGATCGAGTCGGTCCGACGCAAATGCGTGCGGGTCACCTGTGCACTGAGGAAGAAAACATGATTCCGGAAAAGCAAACTGTCCGCCGAACCAAGCCGGTGCGAGCCCCGAAGGACGCGCAGGCCGGCGCCAACGGCCAGGTGAAGAAGCGGCAGATCCTGCTGGTGGACGATCATCCGCTGATGAGCGAAGGCCTGGCGGGGGTCATCAGCCGGGAACCCGATCTGGCGATCTGCGGTTTGGCGGGCAATCCGGCCCAGGCGATCTCCCTGCTGGCGACTTGCCAGCCGGACCTGATGGTGACGGACATGTCGATGCCGGGGCGGAGCGGCATCGAGTTCATCAAGGATGTCCATGGAATGTTCCCTGACCTGCCGGTGCTCGTGCTGTCGATGCACGACGAGATGCTCCACGCCGAGCAGGTGTTGCGGGCGAACGCGCGCGGTTACCTGATGAAGGACGCCGGTTCGGCCAAGTTGCTGGAGGTGATCCGCCTGATATTGAGCGGGCGTTCCTATGTCAGCCCGCAGATTTCCGCGCGCTTGATCGACAACATGACCGGGCGCCGCCCGCGGGGCTCGATGTCACCGATCGGGAAACTGTCGGGGCGGGAGTTCGAAGTCTTCCGCCTGATCGGGGGTGGCAAGAGCACCAAGGAAGTCGCCCAAGCCTTGGGAATCAGTCCCAAGACGGTGGAAGTCCATCGGGCGCACATCAAGGAGAAGCTCCGCCTCAAGGATGCCCCCAGCCTGGTCTACCACGCCGTCCGCTGGGTGGAGACGCACGCGGCCCAGAGCTGAGTGAACATTCTGTTGATTTGTGCATCGGGATGGGTTTCATAAGCAATTCTCCAGCCGGTCCGAAATCATGTGAGGGACATTCCCCCCAATGTCCGAAGGAGTCATCGCCAGCCTGAATCCAGGCTCGTGGCCGTCACTTCGACCTGCTCCCGTACGGTCGGCTCCGGTCCCTTCTGGATCGCGTGGTTCCTCCTCGCGATGAGCCTCCGGGGGATCGCCGCCGATCTCCCGGCAACGCTGACGAACGTCGCCCAGATCAAGGGTCTTCCCGCGGAAAAGGCCACCCAGGGGCATCCGGTCCATGTCCGCGGGGTCATCACTTACGCCCACGCCCCGAGCTATGCATTATTTCTTCAGGACTCCAGTGCGGGCATTTATATCAACCCGGGCTCGCCGGAGCAGGTCGTGGCGGCCGGGCTGCGTCCGGGCCAATGGGTTGAACTCGAAGGCAAGACTGCGCCCGGAGCCTTCGCGCCCGTGATCGAAGGCCTGGAGGCCGGACAACTGCCGCGGATCCGGATTCTGGGGGAGACGAATCTGCCCCCTCCGATCCGCGTGTCCCCCGAGTTGACCGCATTCGCCGCCTATGAGAACCGATGGGTCGAGGCGCAGGGGATCGTGCGTTCAATGAGTCGCGCCAAGGATTTTTCCGGGGATGACCGGATCCGATTGACGCTCGATTCCGGCACCGGCCGGTTTCGTCTGCTCCTTCCCGGATTTCCGGAGACCGGTCCGCTGCCCGCGGGGTTGGTGGATGCCCAGGTCCGGGTCCGGGGCGTCTATAGTTCGGTGTCCAATGAGCGCCGCCAGTTGATCGGGGTGCAACTCCTCGTGCCGGGCTTGGCGCAGGTGCAGGTCGAGGTGCCCGCACCCGCCGATCCCTTTTCCATCGCGCCCAGCCCGATTGAATCGCTCGGCCAATTCAAACCCGGAATAACGCCCGACCATCGGGTCCTCGTGAAGGGCACCGTCGTGTTGACCCGGGTGCCGCTGGGATTTTTCATCCAATCGGGTGAAGCCGGTCTCTGGGTCGAGACGGTGAAGCCGCCGCAGGTGCAACCCGGTGACGGGGTCGAGGTTGTTGGTTTCCCGGCTCTGGGGCTCGCCTTTCCCCGGATGGAGGGTGCCTTGTATCGGCCCACGGGCGCCGCCCCACTTCCGGCTCCCTTGGAATTGTCCACCGATAACATCCAATCGGCCGCTTTGGGAGGCCGCCGGGTCACCGTCCAAGCGCAGGTGACCGGGCTCGCATCCCAACGGGAGGGTTATTCCCTGAGCCTCAAGCTGGGGGACCTGATCATTGACGCGGTGGCGTTCGCACCCGGGGCCCGGTCGAAGCTGGAATCCACGCCGGTCGGCAGCAAGGTGCGGGTCACCGGGATCCATGAACCGTTGATCGGGGAGGCGAATGAAGTGCGGGGCATCCGGGTGTTGATGGGCGATGCGTCCGATGTGGTCATCCTGGACCGGCCGGCTTGGTGGACCCCGCAGCGGCTCACGGTGTTGTTGGGGGTGTTGCTGGCAGTGATCTCGGGCGTCGTTTGGTTCTCCTGGTCGCTGAGTCGCAAGAATGAGGCACTGCAGGTGGAAGTGGTCGAGCGACACAAGGCCGAGGAAGCACTCCGCGAGGTGCATGGGGCCTTGTTGAAGGCCAATGACGAACTCGAACTGCGGGTGATCGAGCGCACACATGAACTGCGGGTGGAGATCGCCGAGCGCCGACGGGCGGAAGGGGTTGCCGCGGCGGCCAACCAGGCCA
>JANYCC010000150.1 GCA_025360495.1 Verrucomicrobiota bacterium | reverse complement strand
AACCTCGCCCTACCAAAACAGACCAGGCCTGTGGGCATTTCGAATCGGGAGGGCGAGGTTCCACCCGAGCCGCTGGGGGGTCCGTGGAGGGCAGTGCCAACCTGCGCCCGTTCAACGGACCGCCCCATCCTCGGGGCAGTGGCCGCCGTCCTAATCAAACTGGAAGGCAAAACCCCCGTCCTTGGCGGCGATGTGAACCCGTTTGATCACCCCGCCCGCCGCGGAACGCATCAGGAATTCCCGCCCGATCTCCGGGAGCAGGGTGTTGGTGATGATGGCGTCCACGAGGCGCGCCCCGCGCTCGAGTTCGGTGCACCGCAGGGCGATGAGCTTGGGGACGTCGGCATCATAACTGAAGGGCAACCGGTGATTCTCAGCGATCCGCCGCTCCAACCGTTTCAAGTTCATTCCAATGATGCGCTGCATCATGTCCGGGCTGATCGGGTAGTAGGGGACGACCACCAGACGGTTGAGCAGGGCGTCCGGGAACACCTTGGTCAGGGGCCCCCGCATGGCCTTCTCCAAGCCTTCGGACGTCGGGAGCAAATCCGGGTCCTTACAGAGGTTGATGATCACTTCCTGCGCCGCATTGCTGGTCAGGATGATGATCGTGTTCTTGAAATCGATCGAGCGTCCCTCGGCGTCCTCCATCATGCCCTTGTCGAACACTTGGAAGAAGATCTCGTGCACATCGGAGTGCGCCTTATCCACCTCGTCGAGCAGGAGGACACTATAAGGTTTGCGCCGGATCGCCTCGGTCAGGATGCCGCCCTCGCCATAGCCGACATATCCGGGGGGTGATCCCTTCAGGGTGGACACCGTGTGGGCCTCCTGGAACTCGCTCATGTTGATGGTGACGAGGTTGTGCTCCCCACCATAGAGCGCCTCGGCCAGAGCCAGAGCCGTCTCCGTCTTGCCGGTGCCGCTCGGGCCCACCAGCATGAACACACCCACCGGTCGGTTGGGATTGTCCATCCGCGCCCGACTGGCCTGGATCCGCCGGGAAACCGCATCCAACGCGTGGCGCTGTCCGGTCACCCGCTTCTCCAACGTGTCCGCCAGACGCAAGACCTGCTCGATCTCATTCTTCACCATGCGCCCGACGGGGATGCCGGTCCATCCGGATACCACGCTCGCGATGGCCTGTTGATCGACACTCGGGAAGATCAGGGGCGTCTCGCCTTGGAATTCGGTCAGCTTCGTCTGCAATCCCCGGAGTTCGGTGAGGAGTTGGTCCCGCTGTTCGGTGGTCAGGGCGTCCTTGGGATCGGCGGGGGTCATCGGCGCGTCGGCTTTGCCCTCGATGGCTGAACCTGCGGCCCGCAAACGGGAACGGAGATTGAGGATCTCCGCCACGATGCCCCGTTCCTCTTCCCAGCGTTTTTCCACGCCCGCCAGGCTGGTGCGTTCCGTCTTCAACCGGTCTTCCAATTCCTGCAATCGCGGTCCATGGGCCATGCCGACCGCGGATTCCCGTCCGAGAATCCCGGTCTCGGTCTCCAAGGCCTGGATCCGTCGCCGGTTGTCATCCACCTCCGCCGGGACCGCATGCTGGCTGACCGCGACCCGCGCGGCGGCGGTGTCGATGAGGCTCACCGCCTTGTCGGGAAGTTGCCGGGCGGGGATATAGCGATGGGAGAGGCGCACCGCGGCATCGATCGCCTCGTCCAGGATCTGGACGCGATGATGTTTTTCAAAGGCGCTGACCACCCCGCGCATCATCAGGATGCACTTGGTTTCGCCCGGTTCATCCACCTTGACCGTCTGGAAACGACGGGTGAGTGCCGGGTCCTTTTCTATATGTTTCTTATACTCGTCCCAAGTGGTCGCCGCGACCGTCCGGAGGGTGCCGCGCGCCAGAGCCGGCTTGAGCAGGTTCGCCGCATCCCCCGTCCCCGCCGCGCCCCCCGCCCCGATCAGGGTGTGCACCTCGTCAATGAACAGGATGATCGGTTTGGCGGAGGCCTGCACCTCGTCGATCACCGAGCGCAATCGCTGCTCAAATTCCCCCTTCATGCTCGCACCGGCCTGCAGCAACCCGATGTCGAGCGACAGCAGGCTCACGTTCTTCAACTGGGGCGGCACGTCCCCGGCCACGATCCGGTGGGCGAACCCCTCCACCACCGCGGTTTTGCCCACGCCGGCCTCCCCGGTGAGGATCGGGTTGTTCTGTCGCCGGCGCATCAGGATGTCCACGCATTGGCGGATCTCCTCGTCCCGGCCGACAATCGGGTCGATCTCACCCTTGCGGACCCGTTCGGTGAGGTCGGTGGTGAACCGTTTGAGCGCCTCCTGTTTGCCCATCGCGGCCGGACCGATGGCCCCGCTGGTCTCGCCCGGGGCCGCACCGGCGCTCAATCCGGAGCCGTCGCTGGCCCGCATGCCCTCCTCGGGTGAGCCCGCAAGGATCTTGGCGAAATCATCGGAAATCTGTTCCGCCTTGAACTTCGCGAACTCCCGGCTCAGGCCCAGAAACATGTTGCGCAACGATTCCGTCCGCAGGTGCGCGAGGACGAGATGTCCGGTCCGCACCTGATATTCCCCGAACAACAGGGTGCCGAGCAGGTAGGCCTGCTGGATGGCGGCCTCGATATGGGGCGAAAAATCACTGATCGCCGTGGCCCCGCGCGGAAGCCGATCGAGCGCCGCGGTCAGGTCCGCGGCCAATCGGCCCGCGTCGATGCCGAAATGCCGGATGAGGCGGTGGACATCGGTGTCGGGTTGCTGGAGCAACTGGTGCAGCCAGTGCGCGGTCTCCACATAGGGATTGCCCCGGAGTTTGCAAAAGACCGTCGCGCCCTCGATGGATTTGTAACCGATGGGATTGAGTTTCCCGAACAGGGTTGCGCGTTGGATTTCAGCCATAGATCAGGGATTGGAGGTGAGCGTGGGAAAAGGGATGGGAGTCACGGGCGCAAAATTCACGGGCGCGACGAATGGGAATGGGACAACGAAGGCGGCATCGGTTCGGAAATCAAGCCCGGATTCGGGACGGTGAGTGCGCGAGTGCATGGGACCTTGGCCGCAATGATTCAGTTTTCTTACAGAAGGAAACGAAGGAAACGAAGGCTGAAAGAATGAATCTGCCGCATGGATATGGCTTAGGAATCTTCGGCCGGCCGCAAGACCAGGTCATCGGGATCGGGGGCGCCTTCAGGGAGGGGTTTGGTGGTCAGCCATGAGGTCCATCCCAAGCGGCCCGACACCCCGAGGCTAAGGGGCGGGATCTGCTCCTTCAAGAGCACGATCTGGGCATCCCAGAGGAACGGTTGATTGCAATAGAAACGGATCCAATCGCGCAGCCGCCCGAAGGATTTCCCCCCCGGCAGGAAACGTTCCAGATCCTTCAGGCCCAGCGGTCCCAACCGGATTCGGATCGACATCTGCGAATCCCAGGTGCGGGAACCCAGCAATGCCGTGCTCCCCAATTCCCCGGAATTCCGGGAGGCCCCGAGGCGACATCGGCATTCCGGGGGCAGATCCAGCCACCTGCCCTGAAAGGTCAGCACCTCCGCCCTGACCTGGAAATAATCGCCCAGGATGGCCGCCAAGCCATCGGCGTTCCGCACCTGCCGCCCAAGGTGTCCGACATAGTGGAGCTTGGCCACGTCGGGGATGGAATCCCGCCCCCATACGGCCGGGTGCCCCAATCCGACCAAGCTTCCCACATACGTCGCAAAACGGCTTTCCGCGAGGCCGCGGTCAAAATCCACTTCCATCCGCGCCTCGGCCCAGGCCCGGAAAAAGAAGGACACCATCCGATGGTGGAAGACATCGGCGAACTCCATCAGGACCGGATCCTTGTGATGGCGCCAGCGCAACAGGGCGTATTCGGTGAGGTGCAGCGGCAGCGGCCCATTGGGACCGAACAGGCCGAAGAACATTTCCATCACCTTCACCCGGGCACCTGGAACCAATGCATCCGGAGTCTCCCCCACGTTCTTACGCGGATCGCCGGGCACACCCGGAAGAGGGGACGGACCGCCGGTGGGGGTCACCCGCCATTGCAAAGACTCCACCGCGGAGGGGGCGAAGTGCAGGTAGGGGGGTTGCCCGAACCGCACGGGCTCACGCGAAGGCGAAGGGGCCTCCCCCACCCGCGGATACAGTCGGGCGGTTTCGCCCGATCTCGGGGGTTCCTTGAACAGGGATTGCAGCACCCGGACCAAAAGGAAGAAATCCGTTCGGCGAGGATCCCGGAAGATCTGCTGGATCAGATGATCTGCTTGATGCCGGTCCGGGCTGGCCATCGCATGATCTCCTTCCTCTGAAGGCTGCACAACACGGTCTCGGTGAAGGAATTGATCCCCACGTACCGGGCGAAAAACTCCTCCAACACGGCGGCCATCAGGAAGGCGCCGGTCCCTTGGAACCCTGATTCATCCACCTCGACCTGGACCTCCAACCCCCGGGCGAAGGTGATCGGTCCCGGGGCCACGACACGCCGGAAAATCGGACGACTCCGCAGGCCACGGATGCTCTCGATCTGCTTCTGGGCCACCTTGTCGTGTGGATCCACATAGAGGGTCAGCATCTCCCGGAAGGCACGGGCCCCCTCATCTCCGCTCTGGTCGGCAATCGAGAAATAATTGAGCGAAAGATGGTCGATGAGGCGCCAGGCAATCGTGCCTTCAATCGGACTCGCCCGCGGCGGGGTCGGCCCGCAAACGGTGCGGATTCCGACCAGATGCGCCGCGCTTTCGGTGGTGAACTCGGCATTCCCACCTGTCGGTATCGACAACGGCAGATGCCGGTTGGAACAGAGGGCGCGCACTCCCAGTTGGCGGATCTCCGGACGGAAGGGCGCCCGCTCCCCGTCCACCAAGGACAGGAACACATCGGTGCCCGCATACGTGGAACGTCGTCCGGTCTGCCGCTCCCCGGCCGTCATCAGGCGCGAAATCCGGTTGGTCGTATAATAGGCGGAGCCGACCGCCAATTCGGTGTCGCGCGCCGTATAAAACGGTTGGAACACCTGTTCGTCCACGGCCGTATCCCCGAATCCGGTGACATTCACGATCCGGTACACCTCGAAATCCAAGGGCCGGTTCCGGTCGGGAACCACGTGATACTCGGAGGCCTCCTGCACGACGGGCACCCGGTCCAGATGTTTTTCGAACAGGTTGATGGCGGGCGTGCAGTGCAGCCGGAAGGTCTCCGTCCCGACCCGTTCCTCCAACGAGGCGTCCCGTTCGTTCAGGACCACCACGATCTGGACGTCATCCCCCTTGGCCCGCCGCAGGATTTCCTCCACCCCGTGGAATTCCACGAACAGGAATCGCTCGGGCAGCGCGAAGTACTCCTTCAACAGCCGGTATCCTTCAAAGCCCCGCGGACTGGGCGGCAAAAGCGCCTCCCCCTGCGAAAAACCGACCTTCCGAATGCAGTCGGCCCCGAGGACCCCATAGATCTCGCGGGTGATCGGTGATTGGACCGTGACGGCCGTGCAGCGCGACAGGATCTGCTCGTAGAGAAGGACCGGCAGATCCCCTTCGCCGTGCAGGTGAAACACCAAAGAAGGCACCCGCAGTTCTGCGAACGGGACGGCCAGGGTCTTCCGGAGCCGGATGGCAATCGCAGCGCGACCGGGAATATCGGCCGGCAGGTTGAGTTGGCTGAGGTCGCGCCCGTGATATTGGACGTCGTGGATCCGCAAAGGCAGCAACCGCACGGGATGGGCGGTCGAGAACGTCGCCCGGGTGTGCTCCCGCTTGGCAAGGGGACCCCGGAGCAATGTGCCGCGCGGCACCATCACCCCGGTGGCCAAGGCTCCCTCGCCCTCGTCCGGCATGAGTTGCACCACGCACATCGAGGGCACCGGCGAGACATAATCCGGATACACCGTCTCCAAGAGACCCTGCGTGAACTGGGGGAAACTGGCCTCCAATTTGAGGTTCACCCGGGCCGCCATGAACGCGAAGCCTTCCAGCAGCCGCTCGACATAGGGATCCGGACAAGCGTTCGACGGGTCCTCATCCAAGGCCAGACGCCCGGCCACCTTGGGGAATTCCCGGGCGAACTCGGCGGCGGTCTCGCGCAGATGCCTGAGCTCATCCTGGTAAAGCTCCAACAATCGCTCATCCATGGCTCGCGTCCCCCATCACGCAGGCCCCGGTTTCCAAATCAATCCGCGACCGGATGTCCAGGGATTCAGGAATCGGGTTCGCCCACAACACGCCGCGGATGCGCAGGGTGAGTTGTCCCTCCTCCTTCTTCACATGTACCTCCAGCGACGAAGGCGAGATCCGCGGCTCAAACCGACGGATGGCCTCGGAGACCTTCTCCCGGATTTCCTCGGGCTTGGCCGCGGTCAAACCCACCATGGTGGAAACGCCAAAATTAAGAACCGACCCCAAGGCCAAGCGGAACCGGTCGAGATGTTTCCGGGGCGTCCCCGACGGCATCAGGTGGGCTTCCGCATTCAACAACCATTCCAAGTCCCGCTCGACCCCCTGCCGATACTTCTGGAGGCTCACATAGCGTTCATGCCGGAAATCCACCGGATCGCGGGGGCGATCGGTGGTCAGGCGATCCAGCAAACAAGGCTGCAACCGATCAATCAGGTTGGGCTCAGCCATGGTCAGGATGAGAATTCGATCACCCGCGTATCGAGCAAGGCATGGTCCGCCACATCACTCGACCAAGTCCGCTGTCCACGTCCCAGAAAGGTGCCTGGAAACGGCTCGGCAAACTCAGTCCGCCGCGCCAGGAGGAAGGCGCCATCCGTCTCTGTTTCCGTGCCGGGGTAACGCACGGGCACATGCGCCGACACCTGTCCTTCATTGGTCCAAAGAAAGGTCGCGGGAGCCCAGACCAGATCGCGCAGATCCACCGGTTTTTCCAAGGTGAGCCGCCGAACCCGTGAGAACGGGACCCAATAATACTTCCCGTCGATCACCGCCTCGGTCAGCGGCCCGAACCGGGAATCCGCGTCCGCCAACCACCCGATCTCGACCCCGTCCACCGTGCCGGGATTGGCCGGGGCCGCCTCCAAGGCCGCCGTCCGGAGCGCGGCGGCGGCGGCAAAGTCCCCGGCCGCCAGCATGCTCTGGGCTTGGACGAGCATCCCGATCCAGGGATCCGGTTCCCCAAAGATCAGCGGGGCCCGCTTGCCTGCGAACACCTCCCGCCGGTGCATCTCGGCCTCGACCAAAGGTTGAAAAATCTTCCCCAGCATCATCGCCTCGGGGTCCATGCTGGCTGCGAGTTGGAGTTGGGTGACCGCTTTTTCGAAGCGACCCATCACGGTGTATAATTGGAAGAGAAACACCCGCAGGGAGGCATCGGCCGGTCGGGTCCGGATCTTTCCCTGGAGCTCCACCAGTGCCTCGTCCAAGCGGGCTTCCCGCAATAAGGTCTCCGCTTTCGTCGCTGGTTCCATAATCACACCCTTTGAATCGCAGCCATCCCCAGCGGGCGCCCGGGGGCATCCCACCCTCCACCACCGGGGTCACACATCCCCAGACTTCCTGACACCGGCAAAAATGATTCCGGCAGCAACGCCCGAACGTCGGGAGCAAAGTGCCGGCAAAGAAGAAACCCTGCCCCCAAACAAATAGGGGCAGGATTGCCGAGGGCACCCGGGGAACCCGCTGCCCCCCGGGGCGCGCCCACCGACGTCCCGGGCACGCTTTCCGGCGGCCCGGAACCGGGGGCGATTGTCGGGCGGTCAGCCGCCGACGTTTTCCTTCACCGACCAGTGGACCGGGACCTTGGCGTCGAGGGAACCATCCGGCTTCTGCGGATAGTATTCGTAGGACATCTTTCCGAAATTGATCGAAATGGAGTCCACGGGAACCACGTCCCCTGCGCTGCCACCGGTCTGGAAGGAGGTGATGTGGATTTCGTTGAAGGTGATCTTGAGGTATTCCTGCTGGGTTTTGCCGGCCTTGCGGCAGGTCAACAGGGCCTCCTCGATATGGTCACCGTCCGCACAGGCCAACAGCAGATGCGGGCTGGCCTTGTTCACCTTCATCGAGAAGGAGAAGTCTTGGAAGTTCACCTTTCCGGCGCCGCCCCCGCCACCGCTCGCATGCGAGCCTGCGTTGCTGGCCCCCCAACTCCAAGCCAGGATGTCAATCTCCTTGCCATGCACTTTATCGGTCGACTCACCTTCGATGCCCTTGATCTTTAGGAAGTAATCAACTGCGGCCATACACTGCTCCTTCTGGTTCCGGGGCGCTACGCCAACGACCCGGTTGGGTTAATGTGTGAATAGCGCCGGTGGCGTCCCGGCAAATCTTTCCATCCCGCCTCACTTCTTTTCCGACGGCAGCTTGGAAGTCAGGCGCAACGATATGGTGAGTCCTTCCAGCTGATAATGCGGACGGAGGAAGAACTTGGAGGTGTAATACCCGGGATTACCCGCCACTTCCTCGACCACCACCTCGGCCGCGGCCAACGGGTACTTGGCCTTCATTTCCTGGGATGCTTTGGAATCGCAGGTGAACTGGCTGATCCACTTGTTCAACCACTGCTGCATGCCCTCGCGATTGGCGAAGCTGCCAATCTTGTCGCGCACCATCTGCTTCAGGTAATGGGCAAACCGGCAGGACGCCATCAGGTACGGCAGACGGGCCGCCAACCGGGCGTTGGAAGTCGCATCCGGGTCGTCATAGATCGTCGGTTCCTGAAGCGATTGAGCTCCCATGAACACGGCGAAATCCGTGTTCTTATAGAAACTCAACGGCATGAACCCGTTCTTCGCCAACTCCCCTTCGCGCCGATCTGTGATCGCGACTTCGGTCGGGCATTTGGTGTCGATGCTGCCGTCGTCACTGGGGAAGGTGTGGACCGGCAACCCTTCCACCATGCCGCCCGATTCCGTCCCCCGGATGCACGCGCACCAACCGTATAACTTGAAGGCGCGGGTGATGTTCGTCCCCATGGCGAACGCCGCGTTCGACCACACGTATTTGGAACTGTCGCCGCCGCTGGTCTCCTCCTCGAAGGCAAAGTCATCCACCGGAGCCGTCTTGGCCCCATAGGGCAACCGGGAGAGAAACCGGGGCATCGCCAACGCCAGGTACTTGGCGTCATCGGATTTCCGCAGGCTCCGCCAGGCGGCGTATTCCGGGCCTTGGAAAATCTTGGTCAGGTCCCGGGGGTTGGCCAGTTCCTGCCACGATTCCATCCCCAAGGTCGACGGGGCGGGGGCGGCGATGAACGGCGCGTGGGCGGCGGCGGCAATCTGGGAGATGCTCGCCAGCATCTTCACATCGCCCGGGGAATGATCAAACTCATACCCGCCGATGAAGGCGCCATAGGGATGCCCGCCGGGCATGCCGAACTCGGCCTCGTAGAGCTTCTTGAAAATCGGGCTCTGATCCCAGGCCGTGCCCTCGTAATTCTTGAGCGTCCTCCCCAACTCCGCCTTGGAGATGTTGAGAACCTTGATCTTGAGCGTCTCGTCTGTCTCCGTGTTGTTCACCAAGTGGGCCAGACCCCGCCAGGTACCTTCCAAAGCCCGGAAATCCTCGTGATGCAGGATCAGGTTGATCTGTTCGGTCAGCTTCTTGTCAATCTCGGCGATCAGCGCGGTGATGCTCTTGATCGCATCCCCGGAAATGAGCTTGGTCCCGCGCAGGGCCTGCTCGGCCAGAGTGCGCGCCGCATCGGCCACCGCGGCCCGCTTGCCTTCGTCCCGTGGGGCGATGGCCTTGCCGAGGAGTGCTTGGAAATCATTGGCCGTCTCGACGGCTGGGCCGGCGCCGGAGGTCTGGGTTTCGGTCGACATGGTGGGGTCGGTGAAAGATGTCAGGTGGATCGGACTTCAGGCAGCGGGGGCTTCGCCTGCGGGCTTCGGTGCGGCCGCCAGGGACTTCATCAGCTCCGGATCCTGCAGGAGCCGGGAGATCAATTCTTCGGCACTGTCCTTGCCGTCCATATAGGAAAGCAGGTTCTTCAGTTCGGTGCGGGCCTCGAGCAGCTTGCGCAACGGCTCAACCCGGCGGGCGACCGCGGCCGGGGAAAAATCCTCCATCGATTCAAAATTCACCTCGATGTTCAGGTTGCCCTCCCCGGTCAGGGTGTTGGGCACCTGGAATGACACGCGCGGCTTGGAGGCCTTCAGGGTGTCGTCGAAATTATCCACATCCACCTCGACCATCTTCCGGTCGGCCACCTTGGCCAGCGGATCCTTCGGCTTCCCGCTCAGGTCGGCCATGACCCCCATCACGAACGGCAACTCCACCTTCTTGGCCGAACCATAGGTTTCCACGTCGTACTCGATCTGAACGCGGGGGGCGCGGTTCCGTTGGATGAATTTTTGACTGCTGGCCATGATGTCAGGGGGTTGTAAGTTTCCAGAAAGCTATTTGGCCGCCGCGGAAGGCGTCAAGGTGGAACTTGGAACAGGGGATTGTTTTCGGCCCGAAAGATCGCTTATTCCTTCGCGCACCTCACGGCTCCGCGCGCCCCGGCACAGGAATCCGCGGTCCATCATCGTCGCCAGGATCCACAGCCAGCTTTCCAGGGCCACCCCCGGCGGAAGCCGCCCCGCCGCCTCCGCTTCCCGGAACAATTCCCCGGCCGTCCGGCTCCCATCGTGGCACGCCAGCAACGGGATCATCCCGGGCTCCACTTTCGCCGTCGCCGGATACGGACCCGGATGACGCAGAAGACACTCGACCGGCACAAACGCCCCGTCCGACACCTCGTACCGCGTGTGCAGCTCCAAACCCGGCGCCAGCCGCGGCTTTTCCATGGCCAGGTTGAGCGGATAACCTTTCCGCGCCTTCCAGCGGGCCCAGTCCAGCCGCGCCAACAGATCCTCCGCATCCGCATCCCGGGACAATTCCAACACCTCGGTCACCGGGGTTTGAACCTCCCGATGCCGCTCAAAAAGCAGGACCCCATAGCAGAATTCCCGGGTGCCGTGCCGCAGGAAATGTTCCTCCAGCTTGGGAGCCATCGCTTCGTGCCCGGGCCCCAGTTTCTGCACGATATCCACCGCGATTTCGCGGGGCCCCTTCCGGTCGAATTCCCCAAGCAAAAGGTCGAATTCCCCGCCCGCATCCCCCAGCCAGCCGCGAACCCGTTGGGCCAAAGTTGCCTCGTGCGTGTGCCGACCGAAACAAAGGATCAACGCCCGGCCACCCCGCCGGAGATGGGTGGGCAACTGTTCCACCAACGGCTGGAGCACATCTTCACCCAGGCTGCCGCCGTCCCGAAAAATGGCACCGTCCCCCAAGGAAGGCACATAGGGCGGATGCGCGGTGATGAGGTCGAACGTCTCCCCGTCCACTCCCGAATACCCGGGCGCCTCCACGCAACGCACGTTCTCCACGGCGTTCAACCGGAGATTGAAGCGTGCGAACCGGGTCGCGCGTTCCGTCAGGTCGCTCGTAACCGCCAGACCGGCGTTTCGGGACGCGACCAAAGCGCCGATCCCGCAACCCCCGCACACGTCCAGAACCCGTCCCGCCTCGGTCGGGATCAGCCGCAGAAACCGCAGGGTTCCCGGATATAATCCCGGGAACACCGCGTCGGCCCCCATCGTGATCGGGGCGCCGGCCGCATCCAGCACCCGGTCGGAGACCACCCAGAACCCAAAGACGCGGTACAGCAACACCGTGGAAACCCATCCGGATCCGCCGCCGGCCATCTCCTGTAACAATCCCAACTCCTGCAGGGCCTGGATCACGCCCGCGTCCATACCCCGTCGCAATTCGTCGTCCGGGACCGCCGCGCCCTGCAGGAATAGGCGAATCCCAACGGCGAGGCTTGCCGGCATCGGCGCGAAATCCACTCCGGACCATTGCACGCGGCCCAGTTCGCCGATGGAACTGATGCCCAATCGCGCCAGCAGCGGGTCATCCCCCAAGCCGGAGGCATCGAGCCACGCCCGGGTCAACCCATAGGTCGCGGCACTCGCGTCGTCCCTCGGCGGTGGGCTCGAAATCATCAGCGTCAGGTGCCCGCGGTTGGATCAGGAGGGAGCCCCGACCCCATCGCCGCCTTCAATTTGCCGGCATCCGACAGGTCCAATTCGGTCATGAGCTGGACGAAATCCATGGTCACCATCTTTTGGACCCGGCGCAGGATCAAGGGCACCGGACTGGACGGTTCACATCGGGAATAATAGGAGCAGATCGCCTCCAATTGCCGCACAATCTCGTCCCGGCTCCCCACTCCCGAGCCTCCTTTGACTCCGCCACCCGATCCCGCTTTGGCCGGATCGCCCGACCCATCCGTCGCCGCCGAATCCGATTCGCCCCCCTCCAGGTCGGATCCCGGGGGGGGTTCCGCCAAGGGTCGGAGAATTGCCTCCATGCGTTGCAAGGTGGACGTCAATTCCCCGAAGTCTTCCGAACCACCACGTTGGGCCAACAGCTTGGTCAGGAACTCGTCGATGGCCGTCACCGCACCCTTCGTCTCGACGAGCACCTTGAGGGTCTCCTGGACCTGCTCGATCGGCACGGCCCGGAGCACCGTGTCAATCGCGGTCATGTCGAGGCGTCCGGTTTTCGGGGCCTCTTCCTCACCCGGAACCCCGCCTTGGGACCGGGCGGCGTCCACCACCGCCAGCGTGATGGTCTGGTCACCCACCGTCGCGATGGGCACCTCATAGAGATGGTTCATCACCCGGAGCCAATCATCACGGACGCCCCGCGGTTGTTTCACCGTCCCGATGATGTTGAGACGCCGGGTCGGATCGTTGTCGTCCTCGGGGTCCAGGCGGGGATGGACCGTGTCCCAATAGTCGGTCACCAAACCGCACAGCGTTTGCATGCCGTCCCGGAATCCGGCCAGCCCCTTCAATCTCACCAGGCTGCAAGTCAGGGCCACCGCCACTTTGAGATGCTTGCTCCGCCCGAGAAACGACTCGCATTCCCCGCGCAGTTTCCGCCAGTCCGGGGGTTCGGCCGGGGTGTTCTTGAACTGGTTTTCCGGCGTCCCCTTGATCAGCTCGGTGATCCGCCCCATCTCGATTGAATCCTCCAGGTCAGGCCCGGACGGATTCTCGACCGACACCGGCACCAGGAGTTTTTCCGCGTAAGCTTCCATATTATATAATATCAGGGGCCAACCTTGATCTGTGCCACCAACTCCCTGGCCCGGGCCAGATCGTCATTCTCCCGCCGGTCCAGTGCCAACCGCAATCCGGCGTCCACCAAGGCCCGTCCGGGATCACCCACCGGTTGGGGCTCGGTCCGGCCCGAGGCGAAGGAACCTCCCGCGAGGCTGAACGCGTTGCCGGTCGGATCGAAAAGATACTCCGCGACGTTGCCGAACCAGTTTTGGACGCCGGCCGGGTCTCCTTCGGACGCGGTCACCGCTTGGAAGAAATCCACCGCCCCGCCCGCCGTCTCCGGGCCGCCGGTCCCCGATAGCGGATGCACTGGAAAATCGCGGTCGGGGTCATCATAAAATGCGGCGGTTTTCAAGGTGTCCTGGGCTTTCTTGGGCCGGCAGGGAAAGGACCGGACCGGCAACGCCCGGGTGAGGGATTCCCACTCCGACTTGGTGGCCAGGCGGCAATGCAAGGCCACGGCGACATCGAGGGCGAACCGGGCGGAAAGACAGTTGGCCGGCAGATCCGGACCGGTCGCGCTCAACCCCTCCAAACCCGACTTGCCGCGATACCTTGAGCCGGCGGGAAACCGTTCCGTCGGCGCCACCATGCCGCCGGGGCGCAGGTCATCGGCCAGATTGTTCCAGATGGCCACCGGGTTTTCCTCAATGGCGCCATCCGCCTTGGTCCGGCGGGTCACGGGCACGCGGTCCACCGTTTGCCTCGCCCAGCTCAATCGCAGTGCAACATTGCGGGGATCATTCAACAACACGGCCAGTTGTCCGGCGGACAATTCGGTCTTGGCCACCAGCACGCCGGCATTTTCCGCCCCGTCCACAAGTTTGAAGACCTGCGTGATCCCGGCGCCCAAGGGAACCGTCGCCTCCTGCTTCGCGCCGTCCAGAATCACTTTGCCGCCCACCAACTTCTCCAAGCCTGCCCAGTCGGTCCGGTCGAAAACCTTGGGCGCCCGTTTGAGCACCCGGATCTGGCTGACCAAATCGGCGGTGCCTCCCGCTCCCGCCCCATTCCCGTTCCCCAAGACCTCCAAAACCTGACCGGCATTCCTGCCTGCGGTCACCAAATCCGCCTGCTCAATCGCGCTCACCAAATTCGCCAGGGCCCGATGGAGTGGGAACGGCAGGGGGGATGAAAGCCATCCATCCAATCTGGCCTCCACGACCGGCCCGACGACTTTCGGGAGGCCCGGTGCGGTGGTGACCGATGCCATTCGTTTCTTCCATTGCCGCTGGAACCAAGCCTGTTGCGGGGCGTGCTGCGGGGCCTGTTTCCACTCCGTCCGCAATGCGCCTTGGGCCAGAAGACAGCACTTCTTCCATTGGGCATCGGTCTTGGGCCAGTCGGGATCCCGATCCAGGCGCTCGCACACCGCGGAGAGACCCGTCGAATCCCCGGGCACCGCCTCAACCAAGGCGTCCGCGGTGGCCGGGCTCCAGGTTTGCCCGGCAAGGCGGTTCCACTGGTCGAGGCCGAATTTCTCGCGGACCCGCGTGAATCCCGGTTGGGTCACGGCATTGCTGATCCCGGAGCGAAATCCGGTGGTGTCCGTCCAGGCTCCCTGCTCCCAAGCCTTTCGCAGTTCCGAGGAGGCTTGGATGCCGGCGCGCAGCTTTTGTACCGGAAGTTCCACGGACTCCACCGCGCCCGCCGCGGATCCCTGGAAGCCCGAACCGGCCCGGATCACCGCGTCCCGGACTTCCATCCGCCATTCCGATTCCGGATAGGTCTCGGGGGGGACCATCAGATTCTTCAGATTCTCCGAGCGATCCAGCCCGGCGAAAAACAGACGGGCCTTGTCCAAGGTGTCCCTCATCTGCAGGGCCGCGGTGTGTTCGTCCGCAACCGGTTTTTGGCGCGCCTTCTGTTCCTCCTGCGTCAGGTAGGCATTCCATTCGTTCGTGAATCCCCCCACCTCCGGTTTCCCTCGAAAAGAGGCCAGCATCCCGGCCCGTGTCGTCGCCCGCCCCCACGACTCCTTCAGCCCCGTCAACCCCGCCGTCACCTCATTCGAGAAGGCTTGGAACCGGTCCACATCCGCCGGGTTCCCGCGGACCAGGGATTTCCCCCTGAGCTCGCCCAAATCCCGGTTGAACTTGTCCAATGCGACCCGATACGGCTCCCCGTCCTTCTTGCTCGCATCCAGGAGTTCCTTGAGTCGATCGGTGGTCTCCGCACCGGTGAGGCGGTCCGCCAGTTGGTTGATCGAGGAAATGGGGACCAACCGTTCCGCTTGGGACACCGCGTTGGACCAGCCTTTCAGGTCCGTCACGGCATTTGGTTGGGCCAGGCTTTTGGAAAGATAGTCACGGTCGATGTTGGGCATCAGCGGACCGGCCCACTTGGAACCTGCCTTCGCCGCGCCGGCACTCTCGGCCACCTTGGCCAGCAACGGTCCCACGTCGATCTCGGCCCCGAGGCGGCGGACTTCATTGCTCCGGATCAGGGAGGGGAACATCGGGTCCACCTGCACCAATCCCGCCCAGCCATCGGACCACGTCCGGAGATCTTCCGACACCCGATCGAGCGCCTCCTCGATCCGTGCCAAAGAACGGACTTGGGTCACCAATCCGTCGGCGTCCGGCATCCCCCCCAATCGTCCCCCCAATCCGGCGATCAGGCCGCTGGCCGGGGTGTTGGCGAGATCGTTCAAGCGGGAGCGCAGGTACCGGGAATAGCCGTTGGTGGCTGCCGCCATCAATTGCGCCGCGGCCTGCGAACCCCGCTGCAACTTCGCGCTTTCCTCTTTTCCCCGGAGTTTGCCACTGGCGAGGGTGTTGATGTCGGCTCCCGGCAAGGGCCCGCCGAAAACAACGGTCCACGGATCCCAAGCCCCCCGATCGAGACCGCCCAGGTTCGTGATCACCTGCCCCGCCCAATAGGCCTGGGTTGGTCCGTTGGTGGTCAGGACCCCGAGTTGCCGGTAGTTCTTCCAGTATTGCAGCCATTTCCCCGTTACGTCCGAGGCGTCCACCACCGAGGCGGTCTCCGCCGCCGCCACCGTCGGAGGGACCGGCTTGACCGAGGTGCCACCCCCCGGACTGGCGGTTCCCCCGCCCTTCCGGCCGAACAGCCACCAACCCAAAAGCAAGGCGACCAGTAAAACCCCCACGCCGCCGGCAATCACCCAACCCCAGGAGGCACCCGTGCCACCGGATCGCTTGCGAGGGCGCGACGACTCGACCGAGGCCACCCGTTCGGCCGTCGGCTTGGGTTCATTCGACCCCGGCGAGGCGCCATCCGTCCTCCACACGGGCAAGGCCGGGCGGTACCGGGATGGAACCATCCCGAAGATGGTGTGCTTGTCCGGATCCCCCCACTTTTTCCCGACTGACGACAAGGCGTGTTCCGCATCGGCGGCAAACTCGGCGGAGATCTCATACGGAACGTCCGTCACCGGATAGACCTGATCCGCCGGCGCGACGATGGGTTTCATCGAGTCGGTGGTGATCGTCCCGACCGACACATCACACCAACCCAATCCCTCGGGACCCACCAACAACAACGGGGTTTCCGCCGTCAATTGCGAGCGGAGCCAGGCGAGCCAGGAAACCAGTCCGGCAGTGGCATCGGAGGCCGCGGGCAATGGCAGTCGCATCGCCTCGAAACCCCCGGTCTTCCGCGGCCGCGAGGCCATCATCCGGGTCCCGACTTCCACGATCCCGGCGTCTGCGTACTGGGTCTTTAGAAAATAGAGCAACCGCCGCCAACCCGCCTGGTCCAGCCCGGAATCCGAGTTCCAGCGTTCCGCCTGCTCCGTATAATAATCACTGGCAGTGGGCTCCGCCGAAGACAGTTCGCGGCGGCATGATTCCCCCAATGCCGTGATGAGGGCGGTCACCTCGGTGCGGTCCTTGGTCTCTTGGATGCCCTCCCGGGCGGTTCGGAACAGCCCATCCAACCGACGCACCACCGTCCCGGCGTCGCACCCCGTCACGTGGGCGCAGAGGAGCAGCGGGAAATGATCACGCCCGACCTGGTCGACTGACGGCCACATCCATCCGTAAACCAGATCCGGGCCGGCCTGCCAAAGGAAACGGCGGAGGACACCGGCGAGAGGATGGGGTGAGGAGGACGCCGGCCAATCTCCGGAAATGATCAGGCTGCCGATGGCGCCGAGATAAAGTTCCCCCTCCAGTTTGGATAGGACCGGGGTGATCGTGCCGAGATGCTCGATATGGTCCGACCATGCCGGGTGCTTGCCGAAGCCGGCGACCCGCACGGCCGGCGGCACCTTCCCGCCCAGCTTTGGATCCGTACCGTTCATGGGGAGGCTGATCTCTGACGGCCGGCCTATTCCGCCTTGCTCGCGCCCAAATTGACCTCAAGTGAACCCCCACCGTCGAGCGGCAGTCGGACGACCTCATTCGTCCCCAGCTTCCGCTCCTTGACGTTCCATAGCTTATATTCGCGGGACAATAATCCCCAACCCTTCGAAACGCTGCCATCCACCCATCGGTCGGGACCGGTGTAACGGACCGAGTATTTGAACGGACTGCGCGGGACGACCCTGACCGTCGACTCCCCGGGGGCATCACTGATCGTGCTCTCCGGGTCGGCGCCGTCCTGGGGAATCTTAAACGTGCGGAACGCCTTGTCTTTCCCGGGGGGGACGTTCACCCGGATCCGCAGCCGGGTCGTGTTGCCCAACTGGTCCGCGGTGGCCACCAATTCCTTCAGGCGTTCCCATTCCGGGGTCAACGCATGAGGATCCAGCACATTCGTGTCGGACAACGCCGTCCTCACCGTCCCGACGAGGGTGGCGAAGTCATCGGGATTGATGAATTCCACCGAATCCACGAGCGGCCACTTCGACAGCGCCTTCAGGTGATCCGACGCCAGGCCCGAAGCCTTGTCCGACGCGCGGTTGTACTGATAGGCATGGGCGATTCGCACCAAAGGGATGACATCCGCATCCTCCCACTTGTTGGTGAACCGGAGTTGGAGCGCATTGGTGGCGGCGCGAAACTGGTTCCATCCGGCGAGGGGTTTGCCGGGTTCCGGTCCAAAGTTCCCCCCGAACAGCAGCAGGGCATTGGCGACCACCGGCAGCATGTCCTCGCTCCGACGTGAATCGCGGGTGATCTCCGCCAGGTTGAACTCCGCCGTCAAGGCCTTCCAAGCACCGTTGATCTTGTCGATCTGGTTGGTTTGCAAGAGGGCCAGCCGTTGCAGGAACTGGGCGGACAGGGGGCTCGCCTTTTCGGTCTTGAGCACCTCCTGCATCCGGCTGAAGGATTTGCCGAAATTGAGGTTGAAATCCTCGACGATCTTCGCCCCGGCCCCCGGCAGATCCTTGATGCTCCGCTGCTCGGGGGTGGGCTTGCTTTCCCGCCAATCGAAGAAGCGCTTCTGGATCTCCTGCAGCCCCGCCACCGTCAACTGCGGGGCTCTCTCCATCCTTTCCACCTCTTGAACAAACCGATCCTCATTCGCGGTGAACCGGGTCTCTGAAGACATCTGGGCCCGGGCCTTCCCGATGAACTGGCCGGTCTGGCTGAGTTCCTCGGACTTCGTTTCCAGAAGGTTCGTGAACAGCGTTTGGGCGCGTTCCTGCAGACCCTTGTTCTGGGACGCATACCACTCGGAGGGAATGAGCCGGTTGGTGGCGGCCCGGTAAAGAAGGGCGGCATTGTCGGTGATATCCTTGGGCGCCCCGGATTCCAGAAAAGCGGCGAACAGCGTGGCCGGGAAGGCGTCGGGCGAGAGGGAAAAGCCATCCGCCGGATTCCGTGAAAACGCGGAGTCGAACTGCACCAACCCGACCAGGCGCGCCTCCCGGGCGGCCGGCAGGTCGGGGGATTTCTCCAAGAACGCCACCAATGAGCCCATATATTCATTGGTGAAGATCCGCTTCCACGCCTTCTCCCGATTGAGCTTTGAAGTGTCATCGGATTTTTCCGAGATGAACCACCGGAAGGGCGGCGGGATCCGGTGATCGGCCGTGCAGTCCGTCAGGGTCAGGCTCAGCGCTTCAAACGGCTGCATCTTGCGATGAATGCCCTCGATGTCAGCGTTCCGGCCGCCGAATCCGAAGGGCGCGGTGCTGGTGAAGAAATTCTCAGGCTTCAGCTTGGTGGCGGCGGCCCATGCCTCGGCGGGGTCATCGAGGGTCCGTTTCAACTGGCCGGAAAGGATCCAAGCCACGGAGGCCATCCCCAGCAAACAGACCACCAGGGCGGCGACAAACAGGATCTGGGTGCGCCGGAACGAGGCGACGGCATTGGTGGCCCGGGTGACCAGATTCTTCTCCTTGAAGAGCTTCTCGGCGAGCGTGTCCCGGATGAAAAAGGAACGGTCCTGGCGGAACGAACTGTTGCCGCGCGACCGCTTCACATATTCGTCCAGGCTCAGCCCCATCGCCCCCGCGATTTTGCTGTCGGCCTCCGCACCCTCGGTGACGGCCGAATTGAAATAGATACCGCGAAGGAACGGGGCCCGCCGCATGTCCCCGAAAATGATCTCCAGATAGAGCCGGATCGAGGGCGTCAGCTTCTCCAGGTGGGTGGGGAACACGAACAGGCTGTCCACCGCATCCATCCGGCGTGAATCCCCGGGCAGGGTGACCTCATACATCTGCTGCCAGCGCCGGCGCCGGAGATCCTGCGCGATGCCCGACAGGTAATCCTCGACTTGTTCCGGCTGGAACGGGGCATCGATGTTTTCGGCCGGGTTCGACCAGCCCAGCATCTGTTCCTGCTGCTTGAGGTCACTGAACGATCGGAAGTACGACCGGAACCCCGGGATGGTGTCGCACTTGCTGATCCACACGATCACCGGGAACCGGACGTCGAGCTCGCGTTTGACCTGCACCAAGGCCTCGCTCAGTTGCTTGGCTTTCTCGCGGGTTTCCTCGGGCGTCTCGCGCTGCATCCGCTGCCCATCCAGCACGAGGATCAGGCCGTTGATGGGGCACTTGGCCCGGTGTTTCCTCAGCAATTGGAGGAATTTCCCCAACTCCTGCGAGGCCAGTGTCTGTCCCCCGGTGGATCCGGTGGACCAGCGGCCGGCGGTGTCCAGCAACACGCCGGACTTGGTGAACCACCAATCCATCGTCTTGGTGCCACCGGTGCCCTGCTGCTCATCCTGCATGCCCGACAGGAACCCGATGCCGCTATGTTTGACTGCGAAAGTCTTGCCGGAGCCCGGCTCGCCCATGACGAGATACCAGGGGACCTCATAGGGATTGAAGCCGTCCCGCTTATACCGTTCGAAACCCTCGAGGAAGCGCCGGCGGAGATCCTCCATCGCGGCCCGTTCGCTGGGGGCGCCGGCACTGGATGATCGGCGCGTCGTCTCATCGATGTCGCCCTCGAACGCCCCGCCGCGCCGCTTCTGGATCCAACGATAAACGCCCCACAGGATCAGGGCGGCGATCACCAGGCCGAGGAAGCTGAACAACAGCACATACGGCCAAGGGAGGCCGTGGGCGATGAACGCCGCATCCGCCGCGGCCACGGTGATGGGCACGCCCACCACCGTGATCTTTACGGGGGATGAAAGATCGGAAAATGAATCCATCGGATGCCTTAGACCCTCACTTGTTGCTCGTCCCGTTGATCGTCCCCACCGCTTGGCCGAGGTTCTTGACCGCCATGCTGTACATGACCCCGGTGCCCACGGCGAACATCAGGACGAACAGGATGGAAAGGATGACCGCACCCCAAAGCGCCGGCGCCGAATCCAGGTTCAGCGGGGTGGTGTTCACGTGGTCGTAAGCCTCGGGCGTCACGCGGTCATGGCGACCGGTCCCCAGAAGCTGCCGCACCCTTCCGGCGACCTTGGCCTGGATTTTCTGCAGCTTCTCGGGGAACGGTGAATAGCCCCCTTCAAACCCGAGGAAGAGACACGCGAAATACACCTCAAGCCGTTCCAACGAATCGGCGTTGCCGGCATCCTGCTCGAGCTCCTTTTCGAGGAAATCCTCATAGAAGCTGTCCTCGCCGGTCATGATCTTGAAACGCCGTTCCGCCAACCGGCCCGGTTCCCGCATCCGCGGTTCCCTCCAATCCTTCCCCGCCGGCAATTGGCTGCCCTCGATCATGGAATCGACGAAGCAACAGAGCGCGGGTTCGACCTCTTTCCACTGCCGCTCCAGATGATTGGATCGCCCGATGAGGCGGGCGACCTCCGCGAACGCCGCCTCCACCTCGTTGGCGACGGCCTCGACCGACTCGTTGGCCCCCGCCCGACCCAGGCGGTTCAAGTCACACACCACGCCGAACACCGGTTCGCAGACGTCCACCAGTCGGGGTTGCGGTTTCTCGGAGGCCATGTTCAGAAGGAGTACAGGGAAAGCTTGTCGATGGCCAGCTTCTCGCCCCGCGGCCAGGTGGCCGCCAGTCGCAGCTCCTTCTCCACCAAGCCCCACAACGGCGCATCATCCCGGTGCTCGATGCGGAAGTAATGCCAGTCCTGGCGCGCCGGGGCACCGCTCGGCACCGGACATTGGGTCAATCGCAACCCGTTTCTCGGCCGCGATGCCAGCCCGGGGGTGGTCAGCTTGAACCGCGTGATTTCCGTGACCAACCCGACCAGCCGATCCCGCGATTCCGAGGCCACCACGCACAGGTAGAACTGCTTCTTCGAATCCAGGAATTCCTTGGTCAACTCCGCCTGATGAACCCCATCGGCATCCGGCACCATGTCGATCACATCATACGATGAGACCGGGCCGGATTGGATCCGGGCGCGGATCAGGGTGATCAACTGGTCGAACTGGCGATGGATGTCGTCCGGACGGAACCCTTCGGCAGGCGGGGGCGGGTCGAGGGGGTTTTGGGCGGACAGGTCCCCCAGCAGGGTTCCCAACTCGATGAAGACTTCGAACGGGGCCGCCTGGGGAGCCTCGACCAAGGCGCGCAGCCGGGGCAGAGCGCCCTGCACCGCCCGCAGCCGGAGCAACAGGCCCAATTGGTTGCCATGAAGTTTCTCCATGTCAAAACCGCCCTCCTGCAGGTGCAGGCGCAGTTCGTCCCGGGCCAACTCCAAATCCCGGACCAGATCCGTGACGATGAGATAGAGCGGTTGCCAGCCCCGGAGCCGGAGCAGGGGCGGACAATACTTGGTGTTGAGCTGCGGCAGGCCCGACGTGCCTTGGACCCGGATCCGCGCCAACGGGACCACCTCCAGATTGGACCGGTCGTCGGTGTCGAGCACCAACCGACCATTGAACTTCCGGATCAGGACGGGCTTTTTTTCACCGCCCATGTTCTCGTCCGCAATCTGGGTTTCAGCCGTGCGGTAATGATATCCGGACTGGTCGAGCATCCCGTCCTGGCGGGTGGCGATGTTGGACCCATGGGCGGTCCAAAGCGGGACGCCCAGGCTCAATTGAAATTCCTTGCCGCTCATCAACTCGGCGCCGATGTGCCGGGAGGGAATCTCGACATTCTGGGGATATTCCAGATGGATTCCGGATGGCATCACGGCGGACAGGCGGCGCACGGTCACGGACTCCTTCAGGAGATCCAGTTCGAGGTCCATGATCCCGCTGGAAAACCGGTGGATCAGCCCGCGTTCCTCGGCGATGGAACCGGCGATATGCCGCTGCAGCGCTTGGAAATGTTGGGGCAGCAGGAAGAGGCCCTCGTGCCAATGGATCATGATGGGTTGGACTCGTTATGTTGCGCCGGCGCAGCGTGGCATGCCGGGCCCTAGGGGACCCGATCCACCGACCGCAGCACCGACTGTGCGACCTTCTTCTCCCAGATGGAACTCGATTCCACTTTGCTCCATTGGTCCCGGTTCCAAAGCATGGCGTACTTCTTCCAATACAGGTTCCACTCGTTGTCGAAGACGCCGATCGTCCGCTCCCGCTTGACCGTCTCAATGATCGTCTCCGGGGAGAGACTCTGGGCCTTCTCGCAGAGATCACGGGGCAACTCTGCGGGGACTTGGAGAAACCCACCCAGCCGCATCCGGGTCCGGGCCACCGCCATCCGCATTTTTTCCGCGGAGCCCCCGGGCTGATCGCCCAGGTAAAGCCCCACCGCGGTCTTCAGGTCCTCCTCCCGACTGGCCGGACTTTCCGCCGCCCGCCGCCGCAATTCCACCAACACCTCGGAAGCCGCCGCCGAGACGCTCAGCACAAAATCCACCAACTCCAACAGGACATTGAACACCTGCGTGGGATACACATGAATCTCACCCTTGAGACCCAGCTTGCGGGAGAGCGCATCCGGCAGCTTCTCAAATGGCTGGGCCACCGGAACCGGAGCCGCCTCCACCCGCCGTTCACTGATCTTATACCCGGCCGCCACCAAACGCTCGGAATAGGACCGTCGCTGGGCATCGGACAATTGGCCGCCGGCCTTGACCAGCAATTCCAAGGCCTCGTCGGCCGTCACCTGCCGGGCGGCGACCGGTTTTTCAACCTCGATGACGCGGACCTCGCCCCCTTCCGGAACCGGAAAATGGGACCGCAAAGCGGCCAACCGTTCCTCACGCTCGTGGCCGGGCAGGCGCTCCAATGCACGCTTCAACTCCTGCTGGAGCATCTCCCGGCGCACCGTGGGATCGTCATCGGACCAAGAAGTCTGGATCGCCTTGATCTGGTTGGACAATTCAAGGGCCCAAGACTGGATGGAGCTTCCATTCATGAATCAGATCGGTGGGATCCCGGGCGCTCCCTACGGGTTGACACCTGGCGCCTCCGAGGCCAGGACGTTGAGCCGGTAATAGATGTTGGTGTCCCCGGCGGTCCCGGTGAGCACCAAGTACTGCTTGAGCCCGATGGCATTGGTGCCGATCGGCGCCGTCAGGGTGACCAGATTGGTGGTGAACGGTCCGACCCCCGCGGCCAGGCTGACCAGATTGTTGGTGCTCAACAATTCCGCCTTCCGGTTGGCCAGGTCGTCCGCCGTGTTGAAGTGGAGGGTCAACGAACCGGGGGTGGCGTTGGTGAGGGTGAGGAACGGATGATACACCCGGAGTTCCACCTGCGCCGACGTGTTGGTGCAATGATCCCGGATCATCGAAACCTGGATCAGGTGGGTCCGGACGATGACCGGTCCGATCGCGCCGGCCACTTCATTGCTAGTCGGCAGATCCACGATGCTCGGGGTGAAAGTGAGACCCTTGGCAATGTTGGTGCCGTCGTGCTGCCATTCCACGCTCAGGCCCGGTCCGGCATTGAGGACCGCCAATTCGGGATAAGCCGCGGCATCCACCATCACGGCCCAGACATAGTTTCCGCCGATCTGGGTGAGACCGGTCAGTTCAGCGGCCGGAGGCGCAGCGGTGACGGTCAACTCCACCAAGGTCGGCGTGACGCTTGAATCCCCATTGGTCGAGACGGCCCACGCATAATACTTATACGTTGCCGCCGCCGCGACCAGGCCGTCCGGCGTGGTATAGGACGCGTTGGTCGCCAGGCGCTGGGTGTTGAAATCCGGGGTACCGGTCCACACCACGCTGGCCAAGCCCGACGACGACGCGGTGAAGGTCGCCCGGGTGTCGCACGCGCCGAGCGTCTGGCTGGCGTTGGCGACAGACGGGGCGCCCGGACGGGAAGTCACCTCAACCATGAAGGCGATCGCCAAACCCGGCATACCCTCGGCGGAATACGTGACCGCCTGGACCGCGGTCACCCCGGCAACATGGGCCGGCGTGAAGGTGGCGCTGGTCGGACCTGCGGCGCCATTCGTGCTCCACCGCGTGAAGCCCGGCACCATGCCCGGGACCGCCTGGACCGTGAAGCTGGGCGGTGTCGCCAGGGTTCCCACCGAGATCGTCTCGCTGGCGACGATGTTCCGCGTAAGGGTGGTCACGACGAGGCCGTTGGCTGAAACTGACGGCAGGGTGCCCGTGATCACCGGCAGCCCCGGCGCTGCGGTCACCACCAGGGAGAAATCGGTCCCCTCCGGGCTGGATCCACCTTGGGCCGATCGGGTGATCGCCCGGAAATGGGTGGTTCCAACCGGGGATTGGGCCAGCGTGGGAGTGAAGGCCGCCACATTGGCAGCCAACCGATTGCTCGTCGCTCCCGTGACCGCATACCAGTCGGCGGTGGTCGCGTTCCCCTGGGGTGCGAGGGAGAAGGTCGGACGGCGGGGCCCGCCATTTCCAACATCGTCAGCCACGGTGACCGTGGGGTCGCCCAAATCCACCGCCACGTTGAACAAGAGCGTCAGGACGCCCCCGGAATAGGAATAAAAGTTCCCCGCAAAAACCTCGGGGGCATCCGGCAATGCAGTCACCACCAGCGAGAAGGAAGAACCCTGCTGGCTGGAGGCTCCCTGGGAAGTGCGGGCGACCGCCACGAACCGGCTGGTTCCGACCGGGGTCTGGACCAAGGTCGGGGTGAAGTTGGCCACATTGGCGGCCAGCAGGTTGCTCACCGCTCCGACCACCGAATACCAGTCCGCCGTGGTCGCATTGGCCTGCGCCACCATCGAGAACGTCGGACGGCGCGGCGCCTTGCCGACATCATCGGCGACGGTGAGGGTCCCGCCGTTGGCCACCGGAACCTGGCTCTGCGCCTTCAGGTCGCCATTGGCATAGGTGTAAAATCCGCCCGCCAGAATCTCAGGAGCTCCGGGCAATTGCGTGACGACCAGTGTGAACTCCGTCGCTTGCGCACTGGAGGAGCCTTCGGTCGACCGGGCGATGGCCAGGAACTGGCTGGTTCCGACGGGCGACTGGGCCAGCGTGGGGGTGAAGGTCGCCGCATGGGACGCCAGCAAATTGCTCGTGCCCCCCGACACCGCATACCAATCCGCCGTGGTCGCATTGCCCTGCGCCAGCATTGAGAACGTCGGCCGGCGTGGTGCCTTGCCGACGTCATCGGCGATGGTGAGGGATCCCCCATCGGCCACCGGAACGTTGTTCTGGAGGGTCAGCACCCCGGCGACATAATTATAAAATCCGCCAGCCTCGAGTGCCGGGGCCGCCGGACGTGCGGTGACCACCAGCGTGAAGTCCGTCGCTTCGGGGCTTCGGGCGCCTTCGCTGGACCGGGCGATGGCATAATAATGGTTCGCTCCGACGGGCGACTGGTCCGGGGTCGGTGTGAAACTCGCGGTGTTGGTGCCCAGTTGATTGGTGGCGTTGGGCAGGACGACATACCAATCCGCATTGGTCGTATTCCCCTGGGGCACCATCGTGAAGGTCGGGCGCCGGGGGCCACCGTTGCCCACGTCATCACCCACGGTGAGGGTCCGGTCGGGAAGTTCCACCGCGACGTTGAATTGCAGGGTCAGGACCCCGCCGGGATAGGCGTAAAAGTTGCCGGCCACCATCTCGGGTGCGTCCGGCAGCGGGGTGACCACCAGCGTGAAATCCGTTGGCGGGCTGGAAGCCCCTTGGGACGAACGGGCGATGGCGATGAAATGGTTGGTTCCGACCGGCGCATCATTGGTGGAGGGCCGGAAGTCCGCTGTGCTCAGCGACAGCAGGTTCGTCTTGCCCGAGACAATCACATACCAGTCCGCGGTGGTCGCATTGTTCTGCGGCACCAGCGAGAATGTGGCCCGCAACCGGTTGGTGTCCCCGGTGAAGTCGGCCACGGTGATCTTGCCGCCTTCCGGCACCGTCACATTGCTCCGCAGGGTCAGGATCCCGCCGGTGTCGTAGGTGTAGAAATCGGCCGCCAGGATCTCCGGAATCGTCGGCAAAGCGGTCACAACCACCGTGAAGTCGGTGGGTTGCACGCTGGACGCGCCCTGGGCCGAACGCGAGATGGCGCGGAACCGGCTGGTGCCCACGGGCGCCTGGCCGGGGGTGGGCGTGAAGCTGGCCACATTGGCGGCCACTTGGACCGGCACTCCCGCGACCAGGGCATACCAATCCGCCGTGGTCGCATTGACCTGGGGCACCATCGCAAAGGTCGGGCGTCGGGGCGGTTGGCCGGCATCATCCGCGACGGTCACGGTGCCGCCATTGGCCACGGGCTGGTTGTTCAGCAACACCAGCGCCCCATTGACATAATTATAATATCCGCCCGCCAGAAGTTCGGGGGCGGCGGGAAGCGGCGTCACCACCAGCGTGAACGCGGTCGATTGCAAGCTCTGGGAGCCTTCGATCGAACGGGCGATCGCATAGAATTTGTTGGTGCCCACCGGCGCCTGGGCGGGGGTCGGGGTGAAACTCGTCGCATTGCTGACCAAACGGTTGGTCACGCCGCCCACGATCACATACCAATCCGCCGTGGTCGCATTGACCTGCGCCACCATCGAATAGGTCGGCCGGCGGGGCGCCCCGTTCCCGACGTCATCAGCCACGGTGAGTGTGCTGCCATTGGGCACCGACACATTGTCCTGCGGCTTCAGGACCCCGTTCTCATAGGTGAAGAATCCGCCGGACAAAAGGGCCGGGGCGGTCGGGAGCGGCGTGATGACGAGCGTCAGGAGGGTTCCCGTCGTGCTCAACGCACCGTCGGTCGTCCGGGCGATCACCACGTACCGGTAGGTGCCCGGGTCCTTGGCCTCGGCGCCCGGACGGAAACTGGTTTGGTTCGCCAGGAGCAGGGTCGTGGGAGTGCCACCCGCATCAGCCAGGTACCAATCCCCGGTCGTCGATACCGAGCCGGCCACTCCCCCGACACCGGGGTTGGTCTGGGCCTGGACCGCGTACAACGGGCGTCTGGCCTCCTGTCCGATCAGCAGGTTGGCGGGACTGCCGTTGTCAGCGTAGGTGATGTCGACACCCGCATAGACGGCCACGTCCGTGGCGGTCACCCCGGGGGCATTGGGTCGTTCGGTCACCTCGACGGTCAGCGTGGTGACCCCGGGGGACGCACAATCCGTCACCACCGGACGGGTCTCGACCAGCGCACCGTTGAGGGAGTCCTCCGCGTTGGTGTAATAGTTCCGGGCCCGGACGGTCACCGTATAAAGTCCCGCATCAGGAATCCCGAGATTGAACGGGCTGTCGAATCGGTTGATCGCATTCGTGGACGAGGACGAGGCCCCGAGCACAAAAGTCTCCGCCCATTCCAACTGGGTCTGGGCAACGACCAGTTCCAAGGCGGCGGCGGGCCGGATCGGGAGGGTGCCGGTGACCCCCGCGCCGACTTTGATCCGCAGGGAATTGGCGCTGGGGATCGTGTAATTGACCGGGGAAACCACACCGGCGGAACCGACCGGCACGTTGGCCAACAACAGGACCGGGGATTGCGGGGTCGGGCGGATGGTGACCGCCACCGGGGTCAGGGTGGGGCTGAGGGAATCGCCGCCATCCCGGTTGTGGGAGACCGACTGGACCGTGTAATTGTCGGTGCGCGGGACGGTGACAGCGGGATCGATGGGCAGGGTGGCGCTGGTCGCGTTGTTGATGACATCAGCCCAGTTGGCCAGGGTGATGTTGGCGACGAAATTCGCCGCACCCGCGGCCGCCGGGTTTCGACGGGCGGTGTCCCAATCGCCATTCGGGCTGGGCAACAGGCGACTGATCACACTGCCTTGGCACGCACCCACGGTCCACTTCAGGAAATTCACCCGGGGAGCCGCCGGGGCGGCCAGGACCACGACGTTGAAGAGCGTCACATTGGTGCTCAGTGAATTGGTGATTCCACCCAAGGAGTCTGGGAAATGGGCCACCGCCTGAACGGCGAAGGTATGGACCCCGACGCTCAGGTTGGTCAGAACCGGCAAGCTGCCGAATGGCAGGCTGGTGGTCAGATTGGCAAGTGCCGTGAGTCCGTTGATCACATTCGTCGTCCGGATCTCATTGGCGTCACCCTGTCCGATGGCCGTCGGCAACTGGTACCAGTTGGCCGCGACCGTGTTGACGTCCAGGGGGATCCCGACCCCGTTGTCCGGGATCGGAAGGTCGGTGGGGATCAGCAGCGAACTCACGCCGGAATAATTGGTTCCGACTTGGAAAAAATGCGGGCTTTCCGCGACCCCGGCGACGCGACCGAGCTGCGGCGGTTGGGGATTGGGCCAACGATACACCGTGAGGGTCACCGGCAGGCTGGTCAGTGCCGTGCGCGTGTCCCGGGCCACGATCAGAAAGGTGTTGGTTCCGTAATTGAAAACCGAAGTTGGCAGGGCCGCCAGATCGAATGCCCGATCGGGGGAAACCGTGGCCGGTCCCACCGTCTTGAACGGGCTTCCGCTCAGGGAATCCTTATAGAAATCATAAGCCAATGACGTCTCGGTCACCGTGTTGGTCGGATTGGTCACGGTCACCACGTCGGTGGCATCGCTATCGATGAAATGAATCCGTTGGAGCGTCACCGTCGGCGGCAGCGGGACGGGCCCACCCACGATCACGCCGGCGGGACCCACCCCGACCACCAGGTCCTGATAGGGGCTGCCGGCATTGTTGGCGGATGCCAGTGAGATCGCGGTCAGATTGGTGATGTAAGCAGGCAGCGCCCGCACGAAATTCGTGCCGAGTTGGCGACGTTCCACGCCATTGGCGCCGACCAGGTAGACCGAGTCGCCTTGCACGGCCATGGACGTGATGTTGGTGATGGTGGTGCTGCTCCCGATCCCCGTGTTGGTGACCAACCAACCCGTGCTGATCTGGATCGGGACCGTCAGGTGGATGGCGTCGGGCAACACCGCCAGGAAATTGCTGGTGCCGGCGGCATACAGGTTGATTCCATCGGTTGCCAGCGAGGTGATTTTTCCGGTGAAGAGATGCGGGAAAAGCGTCACCCCGTTCTGCGGGGTGGTGTTCGTGTTGGGGGTGATGGAGACGCCGGCATTGGTCGAGAAGGAGATCGCCCCCCGGGGGTCCAGCTCGCCGATATAAGAACCGCCGACAAACAGCCGATTGCCCAATTGGACGCCCCGTCCGTAATTCTCGAAAAACGGGCTGACATTATCCGTGCGCAGTGCGGGAAGCGGGGCGGATCCCTCCAGGTTGGCCAGATTGTGATACCCGATGACGAACCGGTTGCCCAATCGCACCAGGTTGGTATCCGAAACCACCAGATCGGTGACGTGCCCAAAATTGACGTCCGGATTGTTCGTGACCGGGGCCAGGGTGGCCGCGACCGCCGTCGGATCCCAGAGACTCCGGAACAACAATCCGGAGGAATTGAGTCCCTCCAGGGCGCCCGCGCCCACGAAGACGAAGCCGGCGTGGCGGACCACCGCGGTCAGGTTGGATCCGGTGGCACCATTGGCCGTCACCGTCTGCCAACCCAAGCCAGGTTGGCCCGGCCCGGCACCCGGTTGCCCGGCAGAGCGGGCGAAACGGGCGTCGGCCCCGACATAAAGGAAGCCGGTACCGTCATGGGTGACGGCATTGAGGTTGGTGTGGCCCGTCGGGGCATTGGGGGCCGGGAAGAACCGATACTCTTGGGCCCGGGCGGGGAAGAGGGTGCCAGCGGCGGCCAACGCGAGACTGAGGAGGGAAAATCGCTTCATGGAAGACATGTTTCTGGGGTTGATCCTCTGGGCTCAGAATGAGTAACGCAGTCCCGCACGCACATAGGGTCCCCAGAGCAGTTCCGACTGGGATCCATTGGGCAACGTCACATTGGTCAACGGGACCCCGGAATTTGAAAGCAGGTCGCGACCGGGTTTTTCATAGGATTCCAACGTGAATCGCGATTGGACGCCGCCCTCCAGGAAAACCTTCCACTCGCCACTCCGGCCGAAGTTGTAATCGGCCCGCAGCAGCAGGCGGCCAAGCCCGCCGTAAATCATGTTGTCCATGGTGTTCGCCCCGGAGATGGGGATGGTGGTCTCGGTGAACTCCCGGGACCGGATGCCCCCGAATCCTTCGCCCTCGAACACGGCGCGGGTCCGGACGCTCCCGATATTGAAAAGCCGGTATTCCATGCCGAAACCCAGGTTGCCGGTGAAATCCCGGATGGTGCCGACATTGCTATAGGAAGCCTGGTTGTTGCTGCTGATCCCCTCGTACTTGGCGTCCGTGTACGACACCCCACCCCGGAGATACGCACCGAACCGCGTCCCTGAAAAACGATTGATGCGGTACCGCACGTAGCCCTGCAGCCAGGTGTCATCCAGCTTGAAGGATGAATTGACCGAGGCATCCGTCCAACGTCCGTCCGCCTCGGGCCGGAAGGCGAAGTTGCCGGTGGACGTCCCTTGAAAGTAGGAGAGATCAAACCCCCAGGCCGGCAGGGCCTGCCAGGAAACTGAGGCCCCGTAGTAACTGGAATTGCGTTCGGGCGACTGCACCGACCGGCCGATTCCATCGCCGTTCAACGCGTACCCCACCGGCAGGGTGATGTTGCCCAATCCGATCAGGTAATCACCGGAAACCGAGATGTTCCGGGGGCGGGGGCGAAGATCCGCCGGCCGCGCCGCTTCCAATGCCGCGGGTGATGTCTCCTGAGCCTGGACGACACCGGCGACCGCAGTTGCCAGCAACAAAGACTGGCCTACTTGGGCGCGGGGCCGGAAGCGGGATGGGTTGGATTCCATAATCAAAAGGGTTGTCAACGGGTTGCGAAGCTTCAGGAGAGAGAGCGACCAAGTCCTTGGGTTAGGCTCGCAGCAACCGCGTCGCCGTGTCCATCGGAATTCTTGTGTACGGGATGCCGTGGGCGCATCTGGGCATCGTGGGAAGCCGGGGCATCGGAGAAGCGGGGCGGGTAGGAAAACCTGCCTTCCCAGGGCGGTCGCGACAGCACCGTGGGGGGCGGGTTTT
>JANYCC010000146.1 GCA_025360495.1 Verrucomicrobiota bacterium | reverse complement strand
CCCCGAAGATGGGTTTCAAAAAACCACGACGCCCTTGGCAATCCGCCCACCCAAGAGATCTTCAAAAGCCATCCCGAGTTCCCCCAATTCATAAGTCCGGGTGACCAACTCATCCAAGCGCAGTTCCCCGGCGAGATAATGTGCGAAAATCCTCGGGAAATCCCGTGCCGGCCGGCAACCCCCATAAAGCGGCGTTATATAATGTTTGTTCCACATGAAGCGCGGCATGTCGACCGTCACGGGGTCGTTGATGCCGCTGAGTTGGAGTGCCATCCCGCCGTCGCGCACCATGGCCAGCGGGGCAAACGCCAACGCGGGCACGGCGGTGGCCTCAAAGGCATAATCCGCACCCCGCCCTCCCAACCGGGCCCGCACCTCCGCTGCCGCGAGTTCCAAGCCCGTGTCGTCACGCCGCGCCAAAACCGTCTCGGTCGCCCCGAACTGACGCGCCCGGTCCAAGCCCGCGTCATGGAGATCCACCGCCACGATCCGGCCCGCCCCGCACAGGCGCGCGGCTTGGATCACATTCAAACCCACCCCGCCGCACCCGATCACCACCACGGAACCCCCTTTCGCCACCCGGGCGACATTCACCACCGAGCCGAATCCGGTCATCACCCCGCATCCGACGATGCACGCCGAGGACCAGGGGATGCCCTCGGGCAATGGGGTCACCGCCTCGTGCCGCACCAAGGCCAGGCCGCACAGGGTCCCGAGATTGAAGGAACGGTCGATTGGTCGGCCCTTCCACTGGGTCCCGTCTGCATGCGCATGGCCTGCCGAACGTTCCATGACGTGGGCCGGGCGACTGGTCTCGCACAGGACTTCGTCGCCGCGGAGACATTGGAAACAATGGCCGCAAGGGATCGCCCAATTCAGCACCACCCGGTCGCCGGGCCGCACCGTGCCGACCCCTGCCCCGACCGACCGCACCACGCCCGCCCCCTCGTGCCCCATCACCAGCGGGCGATTCCAACGGAGCGACGCGTGGTCGGTATGACACAGGCCCGCGGCGCGAATCTCGACCAGCACTTCCCCGGGCCCCGGTTGCCCCACCGCGATGGTCCCGATCGTGAACCCTCCGGAGCCATCGGCCAATGCAGCCCGGGTCGGGGTCATGGGGAAGGGTCCGATGCGATCCGGTCAGGGCTTGGTGAGAAAGCGTCCCTCGCGGGTTTGCGCCAACAGCCAGGTGAAGAAGTCCGGGTTGTCGTAGGTCGCCATCCAACTGTCATGACCGGCGTCCGGATACAGGGTGAGACGGGGGTCGGGATTACCCAGTTTTTTCAGCGCGGCGATCATCTGCTCGGATTCGGACACCGGAACCACCGTGTCTTTGAGTCCATGAAACGCCCAGACCGGCATCCGCTGCAATTCCGACTTGCGATTGTCGGCGAGCAGGACGTCGAGCACCTGTCCGCCCCCACAGATCGGCGCAAGGGCGGCGAAACGTTCCGGGTGTTTCATCCCCAGGTACCAGGTGCCGTAACCGCCCATGCTCAATCCGGTGAGATACACCCGGTTCGTATCGACGCGATGGGAGGCGATGATGCGGTCGATGAGGCCCAACAGCACCTCATTCTGCCAGTGTTCATCCGCCGGGCATTGGGGCGCGAGGAGGATGAAGGGGAGATCCCGTCCTTGCCGGACCAACTTGGGCGGACCGTGGACGGTCACCGTCTGCAGGTTGGAGCCGCGTTCGCCCGAACCATGGAGGAACAGCACCAACGGCCAGCGCCGGAGGGTGTCGGAATTATACTCCCGCGGGACGTGCAGCAGGTATTCGAGATCCGCCTCGATCCGCTTTTCAAAGTGAAACCGGCCCGACCCGACCGGGAGGGATTCCGCAGCGAATCCCGTCCCGCAAACCAGACCCAGCGCCAAAAGTACCGGACCAATTCGCATGCCTGCAATGACTGGCAAAAAGCGGTCCCAAATCCAGCCTGAAATGTAATGGTTTTCCTGATACCGTGTCAGTCTTCGCTGAACAGGTACTCGAGGTCGTCCTTGGTCAGGTTGGTCGCGAAACCCTCCTCGCCCAGCACATCCTGGATGGTCTGGGACTTCCGCTGTTGGAGTTCCCAGATCTTTTCCTCGACGGTGCCCGGGGCGATGAGGCGGTAGGCGTTCACGGTGCGCGTCTGCCCGATC
>JANYCC010000123.1 GCA_025360495.1 Verrucomicrobiota bacterium | reverse complement strand
CTTGGGGTCGAAAAGGTCCACCGAACTCGGCGCACCCTCCATGAAAAGCCAGATGATCGACTTGGCCTTGGCCGGGAACGGCGGTTGGTACGGCGAAAGGGGCGAGAGCCGGGAGGACGCCCCGATCCCGGCCGCCGGCAGTCCGTCTCCTTGCAACAGATCGGCCAATGCCAGCAGGCCGAAACCCGCGCCCGCCCGCTTCAGGAAATCACGGCGGTTGGCGAAGGCCTGGTAACGTCCGCAATGAGGGGAGGGCGTGTTCATGATCCCGGGATTCTCAATCGATATAAAGGAACTCGTTCAGCGCAAACAGGGACTGGCACAGGTCCGCGAGGGCGAGGCTCCGTGCCGCGTCCGGGGATTGCCCCGGTTCGCGTTGGGAACGTCGCGCAATCTGGGCCGCGACAAATGCCGTCCCCGACTCTTGCTCCATGTCGGAGGGGTCGCGTCCGAGGGCCAGGCGCCACGCGAGGCGGACCTGTGCCGCGATCCCGGATCCCGCCTCGTGTTCCACCCTTTCGGCGAAGTCACGGGCCCGCGCACGGACAAAACTGTCGTTCAACAATGCCAGGGCCTGCGGGGCGACCGTGGTGTTCTCGCGACGCCCGCAACTGGCCTGCGCATCCGGCCCGTCGAACGCCTGCATGAGGGGTTGCTGCACCACCCGTTTGTGAAAAAGATAGAGGGAGCGCCGGCGGGTGGCGGGTGAATCCTTCACGTCAGCGGGATACGGATCCTTCATGTTGCGCGCCTGGATGGCTTCGGCCGGGATCGGTGCCTTCACGGCCGGGCCGGCCATCTGCGGGTTCATCGTGCCACTCACCGCCAGCATCGCATCACGCAGGATCTCGGATTCAATCCGCAGCGGTCGCCGTCGCCAAAGCAGACGGTTGTCGGGGTCGACATTGGCCTTCTCCGCTGCATAGGTCGTGTCTTGGAGATAGGCCGAACTGTTCATGATGAGGCGGTGAAGGGGTTTCAGTTTCCAGCCCCCTTTCACAAATTCCGCCGTCAACCATTCCAACAATTCCGGATGGGTGGGCGGATCGCAGCGCGTGCCGAAATCGTTGACCGTGCGGACCAGTCCCTGTCCGAAGTGATGTTGCCAGACCCGGTTCACGATCACCCGAGCGACCAACGCGCCGGCACCGTGGTCGGGGTCGGTCATCCATTCCGCCATCGCCCGGCGTTGCTGGGTCGAATCGGGCCGGTGGCTCGTTACGCGTGCTACGGTCCAATAGTCCGCGGCCGTCCTGCCCCGGGTCAACGCCGTCAGGAATCCCAATTCCACGGACTCACCCTTCGCGTGAAGATCGCCCCGGGCCAGCAGGAACGTCTCGCGCGGTTGGGCGCCGAAGTCCGCGAAGGCCAGCGCCGCGGGCAATGGTTCCGGCCGGCCCGCCTCCAGGGCCTTGACCGCCCGGGCGCGACGATCCCAATCCGCGCGTTCCCCCTCCGGGATATTCTTCCCATCGCCCAACTGCTTCTTCGCCAGCTCGAGGTCCTTCCTCCATTGATCCTCCCGCTCCCGATGACGACGGACCTCTTCCATCGGCACCAGCGGTACCTGCGCGCGGTCGCCGCCATTGAAGGCGCTCAGCATCCTATAATAATCCCGTTTCGGGACCGGATCATATTTGTGATCATGACACCGTGCGCATCCCAGGGTCAGGCCCATCAGCGCCGAACCCGTGGTGGAAATCATGTCATCCAGTTCATTGAACCGGGTGCGGATCCTCTCCTCTTCCATCAGGGTGTCGGGCAGCACCGCATGCGTCCCGGCCACGATGAAACCGGTGGCGGCGATGGCCTGTGGATTGTCCGGCTCCAATTCGTCCCCGGCCAGTTGCCAGCGGACAAACGTGTCGAAGGGAAGATCCCCGTTCAGGCTGCGGATGACGAAGTCGCGATAATGATGGGCGGTCGGGCGGTCGGCATCGCTTTCCTGCCCGTCACTGTCGGCATAGCGGACGACATCGAGCCAATGACGCGCCCAACGTTCGCCGTAATGCGGACTGGCCAGAAGGCGGTCGACGAGGGACGCCACGGCCAACGAAGGGTCGGTGGCAAAGTCGCGGACGAAGGACTCGGTCTGGGCCGGGGTCGGGGGCAGGCCCAGGAGATCGAAATGGATTCGCCGGACCAGTGTCCGCGCCCCGGCCGTCGGAGAAGGCGCGAGATGGTTCGTTTCCAACCGGGCCAGGATGAAACGATCGATCGGCGTCCGGGCCGCGGCGATGGCGTGGACGGGCGGCAGCGGCGGGTTGGAAAGCGGCAGATACGACCAATGCCGGCGGTCGGCATCGGTGACGATCATTTCGGACCGCGAACTGGTGGGGGCCGGTGCGGTGGATTGCGCGAACCCGGGCGCAGCCATCAGGACCGCGACCAGGATGGGAACGGTCCCGGTGGGGAAGCTCATAACCAGTCTTGGCGGAGTGTGGCCGTCCACCGGTCACGGCGTGAAGCTTTTGTTGCCGGGGCGGCCAACCGTAGGAGCGGAGAGGCTCCTTGACAGTGCGAAAGGCGGGTCAGCACTTTAGTTCCTTGGAAATATCCGCTCACCCTCGGTCCGCTGAACACCGGGGGCCGGATTCTCTTAGCTTGTTCCCATCCATCTGAAGCTGGCGGACTTGGATGGGGTGACCCGACGGGAAAACCATGAAGAAAGCGATTCCGGCGGTCTGGCGGATTGATGTCGAGCCCGACGAACACCAACCGTCCGTCGGTGAATCTCCGTGGCATGGTCTGGTCGCCACGGAGGCCTTGGTTGAGGGCCTTCGGGAACGATTGGGAAGCCGGTCGGGCCATCCCGTTCATCCCACCTGGTTCCTGCGCTTGGACCCGGATGTTGAGCGTTGCTTCGGCCGGGTGGATTTTGTGGTGCACCGTCACCGGGAATTGTTCGACCGGATCCAGACACGCCAGGATCCGTTGGGCATCCACGTCCATCCGTACCGGTGGGATCCGGAGCGCAAGGTCGCCTTTTCCGACCATGCCGACCCCCACTGGACCGACCATTGCCTGACGGTGGCGTGCGAGGCCTTTGCGCGGTCCTTCCATCAACCGCTGAAGCGCTCGTCCTTCGGTGGATATTTCCTGACGGAGGCCTCCGCCAATGCGGCCATCGCGCATGGGATACAGGTCGATGTCACCTCCGAACCCGGGTTGGAGCCGAAAGCGATGGACGTGTCGTTCGGGGCTTATGCCACGGCGGCCTCGGGTGATTTCCAGAATTGGCCGCGACGACCCTATTATCCGTCCACCGACGCCTTGAACGTCCCTGCGGTCGCCGTCACCTCCCGTCGTCCATTGCTCATCGTGCCGCTGACCTCCTATGATCACCAGACGGCCCTGACCAGTTGGCCCCGTCGGATCGCCAAGATCCTCCTGCGCCGACCGCGTCGCGCCCAACCGTTGAATCCGTGGAAATGGTGGCCGAGCCCGAAGATCTATTGGGATTTGGTGGCCCGTGCCGCCGATGAATCGCCAGCGTGCTATTTCGCCTTTGCCATCCGGACCGAGACTCCCGGTTCGGTGACCGACTTGCGGGTGCGGGAACTCCTGGAACACCTGCCGCAGCATCCCATCGCCGAACGATTGCAATTCGTGGACCCGTTGGGACCGGAAATCCGCGCACTGGCCATTCCGGCGGGCAACTGACCGGTCACCGGACACAGTCCCCTTTCACCGACCCGGTCGTGAGCCTGCCCGACATAGAATCCGGACCCAAAGTCAGCATCATCGTGCCGAGCCATAATCATGCACGCTATCTGCCGGCGCGATTGGACAGCATCTTTGCGCAGACCCTGCAGGATTTTGAACTTATAGTCCTGGATGATGCCTCGACCGACGATTCCCGCGCGGTGCTCGCACGTCGCGCCGGCGATCCGCGGATGAGGACCATGTTGGGAGAAACCAACAGTGGTTCCGTGTTCCGGCAATGGAACCGGGGCCTGCGGATGGCGACCCGGGAATACGTCTGGATTGCGGAGTCGGATGATTGCGCCGATCCGCGGTTCCTGGAAACGCTGGTAGGCCTCCTCGACCGGCATCCCGAGGTGGGGGTTGCCTGTTGCCAGTCGAGAGTGATCGATGGGGACGGGAGGGAACTCCATCTCTCCTCGGCCTGGTATGAATCGATGGATGCCACGCGCTGGAAGGCCGATTTCATAGGCCGGGGAACCGAGGAATGCCGGCGTTTTCTAATCCGGCAGAACACGATTCCCAATGCCAGTTGCGCGGTGTTCCGACGGAGCTTGGCGGAGAAGGTGGGAGGGGCCCCGGAGCACGCGCGTTTGGTGGGGGA
>JANYCC010000251.1 GCA_025360495.1 Verrucomicrobiota bacterium | reverse complement strand
CGTTTCGGTAGGGCGAGGCTCCGCCCGAGCCGACTGCAATACCGTCCCGGTGGCACTCCCAAGATGTATCCCGACGGCGTGCGGCTCCCATCTCATGCCCAGCAGGATCCACTGTTGCGGATGACTCCCAGGCATTGCTCCGAGGTCAACCCCTGCCGCGCCTCGGCCCCCCAGACCTGGCACCGGTCATGCCAGAGTTTCTCCTCCGCCACCGGCGCCGCATAGCGCCGGTCATAGGCCACATCCTGACCCACCAACAGGGCGAGATAGCCATCCATGCCGAACGAATTGGACGCGTGCAGGAGTTGCGCCCCGGCCACGACGCTGGGCCCGTTCTGCCGGTAGAAATCCACCAGGAACTGGGCGCCGTGCAATTGCACATCACTGCGTGCGGCCTGCCAGAAGGGCGTATCGAGACGCGTGTTGAACTTGTAATGCACCGACAGGAAATCACGGATGTCATCCCACGCCTGCGCATTGTAACGGTTATAAAGTTCCACCAGGGTCGGGTTCGGCTCGCACAACGAATCGAGCAGCGAATCCGCCAGCGTGCTCACCTCGACGCAGATGATCTGCAGGGCCGTGGACTCCAAGGGTTCGACGAATCCCACCGAGTTCCCGATCCCCACCACGTTCCCCACCCAATTGCGCGCGTGACGCCCACTCCGGAACTTCACCACGCGCGGCGTCCCCGTCACCCGCGGGTTTTTCCGCAGGAATTCCGCCAGCGCCGCCTCGTCGCTGATGAACGACGACGAATAGACATAACCCCGGTTGATGGAATGCTCGTGCTCGATCTGCCAGCACCAACCCGTGTCCATCGTCTCCGCCGTCGTGTAAGGCAGCAACGGCTCGTCGGTCCGGTTCCAACTCCCGACCACCGCCCGGTCGCAAAAGAGGGAATCCGCATAAGAGATGAACGGCTCGGCCAGGGTGCGCCCCAGCAATTCACTGCGGAATCCGCTCGCGTCCAGGTAGAGGTCCGCCGTCATCCGCGTTCCGTCCTCCATCACCAGCGCCCCGATGCCCGCCTCCGAGCGTTCGGCGGTGACGGTGGCGTCGATGATCTCCACCCCGAAGGTCCGGCACAGGCCCTCGAGCCAGCCGACGAGCTTGACGTTCTCGATGTGGTACCCGTGGTTGTTGTGAAAGCGCGGGGTGCCATCGGGTCGTTTCGGAAACGCCTTGTCATGGGCGACGAATGCGGACACGGGCCCGGCCCACGGCTGTTCGCTGCGGTAATAGAACCCATTGTTGCGCCCCATTCCCGGGAGCCGCTGCTGGAATTCATAGGCGAACGTATAATAGAATCTTGGACGCGGTCCCCACAGGAAGCGGATGGCCAGCTTCCAAGTCGGTTCGGCCTCCTCAAAAAACGACTGCGGTTTGAGCTTGAGGTACTCGAAGAAATGCTTCGGGAACGACAGGGTGGTGGCCTCCCCCACGCCGATGACCCCGAATTCCGGACTGCGCACCACCCGGATCGAAAGTTGCGGAAGGCGCCGCTTCAGCGTCAATGCCGCCATCAGTCCCGCGCTGCCACCCCCCAGAACGATGATGTCTTGGACCCTCATGGAATGGGGTAGAAAGTAAGGTTTGCCCGATGCCCCCACAACAAAAAGCCCTTCCCCGCTCGGGGAAGGGCTTCGTTCTATGCAACCGGTCAGTGCCGCGCTCTCATGAAGAGTGCGGTTCCCGAAATCGGGACCACCACCCGGAAATTCCCACCGCTGGGCGGCGTGCCATCCCCCAGGTCGGTCCACACGGCGCCGGCCCCCAAGGTCGGGGAACCTTCCAACCGGTAACCGCCCGAACCCACGGGCCACGTCACCACCACCGTGTCACCGTCCCGGACGATCGTCAGGGTCGGCGTCGGACCCACCGCCGAGGCATCCGGACCCGCTGCAAAGCTGGTCGCCACGTCGGTCGGGGTCATCGCACCCGAATAGAACCGGAATTCGTCAATCTTGCCGGCGAAATAGGGATCGCCTTGGAATTGTGAACGCCCGAGCCACACGTTGTTGTCGTCCGTCAGCGCCGACAACGGCTTGGACACGCCGCCGGTCGCCACCAGCACGCCATTGGTATAAAGGCGCGCCGTGTTGCCGGTGAAGCTGTAAGTCAGCGTCACCGCGTACTCCGTGCCCAACGGCGTCGATCCCGGTTGGCTCAGGGTCGTGGTGTCCCCACCGTCCGGGAAGTTCGCATCGAAACGCGGGATGCCATCCCCGTTCTTCGGGGTGTAGAAGATGAAATCCACGCCGTCGCCGACCCCATCCTCACCATCAGCCTTCGTGCCGAAATCAAACACGCGCGACCACACCGGGCCGCCGTCATAGCTGAACCAGAACTCGAAGGTGCCGTTGTCACCCAGTGACGACACCAGTCCGTTCGGCAGATTGAGATAGGAGTCGACGCCATCGAGCACCAGGTTGCCGGCAACGATCCTGGCCCCGCCGGTCAGGTCGCCGTCCGCCGTTCCCACCGAGTCCTTTGCCTTCAGCCCGCCCGCCGCGTCGCTGAAGCTGTACCGGTGCTTCATGGACACCGGATCGCTGGCCACCGTCAGTGTCGCCGCCGGGGTGGTGATCGTCGTGGGAGTCCCCCCGACGGTGTTGGATACCGTCACGGCGAATTGCGCGCCGGCGTCCGCGGCGGTCACCGCACTCACGGTGTAACTGCTGGCGGTCGCGCCGGAGATCGGGGCACCGTTGCGCAGCCATGGAAGGTGATCGGCGAAGACCCCTTCGCCACGACATTGAAGGTCGCCGGATAAGTCACCGGGATCGACAGGCTGGCCATCGGTGTCGTGACCGTCACCGCGATCCCGGTGTTGTTGATCACGTCGGAGCCAGCCAGCTTGTTGCCCAGGATCTGCGCCGGGGTGAGCACATAATCATAGAACCGCGCCTCGTCGTATTCACCCTGGAGGTTGTTGTCCGCACTCCAGTTCGAACGGCCCAGCCACACGTTCACGTCGTTGATGTCGCTCATTAGAGTCGGATTGCCCGTCGTCGGGTTGGTCTTGGTGAAGCCGCCCAACCGCTTGCCGTTCTCATAGATGCTCAGCGCCCCGGTGCTTTCTTTCCAGGTCATCACCACGTGCGCATCCTGGTTGAAGGTAGTCGTCCCGACGTCCGCCGTCGTGGTCCCGCCACCACCCGGATCCTCATCGCGCGCCTCAAAGCGGCGCGAATTCACGTCGTCGCCGATCTGGGCGGAATACTCGATATAATCCAGGCCCGTGCCCCCGCCTCCCGGCCCGGTGACCTCGTCGGGGCCGCCGGAATCGCCGAAGTCGAACACACGCGACCACGTATGGCTCCCGGTGATCTTGAACCACGTTTCGAACGTCACTTCACCGGTGCCGCCGTTCGCCGCGCCGTTGGCGGAGATCAACCCATTGGGGAGATCACCGTAACCCTGCGTGGTGGAGGCTCCGCCAGAGAGCACCAACCGCGTGCCGCTATAGCTCGTCCCCGCGCCCTGCACCACCCCGTCCGCGGTGCCCACGGAGTCCTTGATCACCATGCCCTGCGCATCCGCCGCCACGGCTTCGCTGAACGAATAGCGATGGATCGGACCCTTCCCCAGGCGATCCGGTTGCAACGGCGTCGCCGGCACCGGATCGATGAAATCCGCCTTCTCCAAATTATAGTTCGCCGCGATCTGGCTGTCGGTCAGCACCCCGTCATGGATCCGGACCCGCGCCAGCGACAGGGTTCCCCGAAGCCCGCCCGTCGGTGTCGTCCCGTCCGAGTCGAGCTGCGTCGCCAGGTTGATCGAGGTGTCCGTCGCCGTGTCGATCACCCCGCTCCCGAGGATTTCCGCGTTGGCGATCTTGCCATCCGCGTACACCCGGGTGGTGGTGCCGTCATAGGTATAGACCAGATGGTGCCATTTGTTCACCGCCGGGGCGCCGCCGTCATTGTTCCAACCCAGGTCGGGGCTGCCCCAGTGGCCCACCGCGCCGAATTGAAAACTGGTGCCGTAGCCGAACGAGACGTTTGATCCGTCCGGACCGCCCCGCTTGCCCCAGGACACCATCGTCTCCTCGGAAGCGGCGTCCGGGTTCAGCGCCCAGACCTCAATCGACACCGTCGGGTCCAGCCCCACGATGCCGGCCGGGGGCAGGGTCAGCGTTGCCCCCGCGGCATCGCTCGCGAGTTGCATATAGGAGGTGCCGTCGAATTGGATGCCCTTGGTGCCGCCGATCAGGGCGACCTTCGGGATCGTGGCGCCCCCGCCGGTCCCGACAAAGAAGCCGGCCAGGGTCCCGGAATTCGCCAGGCTCGGCAGCGCACCGACGGCCTGTTGGGTGGCATCGATGTTGACGAAGACTTCGCCGGCGGTCTGCAATTGGGCGTGGGCCCGGGTCAAGACCCCGGCCGACAGCAGCGCCAGGGTGAGCGCCGGTAGCGCCCGACCGCGGGTTGCGGGAGGATTGCTTGTGTTTTTCATGGTGAAGGATTGCTGGATCCCCGGGGAAATGAACCCATCCATCGCTTTCAGTGCGACAGTCGCATCCATTCCAGCGCGTGCGCGCCCAATTCAACTCAGGGAATACAGGATGATTATCAAGGAATCCCTTTCCCAACCATGAGCATTTGCGTCTCTCGCCTGTTGAAATTTCACCGGTCGGAGGGACGAACTCCGAGAGTCCCAATTCCTTCAGTCCCCATGAAGGACTCGTATAACTCGTCCCTCCGATCCGACTTCGCTCGGCTTCAAATGCAGCTTCCGTTGTCCCCGGATCCCAGTCATAAGCGATGGACGCCGCTGGACGACTGCCTCCTGAACCATGCAAGAAGACCCTCCCACAGATCCGCCTCCCACCGTGTGGACGCTCCTGCTCGGCGGAGTCGTGGGTAATGTCGCGGCCGCCGTGGTGGTCCTCGTCGCCGGCGTGTTGGGTCCCTGGACTGACTTTGCGACGGCGCTGGTGGTCTTCAACATCGGGTTGATACCGGTCCTTGTCGGCTTGGTCGCGGCCTGGTTCTGGCGCCGGTTACCCCTCACGCTGGGGGAGATTTCGCTGCATGCCGTCTGGGTGTCCGGACTGGGCCTTGCCGGCGCAATGGTGGTCTTCCGGGAGGGATTCTTCTGCCTGTTGATCGCCTTCCCACTCCACTTCGGCATTGTCTTTGTCTCCCTGTTTGCCGGCCATTGCCTTTTCCGAACCGACCGGGGCGGGTTGCGTGTATCCGTGCTCCCGTTGGCCGTGGTTCTCGCCCTCGCCGAATCCCGCTTGGCCCCGCCGCCTCCGTCCGGGGTCTTCACCGACGAACTCCACATCGCCGCCCCTCCCGCCGCGGTCTGGCCCCATGTGGTCGCGTTCGCCCCGATTCCCGCCCCCGCCGATTTCTGGGTCTTCCGCCTCGGCCTGCCGTATCCGGTTGAAACCCCTTCCGGAGCCGATGCGGTGGGCAAGGAACGGCTCTGCATCTTCAGTGGCGGGGTGATCTTCCGCGAACGGGTCACCGTCTTCGAACCGGGCCGGAGATTGGTGTTCGACATCATCGAACAACCGCGTGATCCGGAACTCCTGGGGCACTTTGACACCCACCGGGGCGAGTTTGAACTGCGGGACGAAGGCGACGGGACCACCACGCTCATCGGCCGCAGCACTTATACCTTATATACGCGGCCGCATTGGTATTTTGACTGGTGGACCCGTTATCTGGGCCGGGCGGTGCACCGGCGCGTGATGGAAAATGCCCGTCGTCTTGCGGAATCCCGTTGAGCGCGTGTTCAACCGCGCCGTGCGACACGCCCGCTGGCTCGGGCGGGTGCCGGTGTTGCCCCAATTCGCCGACGCCCTCGCGCAGGTGGCCGTCGCACTCACCGACCCGGCCCGCCTCCGGGCCATGCGGACGGTCGAGCGCACGGTGGCGGCGTGGCCGGGGGTGACGTGCGGATTACACCGGTTCGGCGGGGTGGAGTTCCGCGTCGCCGGCCGTGAAATCGCCCACCTGCATGGTTGCGGTCTGCTCGATGTCCGGTTGGGTCGCGATCAGGCCCGACAGTGTGTCGCCGCCGGCCGGGCCGAACCGCATCATGTCTTCGGCGATTCCGTCTGGGTCAGCCATTGGGTCCGCACCGGGAATGACATCCCCTCTGCCGTGGAACTCCTGGCCCTCGCCCGGGATTCCTGAGGGCTTCAGACCTTCACGGGACCCAACGCACCCGGTAGAAAACCTCGGAAACACCCGTTCCGTTGATCAGCCACTGGGCGACCGGACCGGAAGCGGTGACCGAATCCACCACCTCGAAATCGAGGGCGAGATCGGTCGTCGCGAGGACGTCATACCTCCGACCGGGAATGGCCGGCCAGGACAGCGCCAGTGGATTGCGGATGACGCTGACGGTGATGGCCGGGACCACACGGAACCACAAGGTTTCCGTCTGATAACTGTTCCCGGTGGTGTCGGTCACCAAGGCATGGAAAGGATGCAGGCCCAGGCCGAGGTTGGAAGGTGCCACCGGGAAAACGGCAGTCACCTGGTTGGACACCGTCCCGACCGAACCGCCGGTGGTGAACAATTCAATCCGCACAATGTTGGGTTGGGCGGCGGTGACGGTGAACTCCAAGGGCTGGTCGAGGGCCACGTTGGTTCCGCCGGGCCGTGCGGCGAAGGTGGCGCCGAGGCCGTTGTTCTGGATCCGGATGTTCCGTGAAACACGGGTTTGTGTCCGCACACCGGTCCCCTCATAGGCAACGGCGCTCAATTCATGGGGACCATCCGGAAGCCGGGTGGTGTCGAGCGCGAAACTCACCGGAAGCTGAAGGGCACCCGTGGCGAGGTGGAGATGGTTGCGCGGCCTGAGGTCGGTGAGGTTGTCCTCCAGGCGGTTCGTCCCGGCGGGCAGGGTTTTCAGGGCGGAGGAGGCCGTGAATGCCACCTGGATCTGGGCGGCGGGCCAACCCGGCCGACGGGCATAAAGGGTGAATTGCGCCGCGCTCAGGCCCGCGGAGGCATAATCATAGAAGTCCGCCACCACCAGTCCGTCCGGGGTCTGCAGGGCCGGGGTGGCGTTGACCCGATCCGCCAAGGCCCGGGCGAGGGCGCCTATGGAACTGCCCACCGTGGTGTTGGTGACGCTGACGGACACCGGAGTGCCATCCGTCTCCACCAATTCCAATCCCAACCAATTCCCGATCACCGGGGCGTTGGTGACGACCAAGACCAGCGTCCCGGTGGCCACGGTGTCCAGAAAAGTCAGGCCCGCGGGCGTCAGGTGCGTGGTCGTCGGCGCGCTCGAAACCGTCGACACTTGGGCATCCAGGGTCACCGATTTGCCGGGAAGCACCAGATCAAGCCCCTGCAATTCCAAGCGGTCACCCGTCGGATACGCCAGCACTTGGGTGGAATTGGTGTGCCCGTTCAGGGTTTGCGCCAGGCCGGTGACCAGGGTGTCCAACGTCGCCCCGGCAGGGACCGTGTGGTGGACCGTGAAACCGCCCAGGGTCACTGCAAGGACGTCCCCCCCGGTCGGCGGCACATTCGTCATCGTTAGCAAATACCGACCGTCCACGAACAGGTCCACCTGGTCCAACGGCAGATTCGTGGCCGCGGCGCCGAACGTCAGGTTGAGTTCGGCCGATCCCTTCAGGACGGTCCCATCGGGCAGCGAACCCCAGTCGGAGCTGCCGGGTCGGGCGAAGGGAGCGCAAAGCGGTTCCCCCACCAGCACGCCCTGATACGGATTTTGGAGACTGAGATAATAGGATTCCACGACGGAAAAACCCCGGCCTTGGTAGAAGTAATCCAGCGGGTTGGGGAATTTCTGGGTATAATTACAGGGCTCCACCACGGTTCCATAACTGCCCGCCGCACCGGCATTCAGGAAGGCCAGCGCAGAGGTCTGCCCCGTCGTTTCAAACAGGTCGCCGGCAAAGGAGGTGAGACTGTCGCCCATCGCCCCGGGCACGAATGCATTGGCGGGCAACGACAGGTTCGCCAAACCGGTCAGAAGCCCCCGGAGATCCGTGAAGGCCGTGGAATCCGATTCGATCCGGACCACCAGATCCCGGCCGCCCAACCGGCCGTCAAAGATCGCATTGTCGAAACCCACGTGGCGGACGTTGCGGTTCACGTCCCCGGTTTTTTCCAGGTAGGCCGGCCGGGCCGGGAAGGTGGCGTCCCCGGCAACACCCCGGCTGAGGACGAGCTCCGCCCCCGCCAAAGTCTGGTCGGTGAGCATCATCGCGAGGAATGCAGGGGCGGGGGCCGTGACAGGCGGGGCCACCCGGAATGGCAACTCGGAGAATGCATAACCGTTGGTGGAGGAATCCGGCAGGGTGCAACTGGCCGGCATCCCCGAGTCCGGATGGGTGTCGTATTTGAATCCATAGAACAGGACCGAGGTCGTGCTGTTGAAACTCCCCTGGTCCTCGATCCGGTACGGGATGTCCATGGAGAGCAGGACGACGTCGATCTGACGGGTGAGGCCACGCTCGGCCAGCATTGCCCGCAACGGATTCAGGAGCAGCCGGTCGAAATCCGATTTGGCCCAACTGACATTGCCCCCGGTCCACCCGGACATGCGTAGGAGGTTCTGGGCCGGCACGTCCCGCCGCTCGCAATAATCATTGCCCAATTGGACGGAATTGGCGCTGTTCTGGTTGACCACGACGACGACGTTCAGGCCGCTGTCGCCGGCCCGGACGATCCAGACCGCGAACAAGGCCGCCCACAGCGAGAACATCCTGACCGGGAAATGCACGTCCCAACCTTCGTCCGTTTTTGCGGGCGACACAAAGAAGTACTGGCGTGACATTCGCCGCACTCTGGGAACCATTTGCGACCGTGTCGGCCTCGCGCGCCATTTATCATTACGCCATCACGTCAAGCCTCGCTTGGCACGCCATGTCCGTGGGTGGCCCGTTCAGCCGGGTCATCAAGGGAACAACATTCGCCACCCTGAAACCCTGGGCAACGAGCGCATGAAAACCGTCCCCTCCAAAAATCACGGATCGGGATTCACCCTCATCGAGTTGCTGTTCGTGATCGCGATCATCGCAATCCTGGCGGCGCTGTTGTTACCCGTGTTGACCAGGGCCAAAGCCGCGGCGCGGGTGGCGGGATGCAAAAGCAACCTCCACCAGATCGGCCTGGGCCTGAACCTGTACCTCGGCGATTTTCAAAGGTACCCCTACCATCAGGTCTGGTTTGATTCCCAGCCGACACTGCAGCCACTTTCATGGGGCCGGGCCCTGGTGCCCTACACGGCCAGCGATTGGACGAACGGGCTGTTCCTATGCCCGGACTACAAGTTCATCACCACCGACTTTTATCAGGACGGCAGCCCGGGGTTGCGAAACGGCTGGGCGACTCCGTTCGGGAGCTACGGATACAACGCCAATGGCACCTTGGGAGGCCGACCCAAAGTCCTGGAGCCGTGCCTGGGACTCGGGCCCTCGGCCACGGTGAGCCTCACGATCAACCTCGAGCCAGCCATCCGTGATTCCCAGGTGAAAGCGCCCAGTGACCTGATCGCCGTGGGCGATTCGGTCGCCGGATCCGCCCTGCTGGACCCGACCGTGATCAACCTCCCCTTCTATCCCTATCTCCTGAGACAAAGCCATACCCACGGCGACTTCGCCAACTCGCTCTTTTGCGACGGACACGTTGAGTTCGGGAAACGTGAGACCCTTTTTCGCGCGACCGAAACCGAACGAAAACGGTGGAACAACGACAATGAACCACATCCGGAGACTTGATGATTGCCGGCCCTGTGAGTGAGCCTCGGGAACCATAAAAGTTGCCACCCCATACCCGCACATGGCCTTCGAATCTTCATTCCTATCCCTCTGTCCCCGCATCCGCGCCACGCCGGACGCGTTGGTGGCATCCACTTCAACCTTGGCCTGTTTCCTGTCCCTGGGTGTCTCCCGGCGTCATGTGACCGTCGATCGGGCTGCCGGCCACGTGACGATCGACCGCAGGTTGTGCTGGTTCATGTCCAGGAGCCACACCCTCCCCTTCCCGCAGATCATGGCGATCACCTATGGCTATGAGGATGTCGCGTTCTGGTCCTCGCTGAGCACGTCCCACGACGGCATGGATGTCTTCCTTGTCGGCCTCCTTCTGGCTGATCGCGAGGAAGTCCCGCTGTTCCGATTCATGGGGGATGGCACCTTCACCAATGACGGCCCGTGGCCGGACTGGTGGTATTGGGAGGAGTACCTGATGGACTGGTGTGGCACCCAGCAACGCGAATCCCAACTGTTCGCCCAGCTTCTCAGCAAGATGATCGGGGTCCCGATCGCACCCTCCACGTTGACGCCCGATTAGCCCGGGGATCCCGGTCACCGTCAAAACAACCAGCGGAGACCGATGCAGAACAGGCCGTTGCGACAGGATTCACGGGGTCGTGAGGCGGGTGAAATGCCACTGGAACACAACGTGCCGGGGCGGATCCAAACCGGGATCATCCAGCGTGAAGGAGCCAGCCACCACGTTGGTCCCGGTCGGTTGGATGTCGGGATAATCCAGGCCCCGGGCCGGGTAGGGGTTCTCGTCGGTGCTGGTGGTGGTGTCGACGAACTCCACACCTTTGCAGTCGTGGCTGCGCGAATAGATCATCGAGCTGATCCGGTCCGTGATCGGCGTCGAAGTGTTGTTCGTGTCGGCGTTGTTGGACTGGAAGGCCTGATAAGTCCCCGGTTGTAGGAGGAAGGAAACCTCATAGGCGGTGTTGGTGGCGGCCAGTGACTCCGATTGCGCCACGGTGAAGGCGTCCGTATGCCCCCCAAACTGACAGGGCGACGTGCCGGTGGACGTGTCGTTGGCGAAATCCCGCCGGGTGAGCAGCCCGGTGACCCGGAGCTGGACCAACGAAAGCACGGCGGGAATGCCCATCTCCGATGAGGTCTCCACCGCCCCGTCAAAACGGGCCAGGAACTCCCGGGTCTGGACGGTGCTGCCACCGACCTCGGTGATGGTCCCCAACCGGGACCCGGTTTCGATCATCGAGAAGGTGCCCGACCAAGTGCTGGGGGAACAAAGGTCGATCACGTCCTGGGCCTCGGAAATGCTGAGGCAATCCA
>JANYCC010000034.1 GCA_025360495.1 Verrucomicrobiota bacterium | reverse complement strand
AACCGCCCGATCCCGCGCTTTGGAAGATCGAAGTCCCCCGTCGGGCGACCCATGAGCCCCTTGCGGTGATATTTCCCAAGCCGATGGACCACGCATTGGCGCAGCGCCTGATCTGCGTCACAGGCAAGGGGGATGTGTTGGTGCCGGGCATCACGTCTTTGGTGGATGAGGAGCGTCGCTGGACCTTTGTGCCGGCACATCCCTGGGCGCGCGGGAGATTTCAATTGGTCATCCAGACAACAATCGAGGACCTGGCCGGGAATAACATAGGCAAGCCTTTCGAGGTGGACCTGGTGGACCCCGTCCAGCGGCACGTGATCAACGCCAGCGTCAAACTGCGGTTTGAAATCAAATAGTTCTCTCGAACCATGACTATCGGCGTCCCTCGGGAAATCAAGCAGCAGGAACATCGTGTCGCCCTGGCCCCGTCGGCCGCGTACCAACTCCTGCGGCGCGGACATCGCGTCATCGTGGAGAATGGCGCCGGGGTCGGGGCCGGGTTTCCCGACGCTGATTATATCGCGGCGGGCGCGGTGCTCGTGGATGCCCATGCCGGGGTGTTCGAGTCGGCCGACCTGATCGTGAAGGTGAAGGAACCGTTGCCGTCGGAATATCCGCTGCTCCGGCCCGGGCAATTGCTCTTCACCTACCTGCATCTGGCGGCGTCGCGTCCGTTGACGGAGGCGTTGCTGGCGTCGGGGGCAACGTGCCTTGCCTATGAGACGGTGGAGGTGAACCACCGGTTGCCCCTGCTGGAACCCATGAGCGAGATCGCGGGGCGCATGAGCGTGTTGGTCGGCGGCTATTTCCTCGCGAAGCATCATGGTGGTTCGGGGGTGTTGCTCGGGGGCGTGCCCGGCGTGTTGCCGGGAAAGATCGTGGTGCTGGGCGGCGGGGTCTCGGGCGTCAACGCGGCCCGCATGGGTTCCGGGTTGGGCGCGGACGTCACGATCCTGGAGGTGGACATTGAGCGGATGCGGTTTCTCGACATCACGCTGCACACGGCGCACACGCTGTTTTCCAACGAGGCACATCTGCTGGACCTGTTGCCGACGGTGGACCTGCTGATCGGGGCGGTGCTGGTGCCCGGGGCGCGGGCGCCGAAGCTGATCACCCGGGCGATGCTGCGGCGGATGCGTCCGGGAAGCGTGTTGGTGGACATAGCGATCGACCAGGGCGGATGTTGCGAGACGTCGCGTCCAACGACACACGAGAGCCCGGTTTATGTGGAGGAGGGCGTGACGCATTATTGCGTGGCGAACATGCCGGGGGCGTATGCGCGGACGGCGACTGAGGCGTTGACCAATGCGACCTTCCGGTACATCCAGGAACTGGCGGACCATGGATTGGTGGAGGCGTGTCATCGGATGCCGGCCTTGGTGAGCGGGATCAACGTGATGGGCGGGCGGTTGACGTCGCGTCCGGTGGCGGAGGCGCACGGCTTGGCGCATGCCGACATCGCCGGGTTGTTGGCGTGACCTGTCCTGTCAGGTGTAGGGGGTCCGGGTTGGTGATAAGAAGGGCACGAAACGGATGCGTTCTTCGGGTCGTGAAACGGTGTCGGAAAATGAATTCCGGATATTGCCCGCTTGCGGAAGGGATTGTGTTTCGGGCATGAATGGGGTCCGTGAATCCCCCAATTCCCCCCTCCCCCCAAGGGTGTCGTCTGCTGGCGTGGGCCGTCGCCGCAGCCGTATTGTATCCATCCGGCCATGCGGAAGGCTTCCGAAGCCCGACCCTTGGCAGCCAGGGTTTGGGGGCTTCCGGAGCCCGTTTTGCCTACATCGATGACGCCTCGTCGATCGCCCATAATCCGGCGAACCTGGTCGAGTTGAAGGAATGGGAGGCCTCGGCCGAACCGACGATCGTGTATCACTCGGTGCACTTCGACGGGCCGGCCGGCAGCGACCACACGGTCGAACCTTGGAAGTTCCTCCCGCACCTGTTCGTGGGCGGGCCTTTGAACGACCGGGTTTCGGCGGGCTTGGGGGTGACGGTCCCCTACGGCTTGTCGGTGAAATGGGATGACAACGGTGCGTTCCGTTATGCGGCCCCGCATTATGTCGACCTGAAGACCTTCAATTTCAACCCGACGCTGTCGTTCCGGCTGACCGAGACGCTGCAGGTCGGGGTGGGGGTGGACGTGATGTGGTCCGAGTTGGACCTGCGGCAGTTCTACCCCTGGTCGCAAGTGGTGGGGGCGCCGGTGCCGGACGGTGAACTGCGGGCCAACGGTGCGGGGGTCGGCTATAGCGGCAATGCGGCGCTGACGTGGAAACCGACGGAGCGCCAGCGGGCGGCGGTGACCTTCCGGGCGCCGATGGACGTGGGTTACAACGGCGATTTCACGGCGAGCAGCAATCCATTGGCGGGCGGTGCGACGACCCGGGTGGACCTGGCGACGAAGATCCGGTTCCCGACGATCATCGGGGTGGGATACGGGTTCCGGGTGACCGACACGGTGCGGGTGGAGGCGAACGCGGAATGGCTGCAGTTCTCGCGGTTCACGGAACTGCAACTGGACACACCGGCGGCGCTGCCGGGCGTGAACAAGGTGGTGCCACAGAACTGGCGGGACACCTTCACGTTCGGGATCGGTGGCGACTGGCGGTTTGCCGAGGGCTGGGTGGCCCGGATGAGCTATCAGTATTTCCAAAGCCCGGTGCCCGACCAGACCTTTTCCCCGACCATCCCCGACGCGCCCCAGAACGTGGTGACCGTGGGGATCGGATACCGGATCGGCCGGCACCGTTTTGACGCGGCTTATGCGCGGATTTTTTATGATGACCGGAACATCCAGTCGAACCAGAATCCGGCTTACTCGGGGAGGTATGAGATTGCGGCCCACCTGATCTCGGTGGGCTACGGATTGAGTTTCTGACGCACCCATCCGGGGTGAACGAATCAAGGGACTTGAATTGGCATGAGTGCATTGGGGACCAGGGTGGCGGGAGTGGGCGGGACGGCCCGGGGCGAGGCATCGGGGGTGCAGGTCGTCCAACGGGGGGCTTGGACGGCGGTGGATCGCGAGTTGATGCACGCGAGCCTGACCGACGTGTTGGAGCCGGCGCTGGTGTTGAACCTCAACGGGGAGGTGTTGGCGTGGAACCTCGCCTTGCGCCAGCTTCTCGGGCCGGAGGGATCGAATCCCCCCCTGCCGGAATCGATCTTTGACCTGGTCCCCGATGAGGAGCAGGCACGTTGGCGCGGATGGCTGCAACGGTTGATGAAGGGCGAGCACCTCACCTCGATCAAGGGGGTGTTGCGGTGCCGCGACGGAGACCTGCGGGAAGTGGACGGGGCATTGCTGGCAGTGTCGCTGGCGGAGGACCGCTTGGTGGTCCGGGCGCATTTCCATGATCGGTCCCGGGAATCCCGGGCGGAGGCGGGGCGTCGGGACAGTGAGGACCGGTACCATTCCCTCTGTGCGCTCGCCCCGGTCGGGGTGTTCCAGACCGATCCCAACGGGAGGTTGACCTACACCAACGAACGGTGGCGGCAGTTGGGCGGGCTTCATCAGGTGCCCGAGCCCCGCGGGGTGTGGTGGCAGGTGGTGCATCCGGAGGAACGTCCGCGGGTGCTCGGGCTTTGGGAAAGTTCCCGGCGCCATGGCCATGAATTTGTCGCGGAATTCCGACTGCTCGTCGGGAAGGGGCAGACCCGTTGGGGTCGGACGCGCATCGCCCAGCGCAGCGGCCTGGACGGGCGGTTGCAGATGTGCATCGGCACCACCGAGGACATCACGGATCTCAAGCGGATCGAGGTGGAGTTGGCGGCGGCGCGGGATGCCGCGATGGCCTCGGTGCGGCTCAAGGGGCAATTCCTGAGCAACGTGAGCCATGAGGTCCGGACCCCGATGAACGGGGTGTTGGGAATGATCGAGTTGCTGGCGGACACGCAGTTGGATCCCCAGCAGCGGCGCTATGCGGACATCGCGCATGAGAGCGCCACCGTCCTGTTGCGGTTGCTGGAGGACATCCTGGATTTTTCGCGGCTGGAGGCGGGCCGGCTCCGGTTGGAAGCCGAGCCCATGTCGCCGGCGCGGGTCATGACCGATGTGTGTGAACTGTTGCGACTGAAGGCGGACGGTCGGGGCATCCAATTGAACCACCGTTGCGATCCGCGCGTCCCCGTGCGGGTGATCGGGGACGCGGTCCGACTCCACCAAGTTTTGGGCAACCTGGTGGGCAACGCGATCAAGTTCACCGACCGGGGCGGCGTGTCAGTCTCCTGCCAGACCGTTTCGGTGAATGCGCGGCGGAGCGTGGTGCGATTTGAGGTGGCGGACACGGGGATCGGCATCCCGACGGAGGCGTGCTCCCGCCTGTTCCAGCCGTTCGTGCAGGTGGATGGTGAACTGACCCGCCGGCACGGCGGCACCGGCCTGGGGCTGGCCATCGTGCGGCAGTTGGTCGAACTGATGGGTGGCGAAATCCAGGTGGAAAGCACCATCGGCCAGGGTTCCCGTTTCTGGTTCGATGTGCCTTTCGGGATGGAGGCCCGGACCGATGGGTCGGAATCCCAACATTCCTAAGGGCTCTTTCGGGTCCGTCTGGTGGAACCCGGAGACGCGCCGGTATCCCCTGATGGTCGTCACGGGTCTGGCGTGGGCGCTCGCCTATCCGACTCCCGGTATCGCCGGCGTCGCGTGGCTCGTCCCGGGTCTCCTCTTGTTTGGCTCGGCGGGATTGCCATGGGCCGGGGCGTTCCGATGCGGATTTGTGGCCGGGTTGGTCCATTTCCTGGTGTCGCTGCGGTGGCTCCTGCACATGCCTTTTCCGGCCGGTGCCGCCGCCGGTTGGCTGGTGCTGGCGGGTTATCTGGCCTGTTACCCTGCGCTCTGGTCGGCCTGCTGTGGGGCGTTCCTCGGTGCGCCGGATCGGGACCGGGATCGGGCAAGCGGGGATCCGACGCGGTGCGGGTCGGCATCCGGTCCGGCACCCCTGACCCCTTTGAGCGGACGTTGGGCTGCGGTGACCCCGACTGGTGCGTGGCCGGGCGGCGCAACGGGTCCCTGGCGGCAGACCCTCTGGGCTCACGCCGGCCGTCCCTGGGCGCGACGGGTGTTCCTGCCGATGGCGGCCGCAGCGCTCTGGGTGGGGCTGGAGATGGTGCAGGCGCGATTCCTGACCGGATTTCCGTGGAATTTCCTCGGAGCATCGCAATGGCACCAACTGCCGTTGATCCAGGTGGCGGCTGTGACCGGGGTTTATGGGGTCAGTTTCCTGGTCTGTTGGGCCAGTGTGGCGCTCATCGGCGGTTGCCTGATCGCCGCCCTGCGTCCGGAAAACCGATGGCTGTGGCTGGCCGAGGCGCGCCTGCCGCTGCTCGCCGTGTTGGTCAGCATCGGGATCGGTTTTTATGGAATCATGGGGGATCGCCGGGCGGCCGCGCTGACCCCTCCGGCCACGATCCGGCTCGCCTTGATCCAGCCCGCGATCCCGCAGACGCTCCAATGGGACGAGGCCGAGGGTGAGCGCTCATTCCGGGTCGCGGAGGAATTGACCCGGCAGGCGCTGGTGCTCCGGCCCGACGTGCTCGTGTGGCCCGAGGGCAGCTTCGGCTTAACGTCCACCAATTATGCCCGGATCGTCGCACAATTGGCGCCTGCCGGCTGCGAATGGGTGTTCAGCGAGACCGATATCGATGACCGCGGACCGGTGCGACGGGCCTATAATGCCGCGTTCCTGGCCGGGACCGAGGGCCGGGTGCGGACGGTCTATAGGAAACGGCGGTTGGTGCTCTTCGGGGAATATGTGCCCTTCGAGAAATGGCTGCCGTTCCTCAAATGGTTCACGCCGATCGGTTCCAGCTTTGCGTCGGGGGAACGGCCGGTCCCCATGAAACTCGGCGGGGATCGCGCCGTGGCCTCGCCCGTGATCTGTTTCGAGGACACCTTCCCGCACGGGGTCCGGGAACACGCTGGGCCCGGGATCGATTTCCTACTCGGCCTGACCAACGACGGCTGGTTCGGCGAGAGCGGGGCGCAATGGCAGCACGCGGCGAACTCGGCATTCCGTGCGGTGGAGAACGGTTTGCCCGTGGTGCGCTGCACGAACAATGGCCTGACGTGCTGGTTCGACGCCCAGGGCGGCCTCCGCGAGGTGCTCGGGGGCGGGGGCGCGACGGTGTACGGGCGCGGCTTCCTGATGGTGGATATCCCCGTGGGCGGCGTGCGGAAGGCAACCTTCTATCAACGGCGTGGCGATGTCTTTGGGTGGTTGTGCGCGGCCTATGCGGGTTGGAGCCTGTGGCGCGTGCGATTCGGACGGCGACCCGCATCCTCCTTCAGCGGTGACTAAGGCGCCGCACCCAACCGCTTGCGACATCGTCCGGCAC
>JANYCC010000469.1 GCA_025360495.1 Verrucomicrobiota bacterium | reverse complement strand
GGGGGGGGTGGGGTGCGGCGGTGGCGTTCATGGGTCAGCCGCGGAAGACGATGGCCGGTTCGAGTCGGGCGACCTTCCGGATTCCGAACAGGGCGGCCAGGCTGCAGATGATGAGGATGGCGGCCAGGGTCCGGATCATGGAACTCGGCTCCAGGAGGAAGGGCGGTTGTCCGGCCGGAAGGACCATGTACCCGAAGCAAGCGGTGAGTCCGAGTCCGATGCCGTACCCGATGAACCCGACGGTGAAGGCTTGGGTGAAGAGCATGGCGGCGAGCAGCCCATTGCCGGCGCCCATGGCCTTGAGGGCGCCGAAATGACGGAGATTCTCGAGGACGAACGAGTAGAACGTCTGGCCGGCGATCGCGACCCCTACGACGAAGCCGAGAATGATCGTGGTCATGAAACTGGCGGGGATGCCGGTGTTATTCCATATCCAGCCGATCGTGGCTTTCTCGAATTGGGGCGTGGTGTAGGCGTGCAGGCCCGTCTCCTTCCCGATGCGGACGGCGACCTCCTCCGGGGTGAGACCCGGGGTCGGTTCGGCGAGGATCATGGAGAGCATCTTCCGCTGGCGTGGGGCGAATTGCAGCGCCTGATCATAGCTGGTGAACACGTAGGGGTATCCGAAGAAATGCCGTTCCGTCCGGCAGATCCCCACCACCCGTGCCTCCCGGTCATTGATTTCGAAGGCATCCCCGATGCCCAGGGGTTGAGGGCGCCCGGCCGACAGGCGGAGTGCGGCGAGTTCGTCGAGCACGACGGTGTTGGCGAGTCGCAGATCCTCCCACTCCCCGGCGAGGAGCACGGCCGGGTGGCCGAACAGGGTGCCGGCGTGGAGCCCGATCATCTGGACCTGTTTGTCGGAGCCGTCCCAAGCCCGGGCCTTGAGGATGCCTTGGAAAAGGGGGACCGCGAAATCCACGCCCGGCACCGACCGCACCCGATTGACGTCGGTATCCCGGAGTGCCTTGGTTTCATTGACCTGTTCGACCCGTGATTCCACGACCCAGATGGAGGCCCGGATGTTGCGCATGTGGCTGGTGGTCCAGGAAAGAAGCCCTTGGAACACCGCGGTTTGTTGGGTCATCAGCAGGGCCGAGAACGTGAGACCGCCGACCAGCATCAGGTACTTGGCACGGTCCCCGAGCAGCATGCGGAGGGCGAGGCGGATCATTCGGAATGGGCTTGCCGTGGAACCGGTTCAAGTCTGCGGAGAGCCGCGGTGCAAAGGGGAATCCGATGGCGGAAGCCGTCGCACATCCCATGGCGGCAGGAATCATCAAACAGCGTGGTGAAATGTCAAACGGCCGTTTGAATGCGGAATGCCGGGGATGCCGGCGGGGTGGGGGGATGGGCGAAAAACGCGGGATTTGCGGCCGATGCGCCCCGTTTGAAATCCTTTCTGATGTGAAGGTTGACAATCCGGTTTCGCCCCGCATTCTTTCGCCCCGTTCGGGGCCTCGGTAGCTCAATGGTAGAGCAGCTGACTCTTAATCAGTTTGTTCTAGGTTCAAGTCCTAGCCGGGGCACCAAACGTCGGTTTTCCATTGCCTTTTTTATGGGTTTATCCAGCCGGTGGTTGATTTTCGGGGGGGTTATCGGGGCGGGATTGGCGGCCGGGTCGGTTTTCGCCCAAGCCCAATTGGTGTACGACAACACGTCGCACGTCGATAACCGCGTCATCTATCGCTCGTCCCATGAGTATGGCGATGACATCTACCTGGCTCCCGGTTACCGCGAGGTGTCCAAGTTCACCTTCCAGTATTACGGGGATTTCGATCCGGTGATCTCCACGGCGGCGGCCTTTCAGGTCCGATTTTACGCGAATGACGGGGCCGACGCGCTTCCGGGATCCCAGACCGCGCTCAAGCCTTCCTCCCTTTTGTGGGCCAGTGCGGTGACCCCGATGTTGCCGGGGGCCACCATCGCCAACCTGGACGTCCCGTTGATCGACGTGCCCGGTGAATTCACCTGGACGGTCCAATTCAGCGGCGTCACCGGTTCGCTGGGCAATGCGGCCGGGTTGACCCTGTCCGATCCCCCCACCATCGGGGCTCCACTCGCCAACGGCCGGTTCGGCAGTTATTGGGATGCCTGGATCAAGAACGACCCGAACAAATCGGACTCCTGGTCCCTGCTGAATTTCGGGTTCGGTGCGAATGATCCGCACGCCAATTTTTATGCGCGGGTTGAAGCCGTGCCGGAGCCATCCACCTGGGTGTTGTTCAGCGCCGGTTCAGCCCTGTTGCTGGCCCGTTCCCGCCGGAAACGGTCCTGACCACCCACCGCACTTCCCGAGGATGAACCGCGGAGGACACGGAGGACACGGATGGCACGGATGACACGGCGATAGATTGCCACCCATGCCTCCGGACGCCGCCTCCTCCGCCGCGTCGGTGCCCACCCCGCCCCGACCGGTCCTGCGGGTGTTGATCGTCGAGGATTCTGAATTGGATGCCCGCGTGCCGGTGCATCTGCTCCGACAGGCCGGTTGGCAGGTGGTCCACCGACGGGTGGAAACGGCGGAGGCGATGACGGCGGCCCTGCGTTCGGAAGCATGGGATGTGGTGCTCTCGGATCACAGTCTTCCCGCCTTCAGTTCCACCGAGGCCCTGCGATTGCTGCAGGAAACCGGCCTCGACATCCCATTCCTGATTGTCTCCGGCGACATCGAGGATGGCGTGGCGGTGGCGGCCATGAAGGCGGGGGCGCATGATTTCCTGATCAAGGGGAACCTGGCTCGATTGGTGCCCGCGGTGCAGCGGGAATTGCGCGAGGCGGCCACGCGCAGCGCACGCCGCGCCGCCGAAGCCGCCCAACGTGAGAGCGAACTTCGCTACCGTTCCGTCTGGGAGAATTCGACGGATGCGGTGCTCCTGATCGACCTGGAGGGAAGGATCCATTTCGCCAACCCGGCGGTGCGGACAGTGTTCGGCTGGGATCCGGAACAACTGGCCGGGCAGCCCTTGGGCGTGCTCGAACTGCCGGGCGGCGGCGGAGCCCCGGGGTGGTCGTCGTGGGCCCCGGAACCGCGCGTGGTGGAAACTTTGGCGCGCCGGGCGGACGGCGGAGGGGTGGCGGTGGAAATCGCCCGGACCGAAATGCGGATGGGCGACCAACGGTGGCGGGTGGCGTTCATCCGGGACATCACGCAACGATTACGGGCGGAAGCCGAGATCCAGCGCAGCCGGGAGGATCTGGCGGCGGCCCGGGAAATCCAGCAACGCCTCTTCCCCCAGTCCTCGCCGGTGTTGCCCGGCTTCGATATCGCGGGCCGCTCGATCCCGGCCGAGGCGGCAGGGGGGGATTATTTTGATTATCTCCAACTTCCCGGCGGGGCCTGGGGGTTGGTGATGGCGGATGTCAGTGGGCATGGGGTGGCTTCGGCCTTGCTCATGGCGGAGGCCCGGGCTTATTTGCGCCTCCTGGCCCGGGACGTCGGGGATCCGGGTCTGTTGTTGACCGCCGCCAACCGGGCCCTGGCCGATGACCTGGGGCACGAACGCTATATCACCCTCTTTTTGGGCCGGTTGGACGCGGCGACACGGCGTCTGGCATTCAGCAACGCGGGTCACCCGGCCGCGCTGCTGTTGGATCGGAGCGGCCAGATCAAGGCTTCACTCGCCCGCACCGGCCCCCCTTTGGGACGCAAACCTTCGGAACCCCACCGCGATGGCATGGAGGTGACGCTGTCGCCCGGGGACCTGTTGTTGATGGTCACCGACGGTGTGGATGAGGCGTTGAATGCGGGGGCGACGGAATGTTTTGGGATGGAGCGGGCGGCGGCGGTGGTGCGGGCGCACGCGGACCAGCCGGCGGCGACGATCGTGGCGGCGTTGTGTCGGGCGGTCCGGGAGTTCAGCGCCCCGGAATCCCCGGCGGACGATGTCACCGTGATGGTGCTGAAAGTCTTGTCGGATTCATGAAAAACGCGGAATCCGACGTCGCGGGTGCCGCTGGCGTGGCGTTTGCTACCAATAACCGAGTCCGTTTCACCACCGATGCCACGAACTGGATCCAGACTGGGCCGCTACACCATGCACGAGTTGATCAACTCGGGCGGCATGTCCGAGATCTGGCTGGCGACCGACGATGCCGGCCAGCCTTTCGCCGTCCGGTTGATGCGCAACAACAGCCTGTTGGCCTTCACCGAACGGAAGCGGTTCCTCAACGGGTGCGAAATCCTCGCCCAACTCCCTCCGCACCCGGCCATCATCGGCTACGTGGAACATGGCAAGATCGACGGCGAACTCGTCCTGGTCATGGAGTATGTCGAGGGCGAAAATCTCAAGCTGCGGATGGCGGCCAGCGATTCGCTGTTGTCCGAGCACGCCGCCCAGGTGTTGCTGGACACCGCCGAGGCCTTGGAACACCTGCATGACCACGGGTTCATGCACCTCGATTTCAAACCGGAAAACGTGGTGATGACCCGCAATGGCAGCGTCCGGTTGGTCGATTTTGACCTGGCCCAGCCCATCCCGAATCCGCCCCGCAAACTGGACAAGAACCCGGGGACGCCGCTGTACATGGCCCCGGAGCAACTCCTCCGGCAACCGGTCGATCACCGGGCCGACATCTGGGCCTTCGGGGTGAGTGCCTATGAATTGCTCACCGGCAAGAAACCGTTCCCCGGGGAGACACCCGACCAGGTGCTCAAGCGGCAGTTGGACCGTTCCGACTTCATCCTGCCCCGGGCTTGGAACCCCGATGTGCCGCCCGATCTGGAACGGATTGTCTGTCGTTGCCTCGACCGGGACATGGAACGGCGGTACACGGTGACCAGTGTGCTGGTCCACGATCTGAAGCAGGTGCTCTACGTGACCTGACGGGGCGTAATCGGGCGTGATCGAGGGGACGGGTCACCGGGGTCCCGGTTCACCATTGCCTTCGTCGAAGTACCGTGTGCCGTTCACCTCGCTGACCTGCAGGTATTGGGACCAGCGGAACAGGCCGGAGTCGCGCCCGGCTTCCAACTTCTTCACGTCCACCTTCGGCGCCGGTTCGCGACTCGGCACCAGGGCTTCGTGCAGGACCCGTCCGTCCATCGGTAGGGTGGGGGCAACCCCGAGCAGCCAAAGGACCGTGGGGGCGAGGTCGATGTTGCCGCTGGGCACGTCACTGATGAGCCCGCGCTTCAAGTCCGGACCGGAGGCCACCAACGTGTTGTTCATGTCGAAGCGACTGAGGGAACCATGCGTGCCCTTGCCCTTGGTCCCGCCCGAGGAAGTGACCAGGCCGGGGGCTCCATGCTCGTTCCGGTTGGGATTCCAACGCAGTGAGACGATCACATCGGGTGCGGAAATGTTGGTGCCGGAATAGCCGACCGATTCGAGCGGGAACGTGCCTTCCAAGGGCAGCCGTGAGAAAATAACCCCGGTGAAATCGGTCGTTTGGAGGAATTCCACCAGCCTGCGAATCACCGGTTCCTCCCGTTCCACCACATAGAAAAGGGCGCTGCCTCCCAGCCCGATCGTGATCACATCGCCCGGTTGCGGGTCATCGGTCTTCCGCCCGCCGGCGAACTTTTGTTTCCGGATGATTTCCGGGATATCCGGGCCCGCGGTGATGGTGGAGAAGCCATGATCGGAAACGAC
>JANYCC010000453.1 GCA_025360495.1 Verrucomicrobiota bacterium | reverse complement strand
GATGACGGCGGTGAACTTCTCACGGCGGGTCTTATAAACGGTGTCGTGGAAATCCTTCCGGACCAGGGGCCGGTTGCTCGGGATGGTGAGGACGCCGAGCTTATAAATGTCGTGGAATTCCTGGGCCTCGGTCTCGGCGGTGCCGGTCATGCCCGCGAGCTTCAGGTACAGGCGGAAGTAATTCTGGATCGTGATCGTGGCGAGCGTCTGGGTTTCGCGTTCGATCTCGACCTCCTCCTTGGCCTCGACCGCCTGGTGGAGACCGTCGCTCCAACGCCGCCCGGACATCAGCCGGCCGGTGTGTTCATCGACGATGATGACCTTGTTGTCCTGGACGACGTACTGGACGTCCTTCTCGTAGATGCAATAGGCGCGGAGCAGTTGGGAAATGGCGTGGATGGTCGAGGCGCGTTCCTCGAACTCGGACTGGACCTTGGCCTTCGCCTCCACCCGTTTGCGCGGGTCGGTCTCCGGGCCGGTGTCGATCTCGTGATAGAGCGTGGCGAGATCGTGCAGGACGAAGGCGTCGGGATCCTTGGGGGAGATGTACTCGCGACCCTTCTCGGTGAGATCGGCCTCGTGGGATTTCTCCTCGATGGCGAAGAGGAGTTCCTCTTTCTGGGCGTACAATTCCTTCTTGGACTGGTCGGAGAGGAGGATGCCCTCGACCTTGGAGACGAGTTGGAGGTTGCGGGGATCCTCGAACAGGCGGCGGAGGGTGTCGCTGCGGGGTTGGCCGAGCTTGACGCGGTAGAGGAGCAACCCGGCCTGGTATTCGAGTTCGCTGGCGTTTTTGGGCGGATTGGAACCGTCCTCGGGCCGGATCTGGCGGAGCAGGGGTTCGGCTTCGTGGAGGAAGCGGTTGCACAACTCGGCCTGGGCACCCACGAGGCGGGCGACCATGGGCCGGTATTCGCGGAATTTCTGTTCCACGGACACGACAGCCGGGCCGGAAATGATGAGCGGGGTGCGGGCCTCATCGATCAGGATCGAGTCCACCTCGTCGACGATGGCGAAGTAGTGGCCGCGCTGGACCTGTTCCTCCTTGCGGGTGGCCATGCCGTTGTCGCGGAGGTAATCGAACCCGAACTCGGCATTGGTGCCGTAGGTGATGTCGCAGGCGTACATGTCCCGGCGGACCTGAGGGGTCTGGTCATGGAGGATGCACCCGACGGTCAGGCCGAGGAAGCGGTAGACATGGCCCATCCACTCGGAATCGCGCGAGGCGAGGTAGTCGTTGACGGTGACCAGGTGGACGCCGCGGCCGGTGAGGGCGTTGAGGAAGATCGGGAGGGTGGCGACGAGCGTTTTGCCCTCGCCGGTGCCCATTTCGGCGATGCGCCCGGAATGGAGGCCCATGCCGCCGATGAGCTGGACGTCATAGGGGATCATCTCCCAGGTGAGATCGTGGCCGCGGACGGACACGGTGGTCCCGCAGAGTCGGCGACAGGCGTTTTTGACGACGGCAAAGGCCTCCGGCAGGATGGTGTCGACCTCCTGTCGGAGGGTTGCAAGATCTTCGATCGCGGCGAGTTGGGTTTTCCACGCGGCGACCTTTTGCCGGAGGACGTCCTCCGGCTGACCTTGGAGCTGTTGTTCCAGCTCATTGATCTTCGTGACGACCTGACGGAGACGCTTCACTTCCCGGTCATTCCGGGACCCGAAGATCTTTTTGATAAGCAGACTGATCATTGAACGGCCTTTTGCGAGCGGGCGGGAAGCTAGGAAACATAGCAATAACCGTCAAAGACTCCTTTCGAAGGCTTCAATCCCGGCCCCGGTACCCGTACAGTCCCACCCCATGACGCTTCCGCAGCTTAAGGCCGCCGTCAAGGCGGGGACGATCGACACCGTGGTCGTGGGTTTTCCGGACCCCTTCGGGCGGTTGGTCGGCAAGCGGTTCCGGGCGGATTATTTCGTGTCGTCGGTGGCCACGCACGGGACGCACGGTTGCAACTACCTGCTGACCGTGAACCTGGAGATGGATCCGTTGGACGGGTTCGCGGTCGCCAACTGGGACGCGGGTTTCGGGGATTTCGAGATGCGCCCGGACCTGGGCACGATGCGGATCGTCCCGTGGCAACCGGGGGCGGTGCTGGTGCTCTGTGATTTCGTGCGGGACGACGGTTCGTACGTGGCGGAGGCGCCGCGGTCGGTGTTGCGGCGGCAGTTGGCGCTGCTCGCGGAGGACGGTTTGAGCTGCCAATGCGCGAGCGAATTGGAATTCTACCTGTTCAACCAGACCTACCACTCGGCCCATGTGGACGGTTACCGGAGTTTGCAGCCGTCGAGCGATTACCGGATCGATTACCACCTGATGCAACCGTCGCGGGACGAGGCATTGATGCGGGCGATCCGGAACGGGATGACGGAGGCGCGGGTCCCGGTGGAGAGCAGCAAGGGGGAATGGAGCCGCGGGCAGCATGAGATCAACTTCGCGCATGCCGAACCGCTGCCGATGTGCGACCTGCACGTGGTGTTCAAGCAGGGGGTGAAGGAGTTGGCGGAGCAGCACGGCAAGGCGGTGACCTTCATGGCCAAGTACGCCCCCACCGAGGCGGGGAACTCCTGCCATCTCCACGTGAGCCTGTGGCAGGGCGGGCGTCCGCTGTTCTGGGATGCCAAGGCCGGTGCCGGGTCGAAGCTTTTCCGTCAGTTTTTGGGCGGATTGATGAAGTATTGTCCCGAGTTCTGCCTGTGCTTCGCGCCGACGATCAACAGCTACAAGCGCTATCAACCCGGGAGTTGGGCGCCGACCCGGATGGCTTGGTCCACCGACAACCGCACCTGTGGATTCCGGATTGTGGGACGCGGGAAATCGTTCCGGATCGAGAACCGGATGCCCGGGGCGGACGCCAACCCGTACCTGGCATTTGCGGCGATGTTGGCGGCGGGTCGGGCGGGGGTGCGGGAAGGGTTGGATTGCGGTGAGGCCTACCGGGGCAATGCCTACGTGGACACGAGCCTGGCGCGCCTGCCCTCCAGCCTGGCGACGGCCGCGGACCTGCTCGACCGATCCGCCCTGGCCCGGACGGCCTTGGGGGACGGGGTGGTCGATTTCTACGTGCGGCATGCGCGGTTGGAATGCGATGCTTTTGGCAATGCCGTCACCGACTGGGAAAAGCGGCGATATTTCGAGCAGATATGAAGGCCGAGGTATCACCCCCGCCATTGCCTCCGCCCCTCCCCGGGTTGCCTCCCGTGGCGGCGAGGCGAACACCGGTCGGGGCGATCATCGGACTCTCCTTCGGCGGAATCCTGTTCCTCTTCATCAACGGGGTCCTGGCGGTGGTGCTGGTCGCCCTGCATCAGGGGTTCATGGGGCCCGACGGGATGGTGGGCTATGTGATTGGCAACGTCCTGCTCCGCACGGCGGTGATCCTCGGGATTCTCGCGTGTTGGAAGTCGAATCGGCAGGCCTATAAGCTGCTCCGTTGGTTTTTCTGGATCATGGTGGGGATGTTCGCGGTGAACCTGGTCGTCCTGGTCCCGATGGCGGTGGCGCAGAACGGGCGGTGAGACTCAGGGGTCTTCCCTTCGACCGCGGGTTGCGTGCCGCCCATCGAATCGGTACACACGGGCCGCCCATCCCGGGCTCTTCGGTGCCCTTCACGCCATGACTCCCGAGTTCCTGCCGCCGCCGTTGCCGCCATCTCAGTCCCCTCCCGAGGCGGACCCGGGCGGAGAGATACCCGGCTCCCATCGGATCATCATCGGACAGTCGGTCGGCGGGGTTCTGCTTTTCATTGTCAACCTGGTGCTGACGCTGGTGATCGCTTCCGTGCGTCAGGAGCCGAGAAACCTCATCCAGCTCGCGGGGAGTGTCATGGCCGGACTCGTCATCGTGCCCGCGGTGATCCTGGGGATGGCTGCCTGTTGGAGGGTGAATCGACGGCCGCAGCGGATGCTCCAATGGTTTTTCGGGATCATGGCCGGCCTGTTCTTCCTGAAGGTCGTGACCTTGGCGGCATGGTACGGGAGATGACCGTCAGATCGCGAACCCGGCATCCGAGCCGTTTCTTGGTTGTTGCGACGCCCCGAGCCCGTAGACTCGTTGGTCCATGGCCGAAACCTTGATCGCCGCCCAGGAAATCCTGGTGCAGCACAACACCCGCGTGCTCCTCGACCACGCGTCGCTCGCACTCTGCACCTGCGACCGCGTCGGATTGGTCGGGCGCAACGGCTCCGGCAAGTCGACGTTCCTCAAGATTCTCACCGGTGGCATCGTTCCGGACAGTGGGAAGATCATCAAGGCGCGGAACCTGGTGATCGGTTACCTGTCGCAGGAATTCACCCTCGACCCGGCCTTGGACGTGGGGGCCAACGTGCTCTGCGGCGCCCAGCATGTGTCCGACCTGATCGCCGAGTTCGAGTCCCTGCCCGGGGATTCCCCGCGCCATTCGGAAATCGAGGAGCGCATCCAGCATTTCGACGGTTGGAACCTCGATCACCGGCTCAAGCTGACGCTCTCCGAACTGGATTGCCCGCCGGCGGACCGGGCGGTGACCGACCTTTCGGGGGGTGAAAAACGGCGCGTGGCCTTGGCCCGGGCCTTGGTGGCGCGACCCGACCTGCTGGTTCTGGACGAACCGACCAACCATCTCGACACCGATTCGGTGGGGTGGCTGACTGAGTTCCTGAGCGGGTATCCGGGGGCGGTTTTGGTGGTGACCCACGACCGGTACTTCCTCGACGAGGTGGTCACGACGATCGTGGAATTGCGCAACGGGGTGTTCGAACGGTACGAGGGGAATTACACCGATTACCTCATCCAACGGACCGAGAAGCTCGCGTCGGAGGAATTGTCCGAGCACAAGCGGCAGATGTTCCTGCGTCGCGAGATCGACTGGGTGCGGCGGCGTCCGAAGGCGCAGACCGGGAAATCCAAGGTGCGGCTGGAGAAATTCTTCGAGGTGCAGGGAGACGCGCCGCCGGAGTCGGAGACGGACATGGAATTGGTGATTCCGCCACCGCCGCAATTGGGGAACCGGGTGGTGGACTTGGAGGACGTGGGGCTGGAATTCGGCGGACGCTGGCTGTTTTCCGGACTGAATCTCGGCTTTGGTCCGGGGGTCCGCCTCGGGATCACGGGCCGCAACGGATTGGGCAAGACCTCGCTGCTGCGGGTCATCCTCGGCCAGTTGCCACCGACGACGGGTTCGGTGCGGATCGGTTCCCTGACGCGGTTCAATTACATCGACCAGGGCCGGTTGCAACTGCGCGAGGACCGGACGGCGATGGAGGAGTTGAGTGACGGGACCGAATGGGTCCAATGGGGCGAGACCAAGCTGTCGGTGCGCGCCTATCTCAAGCGGTTCCTGTTCACGGACGACCGGTTGACCACGCCGGTGCGGTTGTTGAGCGGTGGGGAACGGAGCCGGTTGCTCTTGGCGCGGATTTTGAAACAGGGCGGCAACTTCCTGATTTTGGACGAACCGACCAACGACCTCGACCTGCCGACGCTCCGGGTGCTGGAGGAGGCCATCCTCAATTTCCCGGGCTGCGTGATGGTGGTGAGCCACGACCGGTATTTCCTCAACCGCGTGTGCACGGGGATCCTGGCGTTCGAGGGCGATGGCCGGGTTTTCCACAGTGTGGGCACCTACGATTATTACCTCGAGAAACGGGCCCGGGAGGCGGCCGAGGCGGTGGCGGCGACGCGTGCGGCGGCCCGGACGACCCCGGCCAAAGGCGGCGGACCGGCGGAGAAGGTGAAGAAGTCGCGCGGGCTGTCGTTCAACGAACAGCGCGAACTCGAAGGAATGGAGGCGGCGATCCACGCGGCGGAGGCGCGCGTGGTGGAGATTGAGTCGCGGCTTGCGGCACCGGATTTCCATCGCACCCAAGGCCACCGGATCCGGGAGGTGACGGCGGAATTGACCGCGGCCAAGTCCGAGGCGGCGCGGTTGTTTGTCCGCTGGGAAGAGCTCGAGGCCGTGCGCGCCACGGCCTGACCCTTACGCCCCGAACTTGTCGAACATCCGGGCGTTGGCTTGCATGAGGCGGATCAGGTATTTCGCCTCAAAAATCCCCAGCGAACCATTGTTGGCGCCGGTTTCAGTGAAGCGGTCCAGCTTGTCGGACCCGCTGCAGGCCGAGTGGAGCAGCACCGGTTGCGGGTGCCACGAATGACCCTTCATCACGCACGGGGTCGAATGGTCGCCGGTGATCACCAGCACGTCCGGCTTGCGCGCCAGCAACAGCGGCAAGGCGGCGTCAAAATCCTCGATCGCCTTCACCTTGGCGCCGAACTTGCCGTCCTCGCCCGCCTTGTCCGTGTACTTGTAGTGGATGAAGAAGAAGTCGTGGGTGTCATACTCCTTCACATAACGTTCCAACTGCTCCTGGATCGTCTGCGGACCCTCGATCTTCTCCATGCCCACCAGTTGCGCCAGGCCCTTGTACATCGGATACACGGCGATGGCCGCGGCCTTCATCTGGTAACGCTCTTCGAAGGTCGGGATCTGCGGTTGGTGGGCGATCCCCCGCATCAGGAAGCCATTGGCCGGCTGTTCCTTCTTCAGCACCGGCAACGCGGCCTTGTAAAAATCCGCCACCAGCTTGGCCACCTTCTTCTGTCCGGCGTTCGCTGCGTCCACGGGTTGGGCCACCGCGACGGGCAGTCCCTCGCGGTTCGGGTCGGTGTCCGTCAACGGCCCTTCCAGGCCCGCGCCGCGGAACACGACGACAAACCGGTGTTCCTTGCCGGGGATGATCAGGACCTCGTTGGTCCCGAGTTTCTTGATCTTGGCGCTCAACAGGCCGCACAACCGTTCGCACACCTCGGTCGCGATGCGGCCGGCACGGCGGTCGGTGACGAGCCCCTGGGCGTCGAGGGTGCAGAAGTTCGCACGGGCGGCGACGTCACCGGCCTTGAGTACCAAGCCGAGACCGAGGGTTTCAATCACGCCGCGTCCGACCTCGAACTCGAGGGGATCATAGCCGAACAGGGCGAGATGGCCCGGTCCGGAACCCGGGGTGATGCCCGGGGCGACCGGGATCATGCGGCCCTGGGCGCAACCGCTGCGCACGAGGGCGTCGAGGTTCGGGGTCCGGGCCGCTTCCAGCGGGGTCAGGTTGCCTTGGGAGGCGACGGCCACGTCCCCGAGTCCGTCCAGCACCACGAGCGCGATCTTGGCGCCGTTCCTGATCGTCAGCTTCGAATAGACCTCATCCAACTTGCTCATAATCGGTCGGGAAGGTGCCGGGGGCGACCGGATGGGGCAAGCGGGGATCGGGCCCCCAAATCTCCCATCTTGCCAAGGCGGGGTCATTCCCCATGTTGGGCGGGCCTGATGAGCAATTGCGCCCCCAGCACTGCGGACCGGTCCGGAACCGCGCCAGCGTCGATCGGTTTGACGCCCCGTCCGCGTCCGCGCCTGCCCGAGTGGCTCAAGGTGTCGCTTCCCAGCACCCCGGCGTTCGGTCACACGCGGCAGTTGCTCGACGGGCTCCAACTTCACACGGTCTGCGAAAGCGCCCGTTGTCCCAACCAATGGGAATGTTGGAGCCGCGGCACCGCCACGTTCATGATCGCGGGCGACCGTTGCACCCGCGCCTGCGGATTCTGCGCCGTCACCACCGCCAAACCGCTCGCCTTGGAGTCCGACGAACCGCAACGCGTGGCCGAGGCAACCCGTCGGATGGCACTGCGTCACGTGGTGATCACGGCGGTCGCGCGCGACGACCTTGCGGACGGGGGTGCCGACCATTTCCGACGCACGATTGCCGCGGTCCGCGAGGCCAATCCCGGGATTGTGGTCGAGGTCCTGACGCCGGATTTTCTCGACCGCGATTTCGCGCTGGACCTGGTGCTGGGAGCGGCGCCGGACATCTTCAACCACAACTTGGAGACCGTGCGCCGACTCACCCCATCAGTGCGGCATCGGGCGACCTATGACCGTTCGCTGGCGGTCTTGGGCAAGGCCCGGGAGCGGGGAGGTGCCGCGATGCACACGAAATCCGGGATGATGCTGGGATTGGGGGAGACGGACGCCGAGGTCCGCGAATCCATGGCCGACCTGCGGACGGCGCGGGTGGACATCCTGACGTTGGGGCAGTACCTGCAACCGACGTTGAAACACCTGCCCGTCGTGGAATTCGTGCCGCCGGCGCAGTTCGAGGAATATCGCCGGTTGGGGATGGAATTGGGTTTCGTGCATGTGGCGAGCGGCCCCTTGGTGCGGAGTTCCTACCACGCCGATGAGTTCCATCCGACGGCATGACGCGACGGGCCGGACCGGAGAATCGGGAGGGAGAGACCATGAGCCGCACCCTTTCGCGTCCTGTAGTTTGGGTTAGGAAGCCTTTTGCAGGGTTTGGGAACCGGCAATCGGGCCCGGCATCACACCCCTGCTTAAGCTAACGCGTTTTTTTGCCGGCAAAACGATCACCCTAGCTGAAAATAATTGGGAGATCGTGGGTTGCAGCTTCAGCCGGTGTTTCGATGGGCGACATTTTCATCCCGAACACTCGCGCCTTTCCGGTCGGACGGCGTAGGATCGCGACCGTGTCGGAGGCAACCCAATTGCTGGACTCCATGGACGCCGGTGGCCCGCGGGCCGCCGAGCAGCTGTTACCGCTGGTTTATGAGGAGTTGCGGCGTCTGGCCGCGCGCAAGCTGGCGCAGGAAAACCCCGGCCAGACCCTCCAAGCCACCGCCTTGGTGCATGAAGCATGGATCCGATTGGGGGTGTCAGAAGGCCAAAAAGTGTGGGGCAGCCGGGGTCATTTCATCAGTGCGGCCGCCGACGCCATGCGACGCATCCTGGTCGACCGCGCCCGGCAGAAGGGCCGCATCCGCCATGGCGGCCACCTGGAACGGGTGGACCTCCAGGACGTGACCGTCGCCGCGGAGGACAGCGACGACATGGTGCTGGCCATTCACGAGGCGCTGGAGAAGCTGGCGCTGGAATCACCGCAAAAGGCGGAGCTCGTCAAACTGCGGTATTTCGTCGGCCTGCATCATGCCGAGATCGCGCGATTGTTCGGGATCTCGGAACCCACGGTGCGGCGGCACTGGGCCTATGCCCGCGCCTGGCTGTATCTGGAACTCAAGGCAAAGGGAGGTTCGCCTCCCTGATGGTTCCGGGTGGGGAGAGCGACTCCACCGACGACACCATTTTGCGCAATTCGGCCAGGCGCGCCCGGGGATCCCTTCGGGTCAGCTTCGGGAATTGGCCACCCACGGTGATCAGTTCCTGGTTCCGGGTCAGCTTCACCTTCCCGTCGGTCACCTCGATGAACGTCACCCCCCGCGCCGCCGCCACCAGGCGAAGTTCGGCCAGTTGCATCAGCAGATCGACGGCCTCGGGAATGGGTCCGAAGCGGTCGCGCAACTCGCGTCGCAACGCGTCGAGGCCGGCCGTGTCCGTGGCGAGGGCGAGCTTGCGGTAGACCTCGATGCGTTGGGCCGGTTCACGGAGATAATCCAGCGGCAGATAGGCGGGGACACGGCCCGGATCGGGTTCGGGTTGGGGGGCAGCCTTGCGACCACGGCGCGGGACCGATGGTTCCGGTTCATCATCCTCCATCCACATCCCGGTTTCGCGGGGCACCTGGATGTTGAGCCGGGGCTGGCCGGCCAGGAGATCATGGGACGGTTCGGGCGCGGGAGGCGGCACGTCATCGCCGGGGGTCGTCGCCAGGAAATCGATCCGGGTTCGGACTTCGACCCGGTGCTTCGGGGTCTCGCCCTTGAGCGTGCCGATGCTCTGGGCCAGCAGTTGGCAATAGAGGTCGAAGCCGACCGCGGTGATGTGGCCGCTTTGCTGGGGGCCAAGGAGATTGCCGGCACCGCGGATCTCCAAGTCGCGCATGGCGATCTTGAAACCGCTCCCGAGCGCACTGTATTGCTTGATCGCACTCATCCGCTTGCGGGCCTCGGTCAGGAGTTGCGCGTGGCGGGGGAGCAACAGGTAGGCATAGGCCTGGTGCTTGTAACGGCCCACACGCCCGCGCAACTGGTATAATTCGCTCAGCCCGAAACGATCCGCCCGGTCGATGATGATCGTGTTGGCATTCGGGATATCGAGGCCGCTCTCGATGATCGTCGTGCTCACCAACACATCGAGCTCCCCGTTCACAAAGGACGTCATCACCCGTTCCAGGTCGTCGGCATCCATCTGTCCGTGTCCGACCCCGATCCGGGCGTCCGGCACCAGCGCACCGATCCGCGCCGCGACCGAGTCGATGGTCGCGACCCGGTTGTGGAGATAATACACCTGCCCGCCCCGGTTGAGTTCGCGTTGGATGGCGTCGCGGACGAGGCGTTCGTCATGGTTGCCGACATAAGTCTCCACCGGCAGGCGATCCTGCGGCGGGGTCTCGAGCGTGCTCAGGTCGCGGGCCCCGGTCAGCGCGAGATACAAGGTCCGGGGAATCGGCGTGGCACTCAGCGTGAGCACGTCGACCGTCCGCCGCAGCAGCTTGAACTGTTCCTTGTGCCGGACACCGAACTTCTGCTCCTCATCGACAACCACCAACCCGAGATCCTTGAACCGGACGTCGTCGGACACGAGACGGTGGGTGCCGATGACGATGTCCACGGTGCCCTGGGCGGCGGCCTCCAACACGGCCCGCTGCTGGCGCGCCGTGCGGAAGCGGTTGAGGAGTTCGATCCGCACCGGATACTCGGCCATGCGGTCGCGGAAATGGTTGTAATGTTGTTGGGCCAGGACGGTGGTCGGGACGAGGATCGCCACCTGCTTGCCGCCGAGCACCGCCTTGAAGGCCGCGCGCAGGGCGACCTCGGTCTTGCCGAACCCGACGTCGCCGCACAACAACCGGTCCATCGGCTTGGGCGATTCCATGTCGCGGCGGGCGGCGTCGATGGCGCGGAGTTGGTCGGGCGTCTCCTCATATTCGAACGAGGCCTCGAATTCGCGTTGCCAGGGCGAGTCGGGGGCGAAGGCGTGGCCGGTCTCGCTGGAGCGTGCGGCCTGGATCGAGAGCAGTTCGGCGGCGAGATCGCGGACGGCGTGCTGGGCCTGTTCGCGGGCCTTGCCCCAGCGGGTTCCCGTGAGCGTGTTGAGCTGCGGGCGCGCCTTGCCGGCCCCGACATACTTGCTGACCAGATGCGCCTCGGTGACCGGGACGTATAACTTGGGGGGCTCATCCCGACCATTGGCGGCGGCATATTCGAGGACCAGGCATTCCTGGCCGGGGGCCGGCGCCGCGTCGCGGGTGGTGGTCCGGGGCCGCAGCGTGGTCAGCCCCCGATAAATCCCGATCCCATACTGGAGATGCACCACGTGGTCGCCCTCCTCGAAGTCGGTGAAATCGACCTCGAACACCGATCGCATGGCCTGGGCATGCGGCGACTTGAGGCGACGGGGACGTTGGACCTTATAACGCCCATAGATCTCGGCGTCGGTGACCACGACGGTGCGGGTCTCCGGTTCAAGGAATCCGCGGCTCAACACGCCCGGATGCAACTGCGGGGGGGCGCCGTCCAACCCGTATTCGGTCCACAGTTCGACGAAACGCTGGCGTTCACCCTCATGCCCGCAGAAGACGTGCACCCGGTGGTCCTGGCGCAGCCAACGATGGAGTTGGGTGAAGAACGCGCGGCGCTGGGTTTCCGCCTGTTCGGGGTCGGGCAACACCACACCGATCGGACGGTAGGCGTCCAATCCCGAACAGGGAAAGCCCACATCCACCGGACCCTCGCCGGCCTCAGGCCCGCGATCGAGTTCCGTGGCGTCGAGACGGGTGAATCCGCGCTGGGCGACCGTGGTGAGGACCGTCTCCCACGATTCGAAGAAGGGGTCACCGGGCGGGATCTGTTGGGCGTGATGTTCCGCCAACGCCGCCAATCCGGCGGGTTCGAGCAGGACCAGCAGGGCCCCTTCCGGAAGATAATCGAGCAAGGATCCCAACACCGGCGTCTCCACCGGGGCATCACCCTTGGGGCGGACCCGCAACAGTCCGATCTCACCGGCGGGCGGAATCACCACGGCTTGGACCGGTTCGCGCGAGGTTTGGTGATGGGGATCGAATTCCCGGACCGAATCCAGTTCGTCGCCGAAGAACTCCAGGCGGACGGGCCAAGGCGACGACAGCGGCCAGACATCGACAATGCCGCCGCGCCAGGCGAGTTCACCCTTGCCGGACACCTGGACCTCCGGTTCGTAGCCCTGTTCCTCCAGCCATTCGATCAGGTCGAGCGGATTGAGGGTGTCGCCGTGGCGCAGGGTCCGGGTCCGGGACCGCAAGGCGTCCGGGGGAAACGTGCGCTGCAGGAGCGCGAGGGCGTTGGTGACGATGGGACGCGGAGGTCGGTCGGCGGCACCGAGGAGGCCGGTGAGGGTTTCGAGGCGTTCGGCGATGACGTCGGCGTGGGGCAGTTTGTTTTCGTGCGGCAGGGTTTCCCACGCGGGATAGAACCACGGCGCCGGTGTGCCCGGCCCGAGCCAGGTGACGAGGTCGGCATGGATCCGTTCCTGAACCTTCAATCCCTCGGTCACGAGCACCAGTGCGCGACCCGGAAAGAGGCGGTGAAGCAGGGCACCCAGGAAGGGTTGGGCACCGAGGGTGAGGCCGGCCACCGAGAGATGCCGCCCTGCCCCCCGCACCGCCACCGCGTCCCGAAGCCGGACGGCGGCCGGGGAATCCAGCAGACCCGCCAGCGGATCCGGTGGGGGAGGCGCGGTCGCGGGCATGGGACGCTTCGTCGATGGGCGGTGGACGATGGTCGATGGGTTCAGCCCAACTGCCGGCGGACAGCTTCGGCGACTTGGATGAACGCGCGGGCGGGCGCCCCTTGCGGATCCGCCACGACCACCGGCACGCCCTTGTCGCCCCCTTCGCGGATGGCGGTGTACAACGGGATTTCGCCGAGGAAGGGCAGCCCTTTTCGCGCCGCCTCATTGCGACCTCCCCCATGCCCGAAGATCTCCAATCGCGAACCGTCCGGCGCCACAAAATAGCTCATGTTTTCGACGATCCCCAAGATGGGGACGCTGACTTTTTCGAACATCGTGATGCCTTTGCGCACGACGCCGAGCGAAGCCTCCTGGGGGGTGGTCACGATCACCCCGCCGTCGAGTGCCACCGTCTGGCAGAGGGAAAGCTGGGCGTCACCGGTGCCTGGCGGAAGGTCCACCAGCAGATAGTCGAGTTCGCCCCATTCCACCTGGCCGACGAACTGTTGGATCGTCTTTTGGATCATCGGTCCGCGCCAGATGACGGCTTGGTCGGGATCGATGAGAAAACCCATGCTGATGAGTTTCACGCCGTGGGCGACGGGCGGGATGAGTTGCTCGGCGTCGTTGATCGTGGGGCGTTCGTTCAGGCCCATCATCAGCGGGATGCTGGGTCCATAGATGTCGGCATCCATGAGGCCGACGCGGGCGCCCAAGGCATGGAGGGCGCAGGCGAGATTGACGGCGCAGGTGGACTTCCCGACCCCACCCTTGCCGGAGGCGACCGCGATCACGCGCCGGATGCGGGGATCGCGCTGGCGCTGGGCCGGGGCGCCGGGGTTGGTGGCGGCTTGGGCGGCCGTGGGAACCTTCACCTGGACCTGCGCGTCCTGAAGACCGGGCAACGCGTCCCGCAGGGCGAGTCGGACGGCATCGGCAATCTGCTCCCCGAGTTGGGGGTTGGGGGTCGTCAACTCGATCAACACCCCCACGGCCATCCCTTCGACCTGCACGTCCTTGACCAGGCCGAACGAGACGATGTCGCGGGAGTAACCCGGGTACTTGACGGTGCGGAGAACGGTGAGGACGGCTTCCTGATTGAGACTCATGGATTGATTCGGCGGGTGGAGTGCACCGGCCCCGAGGATGCGGAATCCTGCCCCGAGTGCAAATCTCCCGTTTGGCACGGGCGCATCTTGGCACTGCCCCCTTGGATGCCAGTAGGGCGGCTCGGGTGGAACCTCGCCCCGATCCGAAGTG
>JANYCC010000441.1 GCA_025360495.1 Verrucomicrobiota bacterium | reverse complement strand
CGCGATTTGCGGCGGTTCCACCGGGATGAGAAAGGTGTCCTGGATCGTCGGGATGCGATTCCCGGCCGGCGGCCCGTTCACATAGACGCGCAGGGTTTCGGCCGACTCCTGCTTCTCCGGCCGCTCATCGATGTCACCGATCTGCGATGGCTCCACCTCGCGGCCCAGCAGATGTTTCGTGAACCATGAAAAGATCCCGGTGCGGGAGCGTTCATGGTACGAGTGGCCGCCCGGTGTCTCCACCAGGCGGAGATTCCCGGCCGACCCCAGTTTGCCGTATAACCCGGCCAGTTGGGTGTGGACCCGGCGGATGGACTCGATCGTGAAAATCCCGTCCTTGTCGGCCGAACCGATCAGCAACGGGCGCGGGGCGATCAAGGCGCCGACATCGGCCAGGTCCCAGCGATGGACATTGTTCCACCACATGCAGTCGCAATGGCCGTCCACCGTGCGGTCGTGGACATGGGAATAAAGCGTGGCCGTGCCGCAGACGGGGGCTGCGACCTTGACGCGTGCATCAGCCGCCGCCACGTACCACGACACCGCGCCCCCGCCCGAGATGCCGGTCACACCGAGCCTGTCCGCGTCCACCTCGGATCGTTGGGCCAGCAGGTCGAGGCCGCGGATCCCGTTGAGCAACTCGATCCCGGCCGGGGTGTAACCGCGGGAATACCAGTGCCACCAGCCTTCGCGATAACAACCGTGATGAAAACCCGCGACCTCGCCCAATTGGACGGTCTCGGCGATCAGGCACACGAATCCAAGCTCGGCAAAACGGCGTGGATGCGCCTGGTAATGGGCCTTCTGGTCGTTGGAATGACCGCATACATACAGCACGCCCGGGGCCCGGCCCACGCGGTTTTTGGGCACATAAAGATTCGCGGTGACGAAGAGCCCCGGGAGACTTTCATAATATAATTTCTCGATGCGATAACCTTCCCGATCCACGATCCCGGTGACCGTGACGGCCGGCGGTTCCCGTTGCTCCTTCCACCATCCATCCAGGCCCATCATTTCCCGGAACTGCCCGCGTTTCTCCTCCAATCGCCGTTGCCACATCGCCTCCCCCGGGAAATCTGCGAGGGCCCCGTCCGTGATGCCTTGGGCGACCCGGGACAGATGGTCCCGGATATTGCCCGATGGCACCCGGCGACTGGTCACTTGGCCGGAGTCCGCCCCGCCGGACGATGCGGCGGCGGACAGGTTGCCAAAGGGTCCCGTCGCCAGGGTGCCCAAGCCGCCGATTGCGACTCCGGTTCGGAGGAATTCACGCCGTTTCATGGTCGGAGCAGTGAGACGATGGTACGGAATTTCGGGGTGTTGTCGCCCGGATCCTGCAGGCTGGCAGCGTCGTCGCCCGGATCCCAGAGCTTGGGATCAAACGCCCCCTTGGTGGTGCTGAAGGAGACATGGCCGTCGCCCCAGAGCGCATTGATGCCGACCGGGTTCCTGGTGGTCGTGTGCGGCCGCGTCCGCACCGTGTAGATCAGGTCGGTGACCATCGTCCGCTGGCTGACCAACTGCGAGGCCTTCTGGACCACCAAAGACCATTCCTCCTGACCGGGTTTGGGTGCCTTCAATGCCGGTTGATCGGACTGGGGATAATACATGTAATTGCCCCGGACATCGTCCCGCTTGTCGTCGGCCTTGGGCCAGGGATATTTTGTGTTTTGATAATACTTCATCTCGAACCGGACGACGATCGTGTCGGGATGCTTGAGGCCCGGGTCGTAATAGACGCTGGGCGCCGAGATCAACCGGGTGGTGTACAGGTTGGCCAGGTTCAACGGCTGGGTCAGGTCCCCCGGCTTCCCGGCCGGGCCGTAGAAGAGGAAATAGCCGAGGTAGGGCCCGGACGTGGGGAGGAGCTCGGGGTTGAAAAGGGCGGCCGGCAAGCGGTCGCCCGAATCATTCGCATACATCTGCACGCCGAGCCCGAGTTGGCGCAGGTTGCTGGTGCACTTGATGCGCTGGGCCTTGTTTTTGGCATTGGACAGGGCGGGCAGGAGCATCCCCGCCGGGATCGCGATGATGGCGATCACCACGAGCAACTCGATCAGCGTGAACCCGCGTCGACAGGTCGTTTTCATCTCTTTCAGCCTTTCTTCCGGGACAGGCCCCCGGCTCATTTCGCGCCGCCGGCCGGACCCCGGAACTGGCCCAGGATCCGGTCCGCGTTCTGGTGATAGACCTTTTCCAAGACTTCATCCGGCAGGCCCAGTCCATAAATCTTCCAACGCCCCTGCCCCGGCGAATTGTGATAGTCGAAATACTCGTCCTCGGTTTCCAACCACCGGAAGTAATTGCGGTAACCCGCTTCGATCAGCGTGAAATCCGTCCCGAACAGGATCCGGTCCTGGAAATCCACAAAGAACCTCCGGGCCCGACGCGGGGCGCGCCCGAGATCCGCCTCACGGGCCCCGATCTCCACCGCGACATTGGGCCGCCGCCGGAGCACCTCGCCGATATAATCCAGGTTTTCCGGCCAGTTGCCCACATGAAGCCAGATGAACGATGTTCCCGGATGCCGGGCGAACACCCGTTCCACGGCCTGGTGGATGTCGTTCAGGCTCGGGTAATCCTTGCCATGAAAGCTCCAGTCCGGATGCGCCTGGAGTTCCTCATAACGCTCGTTGGCAGCGTCGACCGGGAGGAAGAAAGCCGCCGGATCACCCACATGGATGGCCACCGGGATCCCCAACCGCCCGCACTCCGCCCACACCGGATCGAGCCGGGGATCGTCCACCGCGACCAATTTGCCCGAGGCATCCCGGTATTCGAGGCCGAACGATTTCAGGATCTTCAGGCCCCGCGCCCCGCGCTGCACGGCGTCCCGGATCAGCGTCACCATCTGCGCCCCGAAATCCGGCTCGGTCACCTTGGTCCAGTCGAGTTGGCAGAAAACAGTGAACCGGTCCGGGTACGGCTTAACCATCGTGTCCAGCACCCGTTGCAGCGACGGACCCGATCCACCGGTCAGGATGATGACCCGCTGGACATTGCACCGGTCCATCCGCGCCACGATGTCCGCCGCGGCCGGATGGGGCCGGGTGAGCGACCCGGCATCGTTGACATGGTTGTGCACGTCGATCACCGGGAAACGGGCGCGCTCCACCTTGGTCTCGGTCAGCCGCATCATGGACTGCGGCTTGAAGTCGTGCAGGAGCAACGGTGCGTTGGTCGCCGCCGCGTCCGCCCCTCTCGCAACGACCCACGAGAGCGCCAGGAACGCGGCCAGTGCCGGACGGATCCTGGCGACGACCCCGCCCCATCGGACCCGGGGAAACGGCCGGGGTATGGATCGGGAGGTCATCAGGTCACGTGGTCCTCGGAGTGGGGTGATCATAGCCGATCGGTTTTATAACCCTGCCTTCACCGGTCTTCACTTTCCGGGATTTTTCATCGAAATAGAGCATCAGGCCGAGGCGTTCGGACATCTCGGCGAGGCACAGCAGGGTGTGCGCCCGGATCGCGAGGTCCACGTTGGCCATGGGTGTGGCTCCCGAGCGGATGCAGTCAAAGAAATTCTTCTCCAACAACGCCAGGTCACCACTCGTGGACGCCCCATGAAAATCCTGGGGATCGATCTCCTCGGCGAAGGGTCGCTCGGGTTTCAGCGACACCTTGTCCTGCCCCGATGCGAAATAAAGCGTGGCCTGGCGGCCGCGGATGATCTCGGGCAACCCCACCTCGTTCACCGTGCTCCCCGCGACACAGATCGTGAGTCCCGCCGGCATTTCCGCCAGCAGATGGGTCGTGTCGGTGATCTCGCGGTCCGTCGAGACCTTGCGGGTGCCCGTGCAGCTGACCCTTCGCGGGAACTCCTGGTTGCCCGTCGCGAGCAGGAGCGGCAGGACCGTGTGGGACAGCAGGTTCCCGAGGATCCCGGAATTATAGGTATAATACTTGTGCCAGCTGAAATAACGCGCGGGCTCGAACGGCAGCTTGGGCGTCCGGCCCAGCCACCGGCTCCAGTCCAGGTTGCCGGGATTCGCCCCGGGATCGACCGGATAGGTCCATTCGCTGTTCTTCTGGTTGTTCCGGCAGTACGAACCCTGCGCCCAGACCAACGGCCCGAGCTTGCCCGCCCGGATCCACTCGGCGGCCTGGTGATACTTCCGGTCGCCGCAGAATTGGGATCCGACCACGAACACCCGGCCGGTGCGTTTGACCGTGTCGTAAATGCGGAATCCCTCGTCCAGGTAACGCGCGAACGGCTTTTCACCATAGACATGCTTCCCGGCTTCCAAGGCGTCCGTGGCCACATCCGCATGCCAATGATCCACCGTGGCGACAATGACGGCGTCGATGTCCTTTCTTTCGAGAAGCCGGCGATGATCGGTGTACGCATCGGCATCGGCCAACCCGACGATCGCCTTGGCCTCGTCGAGATGCTTCTGATAAACGTCACACACCGCCGCCTGGACGATGTTGTTCGCCGCCGCGTGTTCCTTCTGGCTGCGGACATGCGCCTGTCCCTGCCCGCCCGTGCCGACATAGGCCACGGCAATCCGGTCGTTGGCGCCGATCACCCGGCCCGGTGAGGGAGCCTGGTTCTGGCCATAGACGGGCGTCCTGAGGATTCCCCCGACGGCCACCGTTGCCGCGGCCACCGTGGTCTTGTGAAGGAATGAACGGCGCGTCTCGGCGGGACTCTGCAGACTGGGAGTTTCTGGTTTCATGGTTCAGGAAAGGTTCAGGATCGAACGTCCTTTCGGGAGATCGAAACACACCACCACACCCGCTGGCTCCCGCAGCCAGGTCCCCGGCTTCAGCTCCAGGAACCGGGTCACCTCGCGGAACGGTGGGACGGTGCCGTCCCCCGCCATTTTGGGCGTCGAAACGGACGATGCCGTCACCCGCACCGTGAAGCGGGGCGCTGCAAAGGGCGCATCGAACCGGACGACGCCGTCGGCCTGGGCGATCTGCGTCAGTTCCTTCGCCGCCCAATACCGCGAAATCTCGGCGAGCTTCATCCATATAAGGTGGTCATACTTGGACTCCAACCGGCGCACGACTTCCTGGAAAATCTTGAAGCCGAGTTCCTGACCGTTCCAATACATCCCCGTCCAATGGGCCAGCATGATCGCCGGCTCCCCGCGTCCGATCACGTCCACCATCCGTCCCTGCTGCAGATCCTCCGTGATGAATTTGTCCACGCCGCCCGGCGGGGTGTTGTCCCAACCACCCGTCCAGTCGCCGGTGCAACCGATGATGCTCACCACGCACCGTGGATCCGGTCCGTCCAGTCCGGTCGCGTATTCCACGCGCGGGGCCACGCTTTCGTCGCCCTTGTCATATAAATGACGGAAGTAATGCGGGATCTCCGCGCCGAACACGTCCCGCACCGATTGGAGGGTCGCCTGGGCGAGTTGCGGCAATGCGCGGTTGCCGAATCCCCCCGGCGTGGTGATGCCTTCGCAACGCAGCCCGACGTTCTTCAGGATCCCCAGCGCATAGGCCATGTAGGCGCCGATCTCGTCCGCACTACGGGCGGTCGTCCAATCGAAATTCTCCATGAACTTCAACGAGTGATCGGGATAAGGATGGCCCGTTTTGATGTCGATGACGCGCGTGTGCGTGCACATTTCCGGATGGATGTCCCAATTCGGCGCCATCACGGTCCGGACCAGTTCCAGGCTGTCGTTCAGCTCCCGTTGGGACCATCCGGGCAGGATGCGATCCAACCGCCCCACACAGGCCGGATAAGGGACGATGCTATACTTCCCTTTCACACCCCGGCCCGCACACCATTCCCCGAAACGGCGCACAAACGCGTCCGGAATCTCGTTCGGCCATTCCTTCCAATTCCGGTGATACGTCGCGTTCGCCCCTTCAAACGCAGTGTCGAATTGGGGCATGGCGAACCGGTTCAGGTTCACCAGGCAGGTCGAGTCGTCGATCATCAACGACACCGGCACCCGCCCGCCCGGGTTCAGCACGGTGACCTTGCCGACCCGCTGGGGACGGTCACCGGGAACCTGCGCCAGGAGCGATGAGAACGACGAAGCCAGGCCGATGCCCGCGCCTCCGAGGACCGATTGGCGGGCAAACTGCCGTCGGGTGATGGGATTCATGACTTTCAAAGATTCGTCGGCTCGCCGGTTCACTGTCGCTTGGGTTTCATCGGTTCACGCGAGCCACTCGTCCCGGTGTTTCTCCACGAACCCGTCGTCGTTCAGATGCGGATAGGCCTGGCAGACCCGGTCGATCTCCGCAGCCTGGGCGGGACTGAGCGATTCATCCGGATCCAGGCACCAGACACCCTCGAGCAATCCCTGGCGGCGCAACACTTCGTGCAGTCCCGGGATGCAACCGGCGTATCCATGGGCCGCGTCGAAGAAGGCGGCATTGGCGTCGGTGACCTCGGCGGCGCGACGCATCAACTCCACCGGAATCGGATGCCCGGAACCCGCCACATGACGGCATTCCCCGTGGAGTTCGACCGCGCGCCGCGTCCACACCGCCCAATGTCCCAGCAACCCGCCCACGATCCGGCGTTCGACCGTCCGTCCGTCGAGCCGGAAACAAAACGGGGTCAACAGATCCAGTATTATATTATCATCGTTGCCCGTATGAAGAGCGATGTCCTCGCGCCCGGCGTCCACCACTGCACGGACCACGTCGAGGGTCTGGTAGCGGTTGAACGGGGCGATCTTGATGGCGACGACGTTCTCGATCTCAGCGAACCGCCTCCAGAACGCCTGGGTCAGCACGCGTCCGCCGGCGGCCGGTTGCAGATAGAAACCCACCAGCGGGACGATGCCGGCGACCTCGCGGCAGTGGGCCAGCAATTCCCCCTCCGCGGCCTCCGGCAAGGCGGCGAGTGAAAGCAGGCCCGCGTGATAGCCGAGTTCCGTCGCACTACCCGCCTCCGCGACGGCCTGGGCAGTGGGACCGCAAATCCCCGCGATGCGCACCGTTTCCCGACCGGTTGCCGCATCGCAGGCCTTCAGGGTTTCCGCGGCCAGTTGTAGCACGGGCCGGAGGAAGGGCGGATCGGTACGGCGGATGGCGAATTGGGTCGTATGGACCCCGACCGCCACGCCCCCCGCACCCGCCGCATGGTAATACCGCGTCAACGCCCGCTGCCGCCGCTCATCCAGCTTCCGTCCGCGGGTCAACGCCAGCGGATGCGCGGGGATGACCGTTCCCCCGCACAACTTCGCGCGGACCCAACCGGGCGCCTGGGGCAATCCTACCATGTCCAGTTTCCCATGCCTAATAGCGGCCGTCGCGCACCTCGAAATGCGTCGGCTTGTTGAGATGACGACCGCCGTTCCGCACCCAATTCGCCGTCCACCGGATCAGGGTGTCCAAGGACGTCGGCGGATGACCCAGCTCCCGATCCAGGCGGCCCGTGTCACTGAGCAAGGCCGTGTCGGCCTCGGCACCGACGAAGCGGACCGGACGACAAAAACATTCGCCGAAAGTGATCGCCACCGTGCGGACGGAAATCACCTCGGGGGACGTGAGATTATAGGCGGCGGCGGGACAGGTCGCCCGGCTGAGGGAACGCAGGATCCTTTCATTGGCGTCGCCCTGCCAGATGCAGTTGAAATAACCGGCGGTCACATCGATCGGCTCACCGGCATGCACTTTCCGGGCGATGTCCACCAACACGCCGTAGCGCAGATCGACCGCATAACTGAGTCGGATGAGGGCGGTGCGGGTCGAGTTCTTGGCGGCGAAATATCCGAAGATCCGCTCCCGGGCGACGGCGGCATTGGCATATTCCCCCAAGGGGGTGAGCGCCGCATCCTCCCGCGCGCCGCCGGAGTCGATCGGCACGAGCGGATAGACATTGCCGGTGGACAACGCCACGACGCGCGACCCGGCATAACGTTCGGCGACGTGTGCGGGTGCCAGCGTGTTGACGGCCCAGGTGAGCCCGGGGTTCTCACGGGTCCCAAATTTCATGCCGGCCAGATAGATGACATCGGCGGCATCGGGCAACCGCTGCACGTCGTCCCGGGAAAGCAGATCGGCCCCGATGGTTGAGACCCCGTGGGACTCCAACCAACGCCGCGATGCCGGATCCGAGAACCGGCTGACGGCGATCACCTCAAGCCGATGGTTGGCCAGTTGTGCGGCGCGCCGGGCGAGCACGGCCAATGTCGGACCCATCTTCCCGCCTGCACCAAGGATCAACAGCGGGCTCGACACCGTCCGGATGAAATCCACCAACACCGGACGGGGTCGCGTGAGGCAGTCTTCCAATTCCGCCTCGTCCTGGATCAGGTCGGGCAAGGGCGACACCGGGCCGGCGAACGGGAGCGAGTCAGCCTCCGGACGCGAGCGTCCCGCAGGTTTACGGGCGTCCCCGGGCGTGGGGCCGCTCCGCTGCGACGGGTGCCGGGTCCCCGCCTCCGGCCCGGATGGTCCCGAGATGAAATCCACGTTGGAACATCTACCGACCGATCTGACGGACGGCGATCCCTCCGTGACTAAACCCGTTGAATGAATGGGATCGTAGCCGCCGACGCAAGGAGGCGGATCCCTCCACGGCCTGCCGGAGTCTGCCTCGTACCTCGGCTACGGGGCCGGGCGCATTGATGATTGGCAATTTGGCGGATTCGCCGAACGCGTCTTCGACCGCCCGTCCCTCCCCCAATCATCAATCCAGAATCATCAATCTCCGGGCCGCGTCGGAGGGGCCAGAATTGATGATTGGCGATTGGGGATTGTTGATTGCCAATTTGGGGAATTCGCCTGTCTGCCAATCATCAATCTCCCCGTCTCGCACCACCGGGTCCGCCTCGTACCTCGTCGGCTACCAGCAGATCCATGGCCGCCGACTGGTGGACTCCGTCATTGCCCCGGTGGGGTGGGAGAATTACAGTGATGTGGATGAACCGAACGGGCGATAACCGTGATCGCGCCTGGCGGCCCGGCTGTTGCTTCGCCGGGAAATCCATCCGCTCAAGGCTCGAGAGCAGCAGTTGGCCCGTCAGTTGGCCCGGGATCCGGAAGTGACCAACCGGCTCATCCAGCAAGCCCTCCACTTCCTTGGCATCGGCCCGCGCAAACATGAGTTCGACCGCAGACTGGTGGCCCGGGGAAATTGACTGGTCAGCCCCCGCCGGGCAATTGCTAAACGAACCCCAGAGTGCGGTGGATCTCTTCCGACCCGCCTTTGACGAGGATTCACCCAATCGTTACCCGGAAAACACGCGGCAATTGTGGCGGGAGTTATTTGGACGGGAAATAGACATCCGACGGGACATCATCGAACCGGCCATCGCACGCCGGAACCTGGGCTATCGGGAGCCGCCGCCGGACTACAAATCAGCGCTCGGGACCTGAGCAGGTTCATGGGCCACCGGGTTCCGCCTCGTACCTCGGCGGCTACGGGGCCGGTCTGCCAATCATCAATCTCCAATCTCCAATCCAAAATCATCAATCTTCCCGCCTCGCCCCACCAGGTCCGCCTCGTACCTCGTCGGCTACAGGCAGGGGGAATCCGCCTCGCACCTCGGCTACGGATGCCTCAATAGGTCGCCCGGCCACCCGAGATGTCGAACACGGCGCCGGTCGTGAAGGAGCATTCCTCCGAGCACAGCCAGGCCACCATCGCCGCGACTTCCCCAACCTGTCCGGGCCGCCCCATCGGGATCTTGGAAAGCATATACTTCAAGTGCTCGGGACTCACCTGCCGGAGGAGTTCCGTCTCGATCACCGCCGGCGTGATGCAGTTCACCCGCACGCCCGTCTGCGCCAATTCCTTGCCGAGCGATTTCGTCAGGCCGATGACGCCGGCCTTGGCGGCGCTATAATGTGAGGCCAACGGGTTGCCCTCCTTGCCCGCGATCGACGCGATGTTGACGATCCGACCCTGCTCCCGGCGCAACAGGAACGGCACCACCGCATGGCAACAGAGGAACACGCCGATCAGGTCGAGTTGGATCACCCGGATCCATTCCTCCGGCGGGCATTCCCACAGTTTCATGGATTGTCCCGCGATGCCCGCGTTGTTGACCAGCAGGTCGATGCCACCGAAGTGCCGTGCGGTCGCCTCCGCCGCGGCCTGGACTGACCGGGCGTCGGACACGTCGACGGTCACGGCCTGCACGCGATCCGGGGCGGCCAGGGTTTCCGTGGCGGCGGTGAGCGCCTCGGCATCGACATCCCACAGGCTGCAGCGCGCACCCGAGGCCAGGAGACGTTCCACGATGGCGAATCCGATGCCGCGGGCGGAACCGGTCACCACGGCGATCTTATCATTCAGGTCGATTTGATTCATAAATCTCGAAGTTTCTGCGTCGCTCAAAGTTTCCGGGCAAAGTGGATCTGGCGAGCGACCTCCACGAAACCGCAGGCCGGATAGAGATGCCCGCCGACCTCGTTCCCGGCCATCGTCTCGATCATGGCATAGGCGAGACCGACACCACGGAAATACTCCAGTGCGTGCCCGATCAACCGGTGGCCCAGACCGGCGCCCCGAAATGCGGATGCGACCGCCAGGTTGGGGATCCGGCCCCTGCCCGTCTCAAGGTCGACGCGTGTGGTGACGTAACCGACGACGGATCCTTCCGACTCGGCCACGAAGATCCCGGTCGGATTCGCCCGGACATCCTCGTCGATATGGCGGGCCTTGCGCCAACGCCAGTCGTGCGCGTTGAGGATGCCCAAGGCGTCCTCGACATTCTGTTCCAGTGTCACACCCCCGAAGGAATCGACGGTGAGGCAGCGGATCGCGTCCAGGTCTTCGGGCCGATAGGGGCGGATCGCGATGGGGGTCATGGGTGGCGGGGCTTTCGACCAAGCGGGGACGGCGTGCCCGGAGTTCTTATCCGTGGCCCGGTTTGACGGAAAGATCCAAAAGCGGATCCAAGTCCCGGCGGGCGCATCTTGGAATCGTGGGTGAAACGGGCCTGGGAAGATCGAACAACAAAGGGTGCCAAGGGTGCCAAGTCCACGAAGGCGTGGAAAGGCACCGTCTGCACGCCGCCGCGGGCGAGGATATTCTTTATTGAGGAGGCGTTTTTCGCGCCCTTTGCGCCCTTTGTTGTTCAAATTCCCATCGTTCCGGGAAGCCCGCTTGCACTCCGACGAGCACTCGCGTTACCAAACCCCTTGAATGAACGGCAGCGTGCGATTGCAGGACATCGCGGATCGGGCCGGGGTGAGCCGGGCGACCGTCTCGCTCGCGCTGCGGAAACAGGCCGGCATCCCGGCGGTCACCCGCGACCGGATTCAAAAGCTCGCCGATCAACTGGGTTATCGTCCCAATCCCCTCGTCGCCGCCCTCATGCGGCATCACCGCTCGACCCGTGCCCTCCGACCGACCCATCTGACCCTTGCGCTCGTCCTCAAGTTCTCCCGGCAGGACGACTGGCGGCGGTATCTGTCCCCCGATCTGATTGCGGGGGCGGCCCGGCGCGCGGAGGAATCGGGATATCATTTGGAGGAATTCTGGCTGGGCGACCTGGGCTGGAGCGGGGCCCACCTCAGCCGGGTGCTGTTCCACCGCAATGTGCCGGGCCTCATCATCGCCCCCCTGCCTTCCGCGGTCGGACACCTGCGATTGGAATGGGAGCGATTTTCGGCGGTGGCGATCGGTTATTCGCTGGCCCGACCGCAACTCCACCGGGTCACCACCGACCGTTACGAGGCGATGCTGGTGGCGGTGCGCGAACTTCGACGGCGCGGATACCGGCGGATCGGGTTGGCCCTGGACGCCAACCAGGATGCGCGCGTGCATCACCAATGGGTGGCGGCGTTCCTTTGGGAGCAGCGCCAGAGTCGGCCCGGGGAGCGGATCGAACCGCTGTTGGCCGAGGACCGGCAGTGGACCGAACGCCGGTTCGCCGCGTGGTTCCAGAAGCACCGGCCCGAGGTGGTCATGGGCTATGATTCACGGATTCCGGCCTGGTTGAAAACGGCGGCCGTCCGCCTTCCGGTTGAAACCGCGTTCGTGCACCTGTGGAATCCGGCGGCCGATGGTGAGTTCGCCGGATTATATCATAATCCGCCGGGAATCGGTGCGGCGGCGGTGGATTACCTCGTCGGGATGATCCAGCGCAACGAGCGCGGGGTCCCGGCCTCGGCGCACACCCTGCAATTGGAGGCATCGTGGACGGAGGGGGCCACGGTGCGAAAGGTGCGAAGCCCACGCCCGCCTGGAGTGGCAAAGGCGTGGAGATGAGGTCCGGGTCTCCCTCCAAAGGATCAACGGACGAGTCGGAAATAACGGGCTTCCTCCCCGGGCGTCACGTCGAACTGCATTGGGCTGATCTCCGCCACCGCCGAAGGCCCGCTCTCCCACGCATTCAAATCCGATGACCCTTCCAAGGTGTAAGTCATTCCGGGCTGTCGCCGGGGGCCGAGACGTCCATGCCCAGACGGCCGTCGAACGTCGGCCCGAC
>JANYCC010000423.1 GCA_025360495.1 Verrucomicrobiota bacterium | reverse complement strand
TGCGCAAAAAGATGGGCAAGGCCGCGATCCGCATCGCCGAAGTCGCCTCCTACACCAACGCGGGCACGGTCGAGTTCATCGTCGATGACCAGGGCAATTACTTCTTTCTCGAGGTCAACAAGCGCATCCAAGTCGAGCACCCGATCACCGAGGAGATCACCGGGGTCGATCTGGTCCGCCAGCAGATCCTGATCGCCGCCGGGGAAAAATTGTCGTTTTCCCAAAGCGATGTCCATATCCGGGGCCACGCCATCGAATGCCGGATCAATGCCGAGGATCCCTTCGAGGATTTCCGCCCGTGCCCCGGCCGGATCGAAATGTATTACGCACCCGGCGGCGGCGGGGTGCGCCTGGATTCCCATGCCTATGCGGGATACAGCATCCCGCCCTATTACGACTCGATGATCGGCAAGCTGATCACCTGGGGTCGGGATCGCACCGAGGCGATGAACCGGATGAGTCGGGCGCTCGGCGAATACCTCATCACCGGGGTCAAGACCACGATCCCGTTCGAGCAGGCGATCCTCCAGGATCCGGATTTCCGGCGCGGCCATTACACCACGAGTTTCGTCGATCGGTTGCTCAATGGGGCCCGACGTGAATTGATTCAGGAGAAGGCTTAGGCGAGTCTCCCCAGTCGCGGGCGGGTCCTCTTCGCCGTTTCTTTCCACCCGCGTCAGTCTTATGGAACGTGGACGATGGCTCACCAGCGCGGCCGCCTTGGCGGTCGGCGTGGCGATCGGAATCACCAGTCGCCGCTGGATGGACCACCCCGCGGTCCCGGGTGCCCCCGCTGCGCCCGCCACGTCCGGTGCCCCGCCACAATCGACCGAATCGACCTCCCCGACCATCGCCCCGACCCCGGGCAAAGCGACCGAATGGGCCACCGAATTCAGTGCCGCCCTCAAATTGGGTGATTGGGTCGCGACCGAGGACCGGTTGCGCGAATTGGCCGACCAAATCCCGACCGATCAGACCGCAGCGGCACTCGAGGCCGCGGACCGGTTGCTCCCGGTGGAATCCCTTCCGGTCTTTGTGGAACGTCTCCTCCGGCGCCACGCAGCCCATGATCCGGAGAATTCGTTGCGGTTGTTGGATCGTTTTGCCAACCGGTTTTTCGAGTCGGCGGCGCGTCGGGCAGTCTTCGAAACGTGGATCGGACGTGAACCGGCATTGGCTGAAGCGTGGCTGTTGCACCAACCCCATGGCCAGGGACGGGCGCGCAATGCCCCTCCCTTCGCCCAAGCCCTTGCCCGCCGCAATCCCGCCGGAGGCCTGGCGCTGTTACGAACGCTTCCCCCGGACCCGTTCCGGCAGGAGATCCTGACCCAGTTCTTCGGGGCCTGGCAGGAGATCGACCCTGTCAGGGCGGCCCAGGAAGGCCGCGCCTTGCTCGCCGATCCCCGCCACGCCGGAACACTCGGGGAAATCGTCGGGTGTTGGGCGCGTCGGGACCCCAAGGCGGCGTTCCAATTCTTGCAGTCGCTTCCGGACGGCTCCATCCGCCGCGGAGCCTGGTCCGCTGCCATCGGAACCCTGGCCTCGGCCAATCCCCGGGAAGCGGCCCGTCTCGCCTCCGCCCTTCCCGCCGGCGGATCCCGGGTGGAAGCCTTGGGTCGGGCGGTCTCGGAATGGGCCCAAACCGACTCCCAGGAAGCCCTCAGCTATGTCGACACCTTCACCGATCCGGCCACCCGGAAGGCGCTCCTGCTCGCGGTCGCCGGGGTCATCGCCCAATCCGATCCCATGGCGGCCGCTGATCTGGTGCGCCAACAACATGTCGATTCCGGTTCGGAATGGGTCTATCGAATGGTGGCGGAAGATTGGGGCAGCCGGGATCCGCAGGCCGGATTGCGCTGGATCGAGGAGCTTCCCAACAATCCCTTGCGGCAGCAGGCCTTCAACGGGCTGATGGAAGCCTGGGCCGGCAAGGATCCGAAGGCCGCAGCCGCCTACACCGCCGAATTGCCCCCCGGCATGCGCCGCCAGGAGGCCATCAATGCGGTCGCGCAGGCTTATGCCGAAAGCGATCTCACCGGGGCCGTCACCTGGATCCGACATCTGGGCGGCGCCCAAGAACAGGCCAACGCCGCACAAAGCGTGATCTGGCGTCTCGGCCAGGAGAATCCAAAATCCGGTCTCGACCTGATCGAAGCCCTCCCCCGCGGTCAGAACCGTGACGGCCTCCTCGCCAACCTGGTCAACAGCTGGGCCGAACAGAATCTGGATGACGTCGTGAAATGGGCGCGGGAAATGCCCGAAAGCCCGGATCGTAACGCGGCCATCACGGCCCTGGCCGCACCGTGGGCCTCCGCCAATCCGGCCGCCGCGGCCGAATATGCCGCGACGCTCGGGGCCGGTTCCCAAGGACAATCTTTCGCCACCACCGTCGCCAGTGCCTGGGCGGAACAGGACGCCACCGCCGCTCTCGATTGGGCCCGCCACCTCCCCGACGGCGAGGTGAAATCGGCGGCCTTGCATGCCGTCGTCGAGCGTTGGGCGGCCACCTCCCCGGCGGAAGCGGCTGAATTCTCCCGCAGCCAGTCCGGACCCGAGGCCCAAGGCATGATGCTCGCCACCATGAACACCTGGGCCGAACATAATCCCGCGCAGGCCGCCAAATGGCTCGAGGCCCTGCCCACCGGGGAAATCCGATCGACTGCGGAGAATTCCCTGGTCGGGGTCTGGGCCAATCAGGACCCGATCGCCGCCGCCAAATGGCTGTCGCAACAACCGGAGTCCAGCCGTTCCGATGAGACGGTCAGTTCGCTGGCAACCAACCTCGCCCAATACGATCCGTCCGCCGCCATGCAATGGGCCGGTTCCATCCAGGACCCGGAACGGCGACGCACGGAAATGATCCGGCTCGGGCAAAGCTGGATCCAGAGCCTCCCCGATGCGGCGCGGGCGTGGTTCAAGCAGGCGAACCTGGATCCCGACGTTCTCAAGCAGATCGAATTGGTCCTCCCCGGCAATCCCGGGGGCAATTGACCGGTTTCACGGTCGACTCTCCAACCACTTCTTCCCGGCCGGCGATTCACGGAAGGCCTCGTATTGCGGTTGTTCCTCCACCATCGGCCGCGGATCGCGTCCCAAGGCCTTCCCGGCGGCATCCAGCAAACCCGCGACCTCCGGATAATCCTTCCGTCGCAATGCCAACCCGATGAGCGCGTCGTGCCCACCGGCCAGGCCGGGTTCGGCACGGACCGCCGCCGTGGCGAGTTCCCGGGCCCGTGCCTCCTGTCCGGCCTGGCCCAATTGCAGGGCCTCCAGCGCCTGGAGATGCGGGTCGCCCCCGAAGGTGTTCCCTAGACGTTCCAATCCCGCGGCCGCACGCAGGTGCTCGCCCCGCAGCACCCACAGGTCGAGCAGGATCAATTCCGGGCCCGGATCGTCCGGATGCAACCGATTCCAAACCTCCATGGCCGGGAGCAATTCCTGGGGTTCCGCCTCCAACGCCGCGGCAATGCGCATCTGCAGCAGCACCCGTTCTTCTTGGAGCGATACCGGCAACCGGCGATAGGCATCGAGAAAATCGAGCAATTGCCGTCGTTGCATCCACACCATCGCCTTCTCAACGATGGCAGCATTCTTCACCAGATCCGCAGCCGACCCGGTCAACTGCTTTGCCAACCCCGGGTCACGGTGCGACTCACTCAGCAGATAAAGTCGGCGGATGGTCTCGCTGAACCATTCGCCCGAGGCCAGTGCGTGAACGTCGGCAATCTCCATCCCCCGGTCCGACTGACGCAGGACATATTGGTGATAATTGATCGATCCGGACGGGAGCAACGCACGGAAGACGGCCACCTGCTGGCCGTTGGTGGCGAGCACCCGCAGGAGCTTGAAGCTGGCGAACCCCTTCAGGGCCACCTCGAAACTGGGACCGGCCCCTTTCGCGAATTCCGTCGCGAACGTCCGTCTCCCCGCAGCATCCGTCGCCAGGCTCGACAACGATTCCTCGGCGAGCCGACGGAAATCCAAACGGCCGGAAATGACCTTGAAATCGTGGGCCCGGAATCCCGCTTCCAGTTCGGCGCCGAAACGGCGCGCCTCCTCGGCCCGGGGAATCGCCGCGACGGGCACGGGGATTTGGGCACGCATCGGCCCGGCCCACCCCAGGAGCAGCACCAGCACCATAAAGAATCCCCGACACGCACGTCCCAAGTTCAAATCCACGGCGCGGCGATTTACCGCAACCCGGGCCCCGAAGCCAAGCCGAAGGATCACCCCACCCCTGCAAAGGGCGCATCCGGACATCGTGGGAAGCCGGGCCTTGGGAGAAGCGGGGGGGTAGGAAAACCCGTCCTCCCAGGGCGGTCGCGACAGCTCCGGGGCGGCGGGTTTTCCTACCCGCCTTCCCACGATGCCCGGATGCACCCCCATGCAAAACCCCGGTGTCAGGCTGGGCCCGACACCGGGGTTGCCCGGGGTGACACGATCCACCCGCTGTGTTCAGTGGTACTTCAGCACCACCTGGCTCGACCCGACCACGATGCTGTCGATGGTCAGGACCGTCGCCCCTGAGAGGCGGTAGAAACGCACTTCGCCTTGGCGATCGACGGTCACGGTGTGGGCCGTGGAGTCCACCACCGCCCCGGTCTCCGGCGTGAAAGCCGTCCCCAGCACCGCGGTCGAATGCAATTCAACCGCCGGTACCACGGCGCGAACCGTCGCGTAAGCCTTGATCACACCCTCATTGAGCAGCGTGCGTTCACCCGTCGTGCGATCGACCGTGAACCATTCCACGAAGGCCCCACCGCCACGCTCGTACCAGACCAACCGGAACGGATAGAGGCCGGCCTGGGCCACCACCACGTCGAAGGTCTCGTTCGCCGGTCCGCCATTATGGAACGCCAGCGGCAGCGTGGAGGGCGTCAGGGTCGCCGCGCTCTGCACTTTGTAACCGTCATCGCAGTTCATGCCGAAGCGCACGATGCCGGCCGGAATATCGAGGTACGTCAGCACCTCCATCGCGTAGTTGTCCGTGCCCAGATCCGCAGACTCACCCGGGATCGCCGCGTCCGGTTGGAAGAAACCGTCCCCGCCGCCGTCCAGGCCATTCTGCGAGAAGTTGACCACCGTGTCGGTCTCGGTGATGTCATAAGCCTTCGGGATGATGGAACCCGGCGCCAATTGGTCCTCCGCCCGCTGCAGCGTGTTGTCCAAAAGTCCGTTGTCCGAGGTCGCCTGCACCACCCGGACCTTGAAGCCGGCATCGACTCCCACGCCGTTGAACCGCGTCGCCGGATCCAGCGACAGATAGCTCACCGTGAAGCTCCAACTGCTGGTCTGCTCCACGTTGAGGTTGTCGCTGAAGGTCACCTGCGCCGTGTTCACCACGCCGCTGACGGGCAACACCGGGAACTTATATCCGACCGTCGCGCCATCGGCCGTCGCCGTCACCACCGGAGTCACGGGTGCACCGTTCACCAACAGTTTGATCGACGCGCTCTTCACCGTCGTGTCGCGGTTCTGGATGCCGACCAAAATGGCCGGTTCCGTCGTGACCACCACGGAATCCGGGGCGGGCGAGATGGAGTTGACGGTGGCCCGCTGGATTCCAGGGTCGGCAACCGGCACGAAGATCAGGTAATTCAAGTACCGTGCGCCATCGTCCGTATCGGCCGTCACGTGCCGCAACCGCACCGTGGTCTCACCGGACAACCGGAGGATGACCTTGTTCTGGCCGGTGCCGTCGGTGAGGGGGAAATTGCGGTACTCAAACCCCGTCTTGGTCCCGAAGAACGAACCCAGCACCCGGGTCGTCTGCGCGGGTTGGGTGCGGTCACCGGTCACCAACTCCAGGACGCTCTCCCCGCGGTCGAGGTTCGCGACCGCCTCCCGCAGATAGACCTCATAGGATCCCGCCCCGAAAGTCCGGGTATAATTCATCCATTCGTCCGTCGCCAGGTCGCCGACGTCGTAATCATACACGCCGTTCACATTGTCCGGCCCGCCCGCCGCGTCGTAGGCGGCGCGCCGCAGGTCGAGCGTGCGCTGCATCCGCACCGGGTCCTGCGTCCGGAATGCCGTGTCGGAACCGTTCGGCGTCGTGCGCGTGTCGTTGAAGTCGGTGTCCTGCACCCCCGCCACGTCCCCATAGGATCCGGCACCCGACGCCCCCTCCGTCACCGGCACGGGATTGTCGATGAATTGTCCGCCCCCAAAATTATAGTCCTCCACCTCCACCGCCACGTCCGTGGTCAGGAAGGTGTCGAAGCTGATGGCATTGGTGGTGCTCGCCCCGTCACTGTCCGTCCCGATCAGTTGGGCGGCATAATTGATGTTGGGTTGGAGCACCGCGAGGGAGGCGGTGCGGGTGGTCCCGGAACCGGACACCACCAGGCCGTTCGCCGTCGTGTACTTCGTGCCGTTCAACACCACCGCAAGCCCGTCGTCGGAGAGCGCCTTCTCGTCGGTCAGCTTGAAGGTCACCGCGGTCGAGGCCGGCAGGAAATTCGCCGTGTTGCGCGGGCTGATGTCCGAGATGAGCGGGGCCACGTTGGCGCTCACCGGGGCCGCCGAGACCACCGCATTGTCGAACACCACCTGGTAGGGGTTCTCCGGCGCGTTCTTGTCGAAGTCCTGGTATAAATAAAGGGTGAAGAAACCGGTCGTCAGGAAGGGTCCCGCCGGGGAATCGGTGCCTGCCCCCAGGACGTCCGCCGCCGGCGTGTCGAACACCGTCTTTTCCCAGATCACCTTGTTCCCCTGGGCCTTGTCCAACACCCGCGCGTTGATCTCCGCCGTGCCGCCCCGGACGGTCATCGTCAGGGACATCGTGATGTTTTCATTCAGGATCGGGTCCGGGGGGTTCTCCGCGACAAAGTAACGGTTGATCCCCTTGGTGAGCAGGATGTCCGTCGTCGATTTTGCAAAACCATAGCCGACCAGGGTCAGCGGGTTGTTCCCGCCCGTGTTGGGGATGAACGCCAGGATGGCGAACGAGTCCTTGCCGCCGGCCGACACCACATCGACGTTGAACTGCAACCGCTCGCCCTCCTTCAGTTCAAAGGCCCGCGAAGTTTTCTGGCTCGCCGAAAAGATCGCCTGCCCCGCCGGCGGTTGCTGGAACGTGAACTGTCCACCCGCCTCGGTCGGGAGCCCGAACCCACCGATGAACGTCGCGTCCGTCCAGTCGGTCTTCGTGTTGTCATTGAAATCGTCCAACACCACGGAATCGGTCACGAAGGTCTCCGCATTGTCGTAGATGATCTGGTACGGGTTCTCCGGCGCGTTCTTGTCGAAGTCCTGGTAGAGATACAACGTGAAAAAACCGGTCGTGAGGAACGGTCCCGCGGGCGAATCGGTGCCCGCCGCCAGGACGTCCGCCGCCGGCGTGTCGATCACCGACTTCTCCCAGATCACCTTGTTCGCCTGCGCCTTGTCCAACACCTGCGCCCGGATCGTCACCGACCCGCCGCTGACCGTCATGGTCAGCGTCATCGTGATGTTCTCATTTGGCAGATCCGCCGGATAACTGTCCGCCGCAAAATACCGGTTGATGCCCTTGGTGATCAGGATGTCCGTCGTCGACTTCGCAAACCCATAACCGGCCAGCGTCAGGGGGTTGTTCCCGCCCGTGTTCGGGATGAACGCCAGCACCGCAAACGAGTCCTTCGCCCCCGCCGTGACAATGTCCGCACGGAATTCGATCGTACGCCCCTCCTTCAGTTCAAACGCCTCGGTTGTCTTCTGGCTGGCGGAAAAAATCGCCTGCCCGGCCGGCGGTTGCTGGAAGACAAAGTGCCCGTCAGCCTGGGTCGGAAGCCCGAACCCGGCGATGAACGTCGCGTCCGTCCACCCCGTCTTCGCGGGGCCGTTGAAGTCGTCCAACACATGCGCCGAAACCGGCAGGCAGCAACTCGCCAACGCCAGGATCAGTCCTCCAAATCGGGTAAGTTTTGTGGGTATCATGCGATAAGTGATTTCCTTGCTGAGATGCTGGCGTTATGCGCCCACGGCGGTCGGATGGTCAAAGAGAATGTCAGCGGAACCCCGCACTCTTCCTTCGCCTGGATTGCCCTCCCACCCCGCCGTCAGCTCTCCCGGCGCACAAATCGGCCGGTCACCCACGGGTCAATCCGGTAAAGAATCCAGAAGGCCCACCCTTCCTGGATCTTCGCCCAGATCCCGCGTGATCGGCCCCAGGTTGACGGGTCCACCCGACGGCTGCGCATCAGCATGTCGGCCACATCGGCCCGGGCCGAAGCCACGATGCCCGCGTCCACCAACCGCACCATGACCTCGAAATTCAGGTGCAGGCTTCGCGGATCCAGGTTGGAGGACCCGACATACAGCACGTCGCCACACAGGAAGACCTTTGCGTGGAGGATCCGCGGTTCGTATTCCCAAATCTCAACCTCATGACGCAACAACCCCGCGTAAAGTCGGCGCGAAGCCACCTGGACCATGCGCACATCCGATTGCGCCGGGACGATCACCCGCACCCGTGCGCCCCGGCGGGCGGCCCGGCGAAGGGCCCGGCGCAGCACCGGCGGGGGCAGGAAATAAGGCGATACCAGGGTGATTTCGCTGGAGGCGCCCAGGTCGTGGAGCAAGGCACCCGTCAGGCAGCTACGCCCGCGCCCCGGGGTGACCGGCAAAACCTGTGTCTTCGGCCCCATCGGGACCACGGACTGGTCTTCGCGCCGACGCCAGCGGGCCGTCCAAGGCTGCCGTTCCTCCGCCTCCCCAAATTGCAGGTCGAACAACTGCGCCAACCCCACCGCCACGCTCCCCCACAGCAGCACCCCGTTGTCCCGCCATCCGGTGGTGATTCCGTCCCCGTCATATTCCGCCCCGATGTTGAATCCCCCCACCACGGCCGCCGATTCGTCGCACACCAGCATTTTTCGATGATCCCGGACCAGCGCCTGCAAATTGCGCAAAGGGTTGAAAGTCCGCACCTGGCCGCCCGCCCGTTCCAAACGATGCCAATAGCCTCCCGGCAGGTTTCCCGACCCAAACGCGTCCAACAGGACGCGCACCGTGACGCCCCGCTCCGCCGCCGCGACCAATGCCGCCAGAAACGAGTCACCGGGCTGTCCGGGGGTGAAAATGAAGACCTCCAACCGCACGGACGACACCGCCGCCCCGATCAACCCCAACATCCGGGGAAAGGCCACCGTCCCTGAGGCCAGCCATTCGGCGGGATTGTCCGGTGACGGAAAAGGCACGCACATCACCTAACATGCCCCGGTCCGCGACCAAGCAGGAAATCCCACGATCGGGAATCGGAAGAATCGGTCGGAGCCGTCTGATCCCGGATCGAATATTCCGTTTGCCCGACACCACCATGCAGCGGTGACTTGCCATCATGCCGCTGGTTGAACGCATCGTGACGCTCGTTCTGGGAGCCCTCGTGGGTTTCGGGCTCGGTTGGTGGCTGCGCAGCCTCCGGCGCCCGACCACGGAACCGGTGCTCGAAAACGAATTGCGCCGACAGTTGGCCGAACGGGACTCACAACTGGGAGAGGCCCGACAGATCGCCGCCCAAGCCCACGCCGCTGAAGCTGCCGCTCAAGCCCTCCGGAGTGCCGCCTTGGAAACCGCCGCACTCCACCTGTCCCGCGCCACCCAAATGGAGGCCGAGGCCGCCCGTCTCCGCGACACCTCCACCCCGGAGGAACGCATCGCCGCCTTGGTCCGTCCCTTGGAGGAGAACCTCCGCACCTACCAGCAGCGTCTCCAACAGGCCGAGGCCCACCAATCGACCGCGCTGGGCGATGTGAAACAACATCTGGAACAACTCGCGCGGCAGAATGTCACCCTCGCCCAGGAAACCCAGCGCCTCCGCGGGATCCTCAGCTCCAACCAAGCCCGCGGTCGCTGGGGTGAAGAGACCCTGCGCCGCGTCATCGAGGCGGCCGGACTCTCCTGCCATTGCGATTTCACCGAGCAGTCCAAGGAAGGCGAAGGCACCCCCGACCTCGTCGTCCGCCTGCCCGGCGACCGCGTCATCATCATCGACTCCAAGGTGCCGGACCTCGGGTTCCTGTCCGCTTTGCAGAACGCCGATGAAATGCGTCGCAGCGAGGCGTTGGCCTCGCACGCACGGCGTCTGCGCGAGACCATCAAGGCGCTCGCGGACCGTGATTACCCCCGCCTCTTCCCGAACGCCTTGGACTTCGTCGTGCTGTTCCTGCCCGCCGAATCCCTCTTCAGCGCCGCGCTGGAAGGCGACCGCGACCTGATCGTGTGGGCCGCGGAACGTCGGATCCTGCTGGCCACCCCGGCGTCGCTCATCGGCCTGTTGCGTTCGGTCGCCGTCGGTTGGCAACAACATGAACAATCGGTCAACGCCCGCGAAATCGCCGCCGCCGCCACCGCCCTCTACGAACGCGTCACCACCTTCGTCAGCCATTTCGACAAGATCCGCGAGGCCATCGACCGGGCCGCCAAGTCCTATGATGCCGCGGTCGGCAGCTACGACCGGATGGTGCGACCGGCCGGCGAAAAACTCGCCCGACTCGGCGTGGGTGCCGGCCAGGAACCGGCGGAGATCCGACCGCTGGATCTCACCCTCCGCAGCCCACCCGCCGGTCCCGGCTGACCCAGACTCAATCCACCGCTGGCCACCCGCCGGCCTTCCTGCAATCGTCCCGGCCTCCCATGAACGCGTCGGATTGGAAACTGATTGCCCTCGCCCTCGCGGCGATCGGCGTCCTCGTGCTGCTGGTGACTCGGGCCAGGATGAATGCGTTCATCGCCATCGCCGCCGCGTCCCTCGTCGTCGGGTCCGGTGCGGTCCTCTGGCTCAAAGCCCCGGCGCGCGACGCCGGCGGCTTGGTGATGAAGGCGGCGGCGGACGGGACCCTCCCCCATTACACGATGTTGGGGGTGATGAAATCGTTCAGCGAGGGACTGGGGGGTTCCCTCGCGGGCGTCACCGCAATGATCGCGCTGGGCGCGATGCTCGGGAAACTGTTGGCGGAATCCGGGGGCGCGGAGGTTCTTGCCCATCGGTTCATCGCCTTCTTCGGTGCGGGCCGGATCCAACTGTGCATCATGGCCCTCGCGCTCACCATCGGGCTCACCACCTGGTTCGCGGTGGGACTGGTGCTGCTTGCGCCCATCGTGCTGACGCTGACGCATCAGACCAAGAAGCCGTTCCTGCTGCTCTTCCTTCCCCTGCTCTCCTGCCTCTCGGTCATGCATGGCGTCATGCCACCGCACCCGGGACCCTCGCTGGCCGCCGAAAAACTCGGCCTCAGCATGGGACTCGTTCTCGTCTGGGGCTTCGTCATCGGCATTCCCACCGCCGCGGTGGCCGGTCCGCTTTATGCCCGCTTCATCGTCAACCGCGTCGAGGCCAATCCGCCGCCCGCACCCACCAAGGGGTCCACCCTCGCGCCGGGCCAGCGACTGCCGAGCTTCGGGGTGACGATGTTCTCCATCATGCTGCCGGTGGTCCTGATGCTCCTGGCCACCGCCGCTGAACTCACCCTGCCGCCCACCGACTCTCTCCGCCAGGTCCTCTCCTTCATCGGCAATCCGACCATCGCCCTGCTGGTCGCCGTCATCGTCGGAGGCTGGACCCTCGGCCTCCGCTGCGGCCAGTCCGCCGCCCAGGTGCTCCGCTACACCGAACAGGCCGTCTCCTCCATCGGGATGGCCCTCATCGTCATCGGCGCCGGCGGCGGTTTCGCCCGCGTCCTGCGCGATTCCGGAGTCGCCGAGTCGATCGGTCATGTCGGCGTCGCCGCCAAACTGAATCCCCTCGTCTTCGGCTGGCTGATGTCGGCCTTCATCCGCGTCGCCACCGGGTCCGCCACCGTCGCCATCACCACGGCTTCGCTGCTGCTCAAGGATTATCTCGCCATCAACGCACCCGGCTTGGATCCCAACCACACGGCTCTCATCGTGGTGGCCGTCGGCTGCGGTTCCCTGTTCCTTTCCCATCTTAACGACTCCGGCTTTTGGATCGTCAAGGAATGCCTCGGCCTGAGCGTGATGCAGACCCTGCGCACCTGGACGGTCTGTGAAACCATCGTCGGCATCGCCGGCATGCTGTTTTCGCTGCTCGCCTATGTCCTGATCTGAACCCGCCCCCCGCATGAACACCTCCCGCCGCACGTTCCTCGCCGGTTCCCTCGCCGCCGGCACCGCCCTGGCCCTTCCCACCCGTGCCGCGACCGAACCGCTCCCCTCCCCGGGCCCCGACGGTTTCGCCCGCCCCGCCCGTTATAAACTCGGTTTGGTGACCTATAATCTCGCCAAGGATTGGGACATCCCGACGATCCTAAAGAATTGCACGACGGCAAAGTTCCAAGGCGTCGAACTCCGCACCTCCCACCGCCATGGCGTCGAAGTCTCCCTCTCCGCCGAAGCCCGCGCCGAAGTCCGGAAACGCTTCGCCGATTCCCCCGTCGACCTCTTCAGCCTCGGCAGCGCCTTCGATTACCACACCCCGGATCCGGCCCGGTTGCGCCAGGATATCGCAGCCACCAAGGAATACATCCGACTCGCCCATGACGTGGGGGCCACCGGCGTCAAAGTCCGACCCAATGGCCTCCCAAAAGAGGTGCCGGTCGACCGCACGCTGGAACAGATCGGACACTCCCTGCGCGAACTCGCCGAATTCGGCAACTCCCTCGGCCAACGGATCCGCCTGGAGATCCACGGCCCGGGCACCTCGCTGGTCCCCCATATCCGCCGCATCCTGGATGTCGCCGATCATCCCGGCGTCGGCGCGTGCTGGAACTCCAATCAAAGCGACCTGGAGGGCGATGGCTTCGACGCGAACTTCGACCTGGTGAAGTCGAAGATCGTCGAGGTCCACATGAGGGACCTGCACCTCACCGAATATCCTTTCCGGCGCCTGCTCACGCGGTTGAACGAGATTGGTTACACGGGCTACACCCTGGCCGAGATTCCCGAAAGCGCGGACCCCGTGCGGGTGATGCATTATTTCCGATCGCTCTGGCTGGCGTACCAAGGGTTGCTGTAGATCGCTCAACCGTCCGCCACTCTCCCCACGTCGCGCCCCATGCTGGCACGGGATATGCCAATGAAAACCGGTCCCCTCCGGTAGCCAACCTAACGGCACGGCCGAGGCCGACGCGACCAAAAGCGGGAATCCCGCCGGGCTTGACCGCGTTGTGACTCCGACCCGCCGGGCCCGGGGGGGACGCCTTCCACTCTTCCCTTTCCCGCACACTGTATGGTTGACATCATACAGTTGTCCCTGATAGCCACTCCGCACCCACCGAAGATCGTAGAATCGTCCGACCATGAATCCCCTCGCATCGCCTCTTCTCGGGCCAATCGTCGCCCTGGTGCTTTTCGCAACGGTCCGGGCCGATCCCGGTTTGGGCGATCTCACGACGCCCGAGGACACGCCGATCCTCAATCTGCCGGTGTCCTTCGCCGCCCCCGGTCTCTCCAACCCGGTCGTGACGGTGACCACTTCCTCCACCAATTTCTTCCTGCTACCGCCCGGTTCCGTGGTCGTGGCCGGACACGGACTCGACCGCACCGTTTCATTTTATCCCGGCGCCGACCAATCCGGCCGGGTCACGATCACGCTCCATGCCGCGGAACCCCGCACCGGTGTCACGTTCAACAACACCTTCAACCTCACGGTTGAACCCGTGAATGACCCGCCCGTCATCTCGCCAATCCCCGATCAACTCTGGTTTTTCGGTGCGAAGCCGCCCCCGATCGATGTCATCGTGCAGGATCCCGAAGGCACAGTCCCCCGGGTCACCGTGCGGTATCTGCACGGAACCCTGCTCCAACCGTTCACCCCGGTGATCCAGCAGATCAGCGACCGGGGTGTCCGGGTTTATCGCCTTTTGTTCCCTGGGAATGAATTGCCCGCAGGCACGGCCACTTATGAGGTCGCGGCCACCGACGGGGTGGCAACCAACCATGCCGCCTTCAACATCGTCATCCAACCCCGACTCCTGGCCACCGGGGCCGAAACTCCCGGAATCCTTCAAGTCGGCATCGGGTCCAGTTCCCTCGATCTCGCCGACACGGATGGCGACGGCTATCCTGAACTGGTTCTCCCTGGAATTCCGGGCTCAACGCCACCCCAGGTCGTCAAAAACGTTCGGGGCCGCTTCAGTGGCGGCGCCATCGTGTCCCAAGTGAACTTCCCGGAAGCAGTCTGGGATGACTTCGACGGCGACGGGAA
>JANYCC010000232.1 GCA_025360495.1 Verrucomicrobiota bacterium | reverse complement strand
CCGCGATGATCCTGGCCAAGCTGAAGGCGGACGCCGAGGTGCGGCTGGGTGAGACGATCACCCAAGCCGTGATCACGGTGCCGGCGTATTTCAACGATTCCCAACGCCAGGCGACCAAGGATGCCGGCCGCATCGCCGGGTTGGAAGTGCTCCGCATCATCAACGAGCCGACGGCGGCCTCCCTCGCGTACGGTCTCGACAAGAAGAAGGATGAGAAGATCGCGGTTTACGATCTGGGTGGCGGGACGTTCGACATCTCGGTGCTGGAGATCGGCGACGGCGTTTTCGAGGTGAAGTCCACCAACGGGGACACGCATCTGGGCGGCGACGATTGGGACAACACGATCATGGATTGGATCCTGGACGAATTCCGCAAGGATTCGGGGGTTGACCTGCGCAAACAGCCGGATGCATTGCAGCGGATCAAGGAAGAAGCGGAGAAGGCGAAGATCGCGCTCAGTTCCTCGCAGGTTTACGATCTCAACCTGCCGTTCATCACCGCCGACGCCACCGGACCGAAACACATCCAGACCAAGCTCACCCGGGCGAAGATGGAGCAACTGTGTGACAATCTTTTCGAGCGCACGATCACGCCGGTGAAGGCGTGCCTGAAGGATGCGGGACTGGATGTCGAGAAGATCGATGAATTGGTTCTGGTCGGGGGCATGACCCGGATGCCGCGGGTGGTGGAGACGGCGCGGGGATTGGTCAACAAGGCGCCGCACCAAGGGGTCAACCCCGACGAGGTGGTGGCGATTGGTGCGGGCATCCAGGGCGGGGTGCTCACGGGCGAGGTCAAGGATGTGCTGTTGTTGGACGTGACCCCATTGTCCCTGGGCATCGAGACTTTGGGCGGCGTGTTCACCAAGCTGATCGACCGCAACACGACGATCCCGACGCGCAAGTCGGAGATTTTCTCGACCGCGAGCGACAACCAGCCCGGGGTGGAGGTCCATGTGTTGCAGGGCGAGCGTCAATTTGCCCGGGACAACAAGTCGCTGGGCAAGTTTGAGCTGCGGGACCTGCCTCCGGCCCCCCGGGGTGTGCCCCAGGTGGAGGTGACCTTTGACCTGGATGCAAACGGCATCCTCAACGTGAGCGCAAAGGATCTGGGGACCGGCAAAGTCCAGAAGATCGTGATCTCGGCCTCCAGTGGGCTTTCCAAGGACGAGGTGGAGCGCCTGCGACGCGATGCCGAGGCGCACGCGGACGAGGACAAGTTGCGCCGCGAAGAGGTGGAGTTGCGCAATGAGGCGGACAGCGTGGCCTATCGGGCGGAGAAGTTCGCCCACGACAACGCGGAGAAGCTCGGGGCTGCGAAAGGGTCGGTGGACGAGGCGGTCAAGACCTTGCGGGATGCCCTGAAAGGGAGCGACACCGCGGTCATTCGCACGGGTCTCGACAAGCTCAACGAGGTCATGCAGACGGCGGGCAAGGAGTTCTATGCCAAGGGCGGGCCGGGTGCCGATGCGCCGGGCGCCGAACCGGGTGCGGCGGGTGCGGCGGGTACCGAGACCGCCGGAGCCGACACGGGGGCTGGCAAACGGGACGGCCCGGTCATCGACGCAGAGGTCGTCGATGAGAAAAAGAAGTAACGGAACTTTCGCGTGGTGACCGTCGCCGTGATTGGCGGCGGTCACTTCGGTTATTTTCCTGACCGCGGGTGCGGCGGGATATGATTACGCAGTAAACGCAACGAAAAGACACATAGCATATCATGGCACTCAATGTGAAACCGCTCGGCGACCGCCTGCTCGTCGAGCCTGTCGAAGAAAAGGAAGTCAAGAAGGGCGGCATCATCATCCCCGATTCCGCCAAAGAGAAGCCCACCGAGGCCATCGTGCGCGCCCTCGGGACCGGCAAGAAGGATGATGACGGCAAGCTCATCCCCTTCGAAGTGAAGGTCGGTGACCGCGTCCTCATCTCCAAGTATGGCGGCACGGAGATCAAGGTGGACGGCAAGGAATACAAGCTGCTCAACACCGACGACATCCTCGCGATCGTCCTCTGAAACCTCCCCTCCCGTTTTCAATCTCAAAATCCCATTGAATCATGGCTGCCAAGCAACTGTTATTTGAAGAAGCCGCCCGCCAGGAACTCCTGCGCGGCGTCGAGATCCTCGCCCGGGCCGTCAAGGCCACCCTCGGACCGAAGGGTCGCAATGTCGTCATCGACAAAAAATTCGGTTCCCCGACGGTGACCAAGGACGGCGTCACGGTCGCCAAGGAGATCGAACTCCCGAACCCTTACCAGAACATGGGCGCCCAGATGGTGCGCGAGGTCGCCAGCAAGACCTCCGACATCGCTGGAGACGGCACCACGACCGCCACGGTGCTCGCCGAGTCGATTTATCGCGAGGGCCTCAAGCACGTGACCGCCGGTGCGAACCCGATTTCGCTCCAACGCGGCATCCAGAAGGCCGTCGACGCCGCGGTCGAACACCTCGCCAAGATCTCCAAGAAGGTCAAGGACAAGGAAGAGATCAAGCAGGTCGCCACGGTTTCTGCGAACTGGGACACCACGATCGGCGAGATCATCGCCGACGCGATGGACAAGGTCGGCAAGGACGGCACGATCACGGTCGAAGAGGCCAAGTCGATTGAGACCACGCTCGACGTCGTCGAGGGCATGCAGTTCGACAAGGGCTATCTGTCCCCGTACTTCGTGACCAACGCGGAGACGATGGAAGTGAAGCTCGAGGAGTCCTACGTCCTGATCTACGAGAAGAAAGTCTCGAACCTGAAGGACCTGCTCCCGTTGCTGGAGAAGGTCGCCAAGACCAGCAAGCCGCTCTTGATCATCGCCGAAGAGGTCGAGGGTGAAGCCCTGGCCACCTTGGTGGTCAACAAGCTCCGCGGCACGATCAATGTCTGCGCCGTCAAGGCGCCGGGCTTCGGTGATCGTCGCAAGGCCATGCTCGAAGACATCGCGATCCTCACCGGTGGCAAGTGCATCACCGAGGATCTCGGCATCAAGCTCGAGAACCTCGACCTGGCCGATCTCGGCAAGGCCAAGAGCGTGCTCGTGGCCAAGGAAAACACCACGATCGTCGAAGGTGGCGGCAAGAACTCCGACATCCAGGGCCGCGTGAACCAGATCCGCCGCCAGATCGAAGAGACGACCTCCGACTACGACCGCGAGAAACTCCAGGAGCGTCTGGCGAAGCTCGCGGGCGGCGTGGCGGTCATCCATGTCGGTGCGGCGACCGAGACCGAGATGAAGGAGAAGAAGGCCCGTGTTGAGGACGCATTGCATGCGACCCGCGCGGCCGTCGAAGAGGGCATCGTCGCCGGCGGCGGCGTGGCACTCCTCCGGACCTTGGTGGCGATCGAAGCGATCAAGCTCTCGAACCATGATGAGCAGACCGGCGTCGACATCGTGCGTCGTGCGGTGGAATCCCCGCTCCGCGAACTGGCGAGCAACGCCGGAGTCGAGGGCGGCCTGATTGTCCAGGAGGTCAAGCGCCGCAAGGGCAATGAAGGTTACAACGTCGCCACGGGCGAATACGAAGACCTGGTGAAGGCCGGCGTGGTGGACCCGAAGAAGGTCATCCGTTCCGCGTTGCAGAACGCGGTGTCCATCGCGGGCTTCATGCTCACGACCGAGGCGTTGATCATCGAGATCCCTGAGAAGAAAGACAAGCCGTCCGGCGACCCGCATCATGGCGGTGGCGGCGGAATGGATTACTGATCCCGACCGCGGGCAACCGCGGACCCAGGATTTGCAAGGACGCGGTCGCGAAAGCGGCCGCGTCTTTTTTTTGTCCCAGGGGAGCGGGCTTGCTCTGGGTGCCGTAGCCGGCACAGTGCGCACTGTCTTATGCTGGTCGTGTTGACAGGTTTGTTGGCCGGGTTCACCCACGTGCTCTCGGGACCGGATCATCTGGCCGCAGTCGCACCCTTGGCGGTTCGTTCGCATCAGGCTTCATGGCGCACGGGATTGCGATGGGGTTTCGGCCATAGCGCCGGGGTGGCGGTCGTCGGCGTCCTGGCCTTTGCCCTCCGTGGAGCCCTGCCTTTGGAGAAGATTTCCGGATGGAGTGAGCGCTTGGTGGGGGTGCTGCTTCTGGGAATCGGAGGGTGGGCCTTGCGTCAGGCGTTGCGCGTCCAAGTCCATGGGCACCGTCACGACCACGGGAACGGAGCCCACGAGCACCTGCATTTCCACGGGGTTGGGCAGGGTCCCGGACACGGGAAGGCCCCGAGTCACCGGCACACGCATGCGGCGTTTGGGATCGGCACCCTTCATGGGTTGGCCGGCAGTTCCCATTTCGTCGGGGTGTTGCCCACGCTGGCCTTGCCGACTTGGTGGCAGGCATTGGCCTATCTGTTGGCCTTCGGCGTGGGAACGGTCCTGGCGATGGCAGGTTTTGCCTCGGCGTTGGGCCGCGTCTCGGGTTGGTTCCAGATCACCCACCTGCAAGCGTACCGCACGCTCATGTACGGGGCGGCAGCGGCGGCGTTTGGAGTGGGCGGTTGGTGGGTGTGGCAGTCGGCCTGAGACCCGCGATCGGAGATCGGAGTTCGAAGATCGGGGATCGGGGATCGGGGATCGGGTCTCTCTCGCCCCGCGAGGAACGAGTGGGGAGAGAGCCGGAGAGAGGGGTCGGCCCATGCCTTCCCCGTACGCGTGCCCGACCGTCTCGTTCCCGGTTCCCGCCCTCGATTGTCGCTTCAAGGAAGAGACGCGAGGACGGGACGCGAGAAGAGGGTGAGAGGGGATCGACTCAGTGGGCGGCGGCGTAAAGCGCAGCGGCCTTGGACCAATCCACCACGTTCCACCAAGCCTTGAGGTAGTCGGCGCGCTTGTTCTGGTACTTCAGGTAATAGGCGTGTTCCCAGACATCACAGGCGAGGATCGGCTTGCCTTCGACGCCGGAAACGCTCTTGCCCATGAGCGGATTATCCTGGTTCGGCGTGGAAACGATTTCCAAACGACCGGCGTTCACGACCAACCAGACCCATCCGGAACCGAAGCGACCAAGACCGGCCGCCTCGAACTTCTCCTTGAAGGCGTCGAGGCTGCCGAAGGTGGCGGTGAGGGCCGTGGCCAGGTCACCGGTGGGCGAACCACCCTTGCCGTGACCCATCAGGTTCCAGAAGAAAGTGTGGTTCCAGTGGCCGCCGCCATTGTTGCGCACCGGACCGCGGATGTTGTCCGGAACCGATGCCAGATCACCGAGAAGTGCTTCCAGGGTTTTTGCCTCCAACGCCGCGTTGCCGGTGAGCGCCTTGTTGAGGTTGTCGACATACGCCTTGTGGTGGCGGTCGTGATGAATCTCCATCGTGGCGGCGTCGATGGACGGTTCGAGGGCTTCTTTCGGGTAAGGCAGGGGAGGAAGTGCGTGTGCCATAGGGTTCGGAGACGGTTTGATGTTGAGTGCAGCCTTCCGGACCACGGTTTGCGCCGGTCGGAAGCCCGGACAGAGTAGCATCAGAGGGACGGACTGCAAGAAGGCCGACTCACCCGTGGACAAGGCCGCAACAAAGGATGGCAAGGTCCCGACAACGCTGCACCTTGCCCCTCGGGCGGTGGTTCCCTAGCGTGATCCCACTGTGAGTGCCCCGTGTACCGTTCCCGTGTGCCAGCCCGAGTCCTGCCGGATTCCGGCACTGTGCCCATTGAACCGTGTCCTGGCGGGCGCCAGCGTGGTGGTGAAACAACTCACGGCATCGCCCGACATCAATCAGCGTCTCCGGGAAATGGGCTTTGGCGAAGAACAACGGGTGCGGGTGATCACCCGCCAGGCCAACCTGCTGTGTCAGGTCTGCAATTCCCGACTCGGTTTGAGCGCGCGGTTGGCCGAGCATATCTGGGTCGAATGGCCGGCAGCGCCTTTCCGTCTCGCGGCTTGATTCTGGCTATGCCGTTGAGAGTCGAAGGAGTGTCTCACGCATGACCAGCCCGCAGACCCTTTCTTCCATGACTCCCGGCTCCACGGCGGTGGTTTCCGCCATCCAGGTGCCGGTCGAACACCGCGGTCGACTCCTCGAAATGGGCCTGCTGGTGGGCACTCCCGTCGAACTCGTCCGGTTTGCCCCGATGGGGGATCCCGTGGAGATCCGGATCCGCGGATATAATCTTTCCCTGCGTCGGCACGAGGCTGACCAAGTCTGGGTCCAACCGCGTTAACCCGTCCGATCCGTCCGTTTTCCGGTCGTCCATGGCCGCCGTTTCCGCCACCTCACCACCGCCCGCCCGACCGTTCCTGACGGTGCTCACGGGCAACCCGAACTGCGGCAAGACCACGCTGTTCAACGCGCTGACCGGGCTTCGTGCCCGGGTCGGCAACTACGCCGGGGTCACGGTTGAACGCAAAGAAGGGACCCTCCTCGGCGGCGGATCGGGCCGTTCCGTCACGGTGCTCGACCTGCCCGGCACCTATAGCCTGAGCCCGCAATCGCTGGATGAGCAGATTGCGCGGGACATCCTGTTCCAACACCTGCCGGAGGTGGGGGAGCCCGATTTGGTGATCGTGGTGGTGGACGGCTCGAATCTTCAGCGGAACCTCTATTACGCGACTCAGGTGATTGAGTTGGGGTACCCGACGTTCATCGCGTTGAACATGCTCGATGTGGCGCGGGAGAACGGACATGAACTGGACGTGGAGGGGTTGTCGGCCGCGCTCGGGGTGCCGGTCCTGCCGTTGGTGGCGAGCTCCGGCGAAGGGGTTGCCGATCTCGCCGCCGCCGTCCGGGCGCTGGCGGCCCGCGGCACCACGCGGGTCATCCCACGCGGCTTCAGCGAATTGCCCGAGGTTTTCGGGCTTGAGGCGACGGCGCTCGAAGCCCGGCTCCAATCGGTGTTCCCACAACGCGGACGGCTGGCCTCGGCCGAAGCGTTGCTGCTGTTGTCCGATGACCGGGTGTTGAATGCGCATCCGGATGCCTATCCGGCGGCGGTCAGGGAGGCCGTGGGATCGGCCCGGCAACGGTTGGAAGCGGCGGGGGTCGATTGGCGCAGTGCGGCCATCGAGGCCCGGTATGCCCGGGCGGCGGCGATCCAGATGGCGGTGACGACCGAGACCGCGCCTTCGGGGGAGACGTTTTCGGACCGGATGGACCGGATGTTGACCCATCGGGTGTGGGGTTTGCTGATTTTCGTGGGCCTGATGGTGCTGTTGTTCGTGGGCCTTTTCTATGTGGCGAAGTTCCCGATGGGTTGGTTGCAGTCCGTCGTGGAGTGGCTGGCCGGGTTGGTGACGGCCGCCCTGCCACCGGGTCCGCTCAATGATCTCCTGGCCCGGGGCGTGGTGATGGGGGTCGGGGCGGTGATCGTGTTCCTGCCCCAGATCTGCCTGTTATTTCTCTTCATCAGCCTGCTGGAGGACACGGGTTACATGGCCCGTGCGGCGTTCCTCATGGACCGGTTGATGAGCCGTGTCGGGCTGCACGGCAAGAGTTTCATCCCGATGCTTTCGTCCTTTGCGTGTGCGATTCCCGGGATCATGGCGACCCGCACGATTGAGACGCCCAAGGATCGGTTGGCGACGATCCTGGTGGCGCCGCTGATGAGTTGTTCGGCGCGGTTGCCGGTGTACACCCTGCTCATCTCGGCGTGCATCGGCGGCGGGGCGTTGCGGCAGGGGTTGACCCTGACATTCATGTATTTGCTGGGGATCGCCGGGGCTTTGGGCATGGCGTGGATTTTCAAGCGGACGTTGCTGAAAGGGGAGCCGCCACCGTTGATCCTCGAACTCCCGCCTTATAAGCGGCCGGTGGCAACCGTCGTCCTGCGGCACATGTGGGAGCGGGCGCGGTTGTTCGTGCGTCGCGCCGGCACCGTGATCCTGGGGATCAACATCCTCCTGTGGTTCCTGGCCACCTATCCGAAAGATGCCGGGGCGGCGGGCCGGCATGCTGCAGAAAAAGCGCAGGTGTTGGCGTCCACGTTTCCGGGCCTGGACACTGCAGCCGCCGAGAAGCGGTTGGCGGAATTGCGGAGCCCGGAAGCGAAACCCGCCGCCCTCACGCCGGCTATCCGGTCGGCCTTGGAACAGAGTGCGGCTTTGGATCGCGCGCAGGCGGGCGACGAATTACGACACAGTTTCGCCGGCCGGGCCGGGCAATGGATCGAACCGTTGCTCCGACCGTTGGGTTTCGACTGGAAAATAGGGGTGGGGATCGTGGCTTCGTTCGCTGCCCGCGAGGTGTTCGTGAGCACGATGTCGGTCGTCTATAATGCCGGGGCCCTGGACCCGGACGAACCGGGAGGCAGCGCCAACCTGGCGGAGACCCTGAAGCGGGAACGGCGGCCCGATGGCACCGCGGTCTATACGCCCCTGACCGGGTTCACCCTGATGGTGTTCTATGTCTTCGCCATGCAGTGTGTGAGCACGGTGGCGGTGGTCCGACGTGAGACCAATTCGTGGAAATGGCCTTTGTTCCAGTGGTTTTACATGACCGGCCTGGCCTGGGTGCTGTCCTTCGCCACGTACCAGATCGGGCGATTGCTGGGTTGGTAGGCGCCTTCAAAAGGGCGCACCGGCCTGGATCCAGCGCACGACGATGACGATCTCGTCGGGCGTGAGCGGTTCCTTGCCATCGGGCGGCATCGCGTCCTCGTTGTCATTCGGGAGCAGGCACAGGCGCAGCAGGTTGCTCTTGCCCGGATCACCGGGCACGACTGCCGGAAGACCGCTCTTGCCGCCTTTGAGAAGGATGTCGCGACGATCGATACGGAATTGGTTCTTCTGCTTTTCCGGTCCGTGACAGGTGATGCACCGGTGGTTGAACACGGCTTTGACGGGTACCGAACTGGCGTCCTCCGCCGGGGCGAGACCCTGCTCAAACGGGTTGCCCGACGTGTCGCCCAACAGGTTCCTGAGGGCATCCGGCGCGTTCTCGGTCAGGTAGGTCGCACCATGGGTCAGGCTGCCGCCTTGGTGTCCCGCCACGGCCAGCGAAAAAAAGCTGGTCAGCAACAGGAGTCGGAAGGCGAGGGTCCCGCCCCGGCCGGGGTGTCGGAGCAACAGGGTGTGGAGCCCCAGGGCGATTGCGGTCACGGCGCCGGCGGCGAGTCCCCAGGCCCGGTGCCGGGCGAGCATGATCGGGTCATAGTCTCCGCCCACCGCGCGCAAAAGACCCAGCCCCATGGTGACGATGCTGGCGAGGACTGCGACGGTCAGGGTGAACTGGATCACGCGGCGCAACTCCTCGTTGGGACGCCACCATTTCCAGACCTCCAACATCGACGTCAGGGCGAGAATGCCGATGGGGAAATGGAGCACCACCATGTGGAATGGCGCCAGGAAACGGGTCCAGGAAAACGGATGGCCCGGGTGCACCGGTGGGGGAAAAAGCGGGGCGGCCACCAAGGTCCCCGCCAGCAGAAAGCCGAGCGCGGTGCACAGGGTCGTCCACCCACGGTGATGACGATGCAAATGCGTCATGAGCAGCATCCTGACATGTCGCGTTCGACGGGCCGTCGTCGACTCGTCATCACGCGTTCTTCTTTGGGGGCCCGGAGGGCCGGAGCCTCGGAGCCCCGGAGCTTCAGGGGTCAGAGCTTCAGGGGTCAGAGTCTCAGTGGACGGAACCTCGGCGGTCAGATCTTCGGAGGACCGTTGTACCTGTGAGTCCGGCGATCTGTGGCTCTGACCGCTGAAGCTCCGAGGCGCTGAGGCTCTGACCCCTGAGGCTCCGTCCGCTGCGGCTCCGCTCTCCGCCTCACGGCTTCGCCGTCGCCGTCGCCGGAGCCCCGGATTCACGCACGGCCACCTTTTGACCGCCATGCAGCGAATCAGCCGGGTTCAGGATCACCCAATCGTCGGCCGTGATCCCGGCGCGGACCTCGAAGACCGGCCCCCGGTCACGACCCAGGGTGATCCGCCGCAATTCCACGGTCTTGTCGGGGCGTACGACGCCGACCTGGGGCCCTTCGGCATGCAGGATCAGGGTGTTGGCGGGAACGGTGAGGATGGGGTCGCCCTGGGCGTTGGGGAAGCAGACGCGGGCGAAAGTGCCCGCCAACAGGGCTCCGGACGCATTGTCGAGTTCCAGTTCAATCAGCAGGGTGCGGGTGGCGGGTTCGAGTTGGCCGGCGGTCCGGGCGACCCGTGCCGGAATGCGCAACTGGCTGGTGTCGCCGGGGAGGACTTCCACGGTCTGGCCGATGGCGAGGTGTTCGGCGAAGGGCTGGGGGACGTGGACAAACACGCGGAGTCGGCGGGTGTCGGCAAGGTGAAACAGTTCGCGGGTGGAGCCGGCGGAGACCAGTTCACCGATGTCGAGGTTGCGGATCGTGACCGTGCCGTCGAAGGGCGCGGTGACGTGGGTGAAACCGATGAGCTGCTCCAGACGGCGGACGTCGGCGCGGGCGGATTCGGCGGCGGCCTGCTTGAGGGCGAGGTCGGCGATTTTTTCGGCGGTCTCCTGGTCGCTGACGCTGGCGCTCTTGAGCAGGTCCCGCCACCGGAGGGCGGTGGATTGGGCGAGGACGGTGGCGGCGTCCGCGTGGGCCAGGTCGGCGCGGGCCCGGGCCAGTTCCTGTTCGATTTCGGGAGACTCAATTTCGGCGAGGACATCGCCGGCTTTCACCCGGGCTCCCAGGTCGGCGGACCAACTCCGCACATAGCCGGTGGCCCGGGGAAGGATCCGGGCCTCGCTCCAGGACTTGACCTCGGCGGGCACGATCGGCGGATCGGCCGGCGCGGCGAGTCGGGGATGGATCACGAGAACCATGGGTGCGCCGGTCTGGCGAATGCGGTCGACGGCGGCCGCGTGATTGCGCCAGCGGGGTGCGGCACCCGCGAACCAGGCGCCGAGAACGACCACGGTGATCGCCAGTCCCCAACGGGCGAGGCAGATCGGACGCGCGGGAACGGCCGGGTCGGACACGGGATGTACGGGGTCGGACATGGTTGAAATCAGGGCCGGGGAACGCGCGGTGTGGACCGGTGCAGCAGGCTGAAAACCACCGGCACGAAAAGCAGGGTTGCAACGGTGGCGATCACCAATCCGCCGATCACCGCGCGTCCGAGCGGTGCATTCTGTTCGCCGCCGTCCCCGAGGCCAAGGCTCATGGGCAGCATCCCGATGATCATGGCCAGGGCCGTCATCAGGACGGGGCGGAGCCGGCCGGTGCCGGCGTGCACGGCGGCGGCCAGGGGTGATTCACCGCGGTGGAATTGTTCGCGGGCGAAGCTGACGACGAGCACGGAATTCGCGGTGGCGACCCCGAGGCTCATGATCGCCCCCATGAGGGCCGGGACGGAAAGGGTGGTCTGGGTCAGGTGCAGCGCCCACGCCACGCCGGCCAGCGCGCCGGGAAGGGCGGTGATGATGATGAACGGGTCGAGCCAGCTTTGGAAATTCACCACCAGCAGCAGATAGACCAGCAGGATGGCCCCGAGGAGTCCGATCGCAAGCCCTTGGAAGCTGGAGCGCATGGTCTCGACCTGGCCGCGCACCAGCAGCCCACTCCCGCGCGGCAGCGTCTTGCGGGCGGCATCGAGGATCGGCTCGATGTCCCGCATCACGCCGCCGAGATCGCGTCCGCTGACACCGCCAAACACATCGATCACCGGTTGCACATTATAATGCGACACGATGGGCGGGCCGTTGGTGCGGGAGACGGTGGCGAGATTGCCGAGCAACTGTCCGTCGGCCTGTCCCGGCAGGGACGCGGTGATCGGGATGGCGGCGAGGCTGGCGAGGGAGTCGAGGACGTATTCGGGCACGCGGACATTGAGCAGGTATTGGATGCCGACCTGGGGATTGAGCCAATACCCGGGTTGCACCTGCCCGCTGCCGCTCAGGCTGAGCAGGACCGAGTTGGCGACATCGCGTTCGGTCAGGCCCAGTTCACCGGCCTTCTCGCGGTCCACCACGACACGGAACTTGGGTTGGTCGGAGGGCTGTTGCACCCGCACGTCCACGGTGCCCGGCACGTTGCGGATCTGCGCGGCGAGGCCGTAGGCGATCTCGCGATTCGCCACGAGATCCCGGCCGGTGACCTGGATGTCAAACGGGGCCGGCAGTCCGAAATTCAGGGACTGGCTCACGATGTCCGCGGGCAGGAAATAAAACGTGTTGCCCGGGAATTCCGTCCCGAGCCGATCGCGCAGCGCCTCGATATAACCGGCGGTGGGACGATGTCCGGCCCGCAACGAAACCAGGATGTCGCCGTCCCCGACACCCGTCAGGCCACTGGTGCTATGGCTCAGGCTGATGCCGGACGTCGGGATCCCGATGTTATCCAGGATGCCGGCGAGTTCCTCCTCCGGGACCACCGTGCGGATCAGGTTCTCAATCTCATCAACGAGTCGGGCGGCCTCCTCGATCCGGGTGCCGGTGTGGGCCCGGACATGGAGACGGAACTGGCCGGCATCCACGACGGGGAAGAAGTCTTCACCGAGGCCCGGGACCAGCGCGAGGGAACCGGCGCAGAACAGGAGGAAAAAGAAGGTGAACGCGGTGCGGCGATGGAGCAGCGCCTCCAGAAGGTGGCGGTACCCGTGACGGAGGGTGACAAAACTGCGTTCGAAAGCCCCGTGGACGCGGGCGAATGGACCCCGGCCGTGCACCGCGTGGGGATCGTGTCCGACGCCTTTTTCGGGTTGGTGCACCTTGCGGTAGAACCACAGGACCAAGGTCGGGATCAGCGTCCGCGACAACACATAGCTGGCGAGCATGGCGAACACCACCGCCTCGGCCAACGGCACGAAAAGGTATCGCGCCACGCCGGTGAGCAGGAACATCGGCACGAACACGATGCAGATGCACAGGGTGGAGACGAACGCCGGCAGGGCGATCTCCTGCGCCCCGTCGAGGATCGCCTGTTCCAAGGGCTTTCCGAGGGCCATCTGGCGATGGACGTTCTCGATCTCCACCGTGGCATCGTCCACCAGGATGCCGACCGCCAGGGCCAGTCCGCCGAGGGTCATCAGGTTGACGGTTTCCCCGAGGCAACTGAGCACGGCGAGCGACGCCAGCACGGACAGGGGGATGGACAGGGCGATGATGACCGTGCTGCGCCACGAACCGAGGAACAGCAGGATCATCAAAGCCGTGAGCGCCGCGGCGATGACCCCTTCACGGATGACATCGTGGACGGCGCTCCGGACGAAGAGTGATTGGTCGGCGAATTCGCGCACTTCCAACGCGGCGGGCAGCCCGGCCAGGATTCCCGGCATCGCCTCCTTCACCCGGCGGACCACATCGAGGGTCGAGGCCGAACCGCTCTTGAGAATGGTGATCAACACCCCGCGCGTGCCGTCCTGGCGGACGATGTTCACCTGGGGTTGGGCGCCGTCCCGGACCTGGGCGACGTCATGCAGGTAGACCGTGGCGCCCGCGACGGTGCGGATGGGAAGCTGGTTGAGATCCTCGATGCGCCGCGGGCTCGTGTTGAGTTCCACGTCGTACTCGGTTGCGCCCATCTTCGCGGTCCCGGAAGGCCATACCAGGTTCTGGGCATTCAGTGCGTTGACCACGTCCTGCGCGGAGAGATTGCGGGCCTGGAGCGCGGGAAGGTCGAGATCCACGGAGACCAGCCGGGTCTTGCCGCCGTAGGGCCAGGGAACGGCGGCGCCGCGGACGGTTGAAAGGCCGACGCGGACCTGGTTCTGGGCGATGTCGTAAAGTTCCTGTTCCGACAGGGTGCGGCTGCTGAGGCTATATTGGAGGATCGGGACCGTGGACGCGCTATAGCGGATGATGAGGGGCGGGGTCTGGCCGGGGGGGAGTTGGCGCAGGATCGTCTGGGCGATCGCGGTGATCTGGGCGACCCCGGCGTCGACCGAGGCCCCCTGTCGCAGGAAGACCTTGATGACGCCCACGCCGTTATAGGCATTGGACTCGATGTGCTCGATGTCGTTGACAGTGGCGCTGAGGGAGCGTTCGTGATTGTAGATGATGCGTTGCTCGATCTCCTGCGCCGAGAGCCCGGCGTATTGCCAGATCACGCTGACCACCGGGATGTTGATGTCCGGAAAAATGTCGGTCGGCGTGCGGAGCAGCAGCAGGGGCGTGAGCAACACGAGGACCAGGGCCGCCACGACGAACGTGTACGGCCGGCGGAGGGCAAGGCGGACGATCCACATGAATGCGACGGCCCGGGGGAAACCGGTCGGGAATAATGGGGCGATCCCGGGGTGCGGGCCAATACCCGTTTGCACAAAGATTCCCGGTCCGGAACCCTTCGCGCCATGCGGATCCTGATCGTGGGCTGCGGTTACGTCGGGCTTGCAGTCGCCCGCCGGCTCACGGCGGCCGGACACGCCGTGGCGGGCCTGCGCCGCTCGGCGGAGGGGACCGCGGAGCTCCGCGGCATCGGGGTCGAACCGCTCGTGGGGGACCTGACGCAGGTGGACGATCTGCGCCGGTTGCCAGGGCCGTTCGATGCGATCGTCAACACGGTGTCCTCGTCGCGGGGTGGCGCTGCGGACTACCGGGAGGTCTATCTGGGTGGCGCACGGAATCTGGTCGCGGTTTTTGGAGGCACGGGTCTCCGGGCCTTGGTCAATGTCGGCAGCACCAGTGTGTATGCGCAGACCGACGGGGGATGGGTCAGCGAGGAATCCCCCACGCTGCCCACGACCGCGACGGGACGCGTGTTGGTGGAGACCGAGGAGGAGTTGTGGGCGGCGGCGAAGACGGGTTTTCCGGCGGTCCTCCTGAGGGTCGGTGGAATCTATGGGCCGGGTCGCGGGCACCTCTTCAGTCAATTCCTGCGGGGCGAGGCACGGGTGTCGGGCGACGGTTCACGGTGGTTGAACATGATTCACCGGGAGGATGTTGCCGGAGCCATCCAGGTGGCGTTGGAGCGTGGCCGGCCCGGCGAGGTTTATAATGTGGTGGACGATGAACCGGTGAGCCAGGGCGCATTTCTAAGGTGGTTGGCCGACCAGACGGGCCGGCCGTTTCCGTCGACGGCAACCGGGGCGGAGGACGCGACCCGGAAACGCGGCCTGACCCATAAGCGTGTGAGCAACCGCAAGCTGCGCGGGGAATTGGGTTGGTCACCCGATCACCCGACGTTTCGTGAAGGGTATGGGCCGTTGATGGCCGGGGCCAGGTCGGCGGGGAATCGGATCGGATGACACGGATTCAACGGATTAAGACGCATCGAGAGGTCGGCGGCCGCTCAGCGCACCCGGATCTTGGAGAGATCATGCTTCGACTTGGGCCATTTGAGATTCATTTCCTCCAAGGCGGCGCAGACGCGTTGGGCGATGAGGTGGTCGCGCACCCATTTCTTATCCGCCGGTATGATATGCCATCGGGCGTGTTTGGGTGAGCAACGGTTCAGGGCGTCCTCGTAGGCGGCCATGAAATCCAGCCAGCGTGCGCGCATGAGGAGGTCGGCCCCCTCGAATTTCCAGTTCTTGGCCGGGTCATGGAGGCGCTCGCGCAGTCGGACCGCCTGTTCCTTGCGGGAGATGTTGAGAAAGAACTTGAGGATCGTATAACCCGATTCCGCCAGGCTGGCTTCAAACCGGTTGATCTGTTCGTAGCGCAGGGACCAGACCGACTTGGGTGCCAGGTTGAGGACCCGGACGATCAGGACGTCCTCATAATGCGACCGGTTGAACACACCGATGCGGCCGTAGCGCGGGACGACATGATGGATGCGCCACAGGAAATCATGGGCGCGTTCCTCGTCGGACGGGGCCTTGAAATTGGCGACTTCGATGCCGGCGGGATTGACGAATTCGAGCAGTGTGCGCGTGGAGCCGTCCTTGCCGCTGGCATCCATGCCCTGGAGCACGACGAGTAGCGAGCGGTCCGTGTTGGCATAGAGTTTGGCCTGGAGTTCCCCGATGCGTTTTTGGAGGTGGGCGGTTTTGGCCCGGGTCTTTTCCTTTTCCATCCCGAACGACTCGGTGGGATCAAAATCGGCGATACGGATGCGCGACTTGACCACGATGGGCTGGCTCATGGGGTCACTAAACCGGAAATCGGCCCCTCACGGAAAGGACAAATCTGAACCGAAGTGGCCTTCCCGGGGATTCCTGGGTAAGCTTCGTCCTGATGAGTGAACGGTCCGACGGAGATCCCGCTCCGGAGTCGTCCGGGGACAGCCCTGCGGAGCATGCCCTTCCCCCGCAGTTCGTGGTGACGCTTTTTGCCGCGCTGCTCGGCGGCCTGGTGCCGGGGATTTATATGAGCGTGGTGTCCGCACCCGGCAATGTGGGATCGCCGATCTTCGGGCTGCTGCTGCCGTGGTCGGTGTTTCCGTTCGTGCTGGCGGTCGTCGCGGGTTGGCGTTCGCGTCGGTCACCGAATGGCAATCGACTCAAGCAGTTCACCCTCATCGGAGCGGTGCTGGGCTTGGGAATCTATACGTACGTGATCCTGTTCCATCCCCGCGGGGTGCGGAACTTCAAGGTGTTCCTATGGCTGCCCCTGTGGCAGTGGCTGCTGCTGGCCGGGCCCATCCTAAGGGCCACGTTTGGACGCTCGGACGGGAATCGGGATGGGAAATCGGAGATCGGAGACCGGAGATAGATGGCCGATGGAGGACAAATCACCGAATGCCGGGTGCACGGCGATGCGAGTCGCCCGACCGTCCTATACCTTCCGGGGTTGCACGGAGACTGGACCTTGGTCGGGGCCTTTCGCTCGGCATTGGGCGATCGCGTGCGTTTCGTCGAGTTTGCCTATCCGCGGTCCGTCACGGCGGGATTGCCCGGGTTGGCCGCCGGGGTGCTGAGATCCGCCGAGTCGGCCGGCATTCGACACGGATGGTTGCTGGCCGAGTCGTTCGGTTCGCAGGTTGCCTGGGCGCTCCTTGATATCCTGGCCTGCGATCCTGCCGGATTCCAAGCCGACGGACTGATCCTCGCCGGCGGCTTTGTGCGGTTCCCGTGGCCTGGGTTGATCCGCCCGGTCCGGTCGATGTTGGCCCGGATGCCTGAATCCGCTCTGGATCTGTTGTTGCGAGCCTTCGCGGGTTGGGTGCGCTTCTGCAACCGGGAATCACCCGGAAGCCTGGCCATGACCGAAGAGTTCCTGACCCGGCGTCGGGAGCCGGGGGAACGGGAGGCGATGGTCCACCGGTTGGAATTGATCCGGGATCATGATCCGCGTCCGCGGGCGCGGGCCTTCCGGGGCCCGGTCTGGTCGGTGACCGGGGGGTGGGATCCGGTGGTGCCATGGCCGCTGGTGCACCGCTGGTTGAAAAGGGATTGTCCGGGATGGCGGGGCGCAGAAGTGTTTTGGAATGCGGACCACACGGTGTTGGTAAGCCAACCCGGACGGGCGGCCCAGGTTGTCGGACGGTGGATGGGGCTGCGGGAATAGTCGGATCAATCTGCGAGTGCCACGGACCGGACGGATTGATGCAGGAATAACCCCGAAAAAACCGACCGATCTGGCACACTCTCCGCAGGGTGGTGGAGACCAGAACCTGCCATGCAATCACCCGTGAATCCCGATCAACCAGCGGGCTCGGTGCACCCCGACGCCACTGCCCGCGGCGGTACAGCACCGGCCCGCGTCACGAAACCATCCGGGCCCGACGGTCAAACCGGCATCGGGACCCGTTTCGTCCAACGCCGCGCCGGCCGTCTGCTGCTGGTTGCGGTTCTGGTTTTGGTGGGGCTTCAGGCGGCTTGGTTGTTTGCGGCCAACCTGTTGCTCCGTCCGGGCGGCGTCATCGAACGGCAGGTCAACCGTAAGCCGGAGAAAATCCGGATCGATTGGTCCGGGGCACGGTCGTTCTGGCCCGGAGATCTCCGGGTTGAAAATCTCCGCATTCGCGGCTGCCTCCTGACCGTCCAATGGTCGCTGTCGCTGGACAACGCGCGGGCTCAGGTGGGTTTGGGTACGTTGCTTGAACGCTGCTTTCTGGCACGGGGATTGGTCGCTGACGGAGCCGTCTTTCACCTCCGTCGACTCCCCTTGGCCACGGCCGGCCTGGACAAACACTCCGTCATCGCCCCCATCCCTTGGGCGGAACTGACCACGCGTCCGCCCGAAGAGGTGGTGAAGGCGATCCTGGCGGCGGAGCTTCGTCCCCCCTTGAGGCAGATATGGGCCGTGAGACTGCCGGGGGCCCGGGTGCTCGGCGTCCGCGAAATCTGGCTGGATGAATTCCGTTACCGTGGGGATGCCGTGGCGCACGGTTCCCTGTTCGTTCGTCCGAAGGAAACCCTGGATGCCAGGGGAGTCCGTGTGGACCTGACTCAGGGGTGGATCACCCTGGGGGAGGATCCCGTGTTGAAAGTGGGTTCGGGACGGATTGATTTCGCCTTTCCCGACGTCGACAGCGTGGTCCTGCGCGGGCGCGCAGTCCTGCAAAAGATGGAGGGTGCCGTCTCGCTTGAAGGAACGGTCCCTGACATCCGTTTCGCGAATTTCTACATCAATCATTTTCCCGGCTTGGATCTCTGGGGAACCCCGGGGGAACTCCGGGTCGATCTCAATATCCAACAAGGCGTGGCGCAGGGTCAGGCCACATTGGGTGGAAACGATGTCCACCTCGATTACCGCGGTGTCGCCCTGCGGGGGGATCTCCGCATCGATGGGAGGATCCGACGCTACAGCCTGGGCGAAAAAGAACTGGATGTCGCCGGCACACGTGCCGTCGTGGCCAACGTCGTCATCGACGATCCGGGCAAACCCCGGCTGCTGGCCAATGGATGGAAGGGCGAGGCGACGGTGGAGGAGGGACACCTGCAACTCGGCGAACACCGGCGCTTGGAGGCGCGTTTCAGCGGCCGGATGATGGACAGCCGTCCGCTGCTGGAGCTGTTTCGCGGGCACAATGACCGGGAATTGTCCGCCTTGTTCAAGTCGATGTTGTCCGACAAGGATGTCGCGGTCCGGGCTTCCGTCCGGGCCGGAGGCGGGGTCGCTGAACTCGATTCCATCGAGGTGACCGGCGACAAACTCCAGCTGCTGGCACGCCTGTCCCTGGAACGGAACACACCCCCACGAGGGATGCTTTATCTCCGGCGGGGGATCATTTCAGTCGGACTGGAAACCGGGGGTGACCGAACGGTGAAAATCCTGAATCCCCGGAAGTGGTTTGACGAACATCGCCTGTCGGATCCCATCCCGCGATCCAGATGAGGCCCGATCTCCAATCTGCGATCTGCGATCCCCGTCTTCCAGACCCCGGGCCGTCGAAAAGTTTGGATTGCCCCCGGGTCTCGCCGTCGTAGGCTGGTTGGGTTCCCCGTGCAGTCCCGTCAGACCGGCTTGAATCCGTGTCCGGAGCGGCGCGTCGGAACAGGCAACGCACAATTGCTCGATTCCACGCATTCGTATGAACCAGCCCGCTCCCCAAGGCTCGCCGATCACGCGGCGCAGCTTCCTCTCCTCGTCCGGTGTCATGCTCAGCGCCGCCACGGTCGGTTCGCTGGCGGTCGACCGCTTCGCGTTCGCGCAGGCCAGTGACACCATCAAGCTCGCCCTCATCGGATGCGGCGGTCGCGGCACCGGTGCGGCCGGCCAGGCCCTCAGCGTCCCGGGCACCAAACTGGTCGCCATGGCCGACGCCTTTCCCGACCGGTTGGAGGGTTCCCTCAAGACGCTGATCAAGGAGCACGGTGCCAAGGTCGATGTCCCGGCGGACCGCCAGTTCGTGGGATTGGACGCGTACAAGAACGCCATGTCGCTCGCGGATGTGGTCCTCCTGGCCACCCCGCCGGGTTACCGCCCGTATCACTTCGAGGAGGCCGTGCGCCAGGGCAAGAACATCTTCATGGAGAAGCCGGTCGCCACGGACGGACCGGGTGTGCGACGGGTGATCGCGGCGGCCGAGGAGGCCAAGCGCAAGAATCTCAAGGTCGGGGTCGGTCTCCAACGTCATCATCAACCGGGCTATATCGAGACGCTCAAGCGGTTGCATGACGGGGCGATCGGCGACATCCACACGCTGCGCCTGTATTGGAATGACGCCGGGGTCTGGGTCAACCCGCGCAAGGAAGGCCAGACCGAAATGGAGTACCAGATGCGCAATTGGTACTATTTCGTGTGGCTCTGCGGCGATCACATCTGCGAGCAGCACATCCACAACCTCGACGTCGGCAACTGGATCAAGAACGGCTATCCGGTCCGCTGTCATGGCATGGGCGGGCGCCAGGTCCGCACCGGCAAGGAGTACGGCGAGATCTTCGATCATCATGCCGTCGAATATGAGTACGCCGACGGTTCCCGCATGTTCAGCCAGTGCCGCCACATCCAGGGCGCCTGGAGCTCGGTGAGCGAGCATTGCGTCGGCACCAAGGGCAGTTGCGACGTCAGCGGTCACCTGATCAAGGCGGCGGGTTCCGAACCCTGGCGCTTCCGCGATGCCAAGAAGATCGACCCGTACCAGCAGGAGCACGACGATCTCTTCGCCGCCATCCGCAACAACACCGAGCACATGGAGGCGTTCAACGGCGCCAAGTCCACGCTCACGGCCATCATGGGCCGGATGGCGACCTACTCGGGCAAGATCGTGCAATGGGACGAGGCGCTGAATTCCAACATCAGCCTCGCCCCGGACCGGATCGCCTTTGATGCCGTCATGAAGACCAATCCCCGTGCCGATGGCAGCTACGCCATCGCGATCCCGGGCAAGACCATCACGGTCTGAACGCACCCGCCCGCCGGGTTTCAACTCCGCCCGTCCCGGTCCGCCGGGACGGGTTTTTCATCACCTATATCTGACGGAGCGCGGCCCACAGGAAATAGGCGCCACCACACGCCACACCCACCGAACCCCATCGTCGGACAACCGGGGCCAGGGTCTCTTCGCGACCCCGCCGCACGGCTTGAAGGACTCCGAACAAAGGTCCCCCGACCGCGAGGTGTCCGAGCTCAACGCCCAGGCAGAAGGCGACGATGACCAAAGCGAGATGCGCGGAAGGTTCGCCGGAGAGGGAATTCTGGAGTCCGCCGGCAAAACCGAGTCCGTGAACCAACCCGAATCCGAACGCGACCAGCCATCGGGTGCGTCCCGCGGCGCGTTCTGGGGCGAGGACGTTTTCGAGGGCGACGTAAATGATGCTGCCGGAAATGATGGGTTCGATGATCCACGAAGGGAGTCGAAGCCAGCCCAATGCGGCCACGGTGACGGTGAGCGAATGGGCGAGGGTGAAGAGCGCGATGATGCGGATGAGGTCGCGCCAGCGGACCGCGGCCAGTGCCAGCGCCGACAGGAACAACAGGTGGTCGTAACCGGTCAGGACGTGATGCAAACCGTGTCGGACAAAACTGGTGAATTCGCGGACGGCGACCCCCGGATCCGATGCCGTCGCCGGCCCGAACCCGAAATGGGGGGTGAGGTTGGCCGGATCCGCCGATGCCGCAGCCCGGTTGGTGGGCGCATCCAAAGCCACCGTGAAGGGCAGGTCGGTGCGCACCAAGCCGCGGGCGACATCGTGGCGTGAGGCATCCCGCACCGTGAGTGAATAGGTGACGTCCCAGGGCACCCCGGGCGCATAATGATGTTCGCGGAGCGTGGCCTGGCCGAAGCTGATTTCGTGCGGCGGATTTCCCTTCGGATACCTGAACTCGAGATCGAAGACGGCGTGGGTGCGATCGAGATATTGCGCGGGGTCATCGCCAGGGGGTTCGTCATCAGGGCCGGCGAGAAGTTGGTAATCGAGGACCTCCGCGCGAAGTTCCCCGGCGTCGGCGCGCACACTCAGATGTCCGGCGACATAATTTGCGTGGTTCGACAGCGCCACCTGGACGATCGGGACCGGGAACGGCGTCCGGGTGAGATCGAGTTGCTGGGCGACCGCGACTTCCCGGAGCGTGGCGGAAACCCGCATCACCAGGCGGTTGGTTTCGGTGACCACCCACCACGAATTCTGGAGGAACGGATGGGCCAGCGCGGAGGGTGGGAAGGATGCGCCCGACAGCAGCAGGAAGAGCAGGAAATGGCGGTGAAACCGGCGTCGCATCGATACGAGGCTAGCCGGGCCGATGGTCTTGCATAAGCGGGAAATAAGGGCGGCCGTAGCCGCCGAAGTCCTGAGGCGGACATCCGCCCCGTAGCCGCCGAAGTATTGAGGTGGATCTCATGGAAGGCCTGCCGGGGTCCGCCTCGTACCTCGGCGGCTACACCCTGGCCTGACTGGAACGTCGAAGTCCTGAGAGCGGAGTCCGGCCGGCCTCCACGAGCACGACCCCGCATTGCTGACCGACCCCTGTCTCCGGCTCTTTTCCCACTCGTTCCTCGCGGGGCGAAAGGGAACGGAATGCTCTGTCGGGCAACCTCACACTCCTTGCGATTCCGCGTCCACATCCGACAGACTGATTCCGCGCATGAAACTCCCACGCTGGCTCGCATTGGCCGCGATCGGTTCGGCCCTTGCCGGCACCCTCGCCGCCGCAGATTCCGCCGACGTCTTGAAACGCATCGGGGAAGCCAGGGCCCCGGCCCCGTCCGGCCCCGTCCTCCGGCACGGCGATCGTCTCGCGATCTGCGGCGACTCGATCACCGAACAACGGATGTATTCCCGCATCATCGAGACTTACCTGACCGTCTGCGCACCGGAATTGGAGGTTTCCGTGCGTCAATACGGTTGGAGCGGGGAGAAGGCCGACGGCTTTTTCGCGCGGATGGACAACGACGTCCTGCGCTTTCATCCGACCGTTGCGACGACCTGTTACGGGATGAACGACCATTTATACCGTCCCTATGAACCGTGGATTGGCGAACTCTACCGGGTGCATTCCGACGCCATCGTGCGGTGGTTCCAGGCAGCGGGCGCGCGGGTGGTCGTGGGTTCGCCGGGTTGCGTGGGCAAGATGCCATCGTGGGTGAAATCCGCGTCGGGAACGGTCGAGGACCTGAACCTCAGCCTGGCCACCCTGCGCAATCTGGACATTGGGATCGCGCGCGAACGGAAGGCGGGGTTCGCGGACCTTTTCAGCCCGATGTACCGCGCCAATCTCGACGCCCACCAAAAATACGGCGCCGGTTATGCCGTGCCGGGGGCCGACGGCGTCCATCCGGATTGGGCGGGTCAGACGATCATGGCTTATGGCTATCTGAAAGCGCTGGGTTTGAGCGGTGATCTGGGGACAGTCACGCTCGATGCGGGGACGGGGCGGGCACGGGCAACCGGTGGTCATGCGGTGGTGACCTCGGCACCGGGCGAGGTGAAACTGAGGAGCACCCGTTATGTTTTCTGCGCCCCCACGGGTGACCTGGCGAAACATAATTCGATCCTGTCGGGGGCGCAGTGGGTGCCGTTCCATCACGATTTAAACCGGTTCACGCTGATCGTGAAGGGGACCTCGGCTCCGCGGTATAAGGTGAGTTGGGGCGGATCGTCCCACACTTATACCGCGGCCGAATTGCGACAGGGCGTGAACCTCACGGCGGACTTTGCGGACAACCCGTTCGTGCCGGCGTTCCGCCAGGTGGACGAGGCGGTGGCGGCCAAGCAGGAATTCGAGACGCGCCAGATCCAAAAGGAGTTCCACGGAAACGCCGGCCAGGCGGACATGGAAGCCACGGTCGTGCGGACCGAAGCCGAACGGGCGACCAAGGTGGCGGCCATCAAGGCGGCCTTCACCCCGGTCGAACACACGCTCCAGATCGCCGCCGAGTGAGCCGGGCAGCTTAGAACTTCACCGTCTCGAGGAACTTCAGCGACTGCGGGATCTGCTCCGGCGCATTGGCCGACTCGTCCTCGATGAAGTAGTGCTTCACGCCATATTTCTTGGCGGCGGACAGGATCTTGGGCCAATCCATCTGTCCGGTGCCGAGGACGACGTCGTTGTTGGGGTCGGTGCCGCCGTTGTGGAAGCCGGTGGCGACGCCCTTTTTGAGATCCTTTAGATGCAGGAGTTGCCAGCGGCCCGGATACTTGGCCAGCCACGTGGCGGGATCCTGACCGGGGAACGTGATCCACAGGATATCCATCTGGAAGGCCACGTTCTTCGGGTCGGTCTCCTTCATGAGGATGTCCATTGCGAAGGTGTCGGGACCCGCCGCGCCCGGCTCGAATTCGAAGCCGTGACAATGGTAGAAGCAACGGACGCCCTCCTTGGCGAGGAGTTCCCCGGCCTTGTTGAACACGCCCGCCGCGCGTTTGGCCTGTTCAGCGTCGAACTTGCCCTCGTGTGGGATCCAGGCGCAACCCGAGTATCGCAGCCCGAGCGCCTTGGCCTCGCGGAGGACTTCCTCCGGTTGGTCACGATAACGCTCAAATCCGGTGTGCGTGCTGACGGCATCGAGCCCGTGTGACTTGAGCAGGTCTCGGAAGGCCTCGGGCTTGAAGTTGTAGAAGCCGGCGAGTTCGACCTCCTTGATCCCGTACGCGGCGACCTTGGCAAGGGTTCCGGGAACGTCGTGCAGGAACTGGGCGCGCAGGCTGTACAGTTGGATTCCGATGGGACCACGGAAGGATCGGCCAGTGCCCGTGGCGGCTTGGGCGGTGCTGCCGGTGGCCCAAGCCGCGCCGGCGAGGGCGCTGCCGAGGACGAAATTGCGACGCGAGAGCGACGGTAAGTTCATTGGTGTGCCTGATTCCGCGTCGGGAAGGGGTCGGTCGGCAATGCAAAAATGCGGGCCATTCCGGAAGGGACGTCGGTCGCGGCACGAATTCTCAGGTCAGGACCACCCCGGAAAACCGGAAGGACGACAGAAAGATGAACGACAGAAAAATGGGATGACTCTTTCGGGCCCCATTTCCCGACGTGCTTCCGATCCATTTTTCTGTCGCCGATGTTTCTGTCGTTCCGTTCGTCCCGTTCCCGGCCTCATTCCTCCGGCGGTTCGGATTCGCCGTCCTTCGGCTCGTTCTCGTTCATCCACCGGATCGTCTTGTAAATCACCACCCCGAAGCCGCTGAGGACGGTGATCGCCAATCCCAGGCCGATGAACACCTCGCGGCGGCGCTCCGCCTGGATGAATCGGATCGGGTAGGCAAACGAGCCGACGGCGATGAGGGCCAGGAGGATGGCGAATCGCCGCAGGTTCCGGTGGCTGGCCGGGGTGTTCTCGGATTGCGCCCGCCAGAGGAGACGCCAGAAGACATTCCCCAAGACGAGCCCGACCACCAAAAGCGGAGGCACGGCCCAGCTCCAGTGGAAGTCGAGTTTGCCATGGGCTCCGAGTTCCACCGCGCCCACTGACGCCAGCATGCCGCCAATGGCCAGGCTCGTGGCCACGCTGACCAACCGGCGAAAGAGCGGATCGGCGGCGGCCTCAGTCGGTGGCTGGGTCATCGGAGAGGATTCGGAGATCGGAGATCGGGGATCGGAGGAAGGGAATCCGGTGCCCACGGGGATTGGTTCAGACGACCTGGCAAATGCCGGTCCCGGCCACCACTTCGCCGATCGTCCAGGCCTTGAAACCGGCCTTGCGGATGGCGCGGAGCAGGGCGTCGGATTGGTCCGGGGCGGCGACCACGGTCATGCCGACGCCCATGTTGAAAACCTGGTAGAGTTCCGCCTCATCGACCCCGCCGCGTTCCCGGAGCAATTCAAAGAGCGGCAGTTTGTCCCACGTGCCCTTGCGGATGATGGCATCGCATTTGGCGGGAAGGACGCGCGGCAGGTTGTCAATGAATCCGCCCCCGGTGATGTGGGCGAGGGCGCGGATGGCGGCGGGTTTCCCGGGTCGGTTGAACTTGCGGAGCAACGATTGCACGAGGGGTCCGTAACTGACGTGGACCTTGAGGAGTTCGTCGCCGATGGAGCCCGCGAGCCCGGGGACGCGGCTGGAGGGCTTGAGGCGCAGTTTTTCGAACAGGATCTTGCGGGCGAGCGAATAGCCGTTGGTGTGAAGGCCGCTGGACGCGATGCCAATCAGGGCGTCGCCGCGCTTCACGTTCTTCTGGCCGTTCAGCATCTTGGAACGGTCGACCACCCCGACGATGGTCCCCGAGACATCGTATTCGCCGGCCTGGTAGAAGCCGGGCATCTGCGCGGTCTCGCCCCCGACGAGTGCGCAGCCGTTGGCCGCGCAACCCCGGGCGAAGCCGGCGATGATCTCGGTGAAGACATGGGGTTCCAGCTTGCCGGTGCCCAGGTAATCGAGAAAGAAGAGGGGTTCGGCCCCGAGCACCGCGATGTCGTTCACGCAGTGGTTCACCAGGTCCTCGCCGATGGTGTCGTGACGGTCCATGGCGAACGCGATCTTCAACTTGGTGCCGACGCCATCGACGGAACTGACCAGGACCGGACGGGGATGGCGGCGGGTGTCGAGGGCGAAGAGGCCGCCGAATCCACCCACCTTGCCGAGGACACCTGGGCGTCGGGTGGAGGCGAGCAGGTCGGGCAGGGTTGCCTTGACCCGGTTCCCAAGATCGATGTCCACGCCCGCCGCCGCGTAGGCTTTCTGCTTGCTCATGTGCCGGGGAGATTTGGGGAAGCGGCCGACGGTGTCGAGTCGTGACACGGACGGGACGGCTGGAAAACCAGTTGGCTTGCCCGGCACGGCGGGGTAGAAACACATCTGTCGGCAAGAGATTCCGGCCAGAACCCATGTCCCTCTTCTTTGGATTCATCCTCGGTGCGCTGGTGTGGTTCATCATCCGCTGCGTCCTCGGTGGCTTTTACACCGTCAACCAGAACGAACGCGCGGTGAAGACCAGTTTCGGTCGCGCCGAACGCATCGAGGGCGCCTCCACCCTCGACGATCCCGTCTCCGAATCGCTGCAGGAGGAGGAGCGGGAGCGCTACGATTTCCCCCAAGTCCAGGTGATCCAGCCCGGCGGACCGTATTTCAAGTGGCCGTGGGAAAAGATTCACAAGGTTGTGGTGTCCACCGAGACCGTCAGCATGGCGTACGATCCGGAAACACCGAACGCGAACCAGGGCGGGGAGATTCTCGAGGCGGTGACCAAGGACCAGTTGAACACCGGGTTGACGGGGCAGATCCGGTTCCGGGCCTCCGAACGCAACCTGTACGCGTTCCTGTTCGGCGTGAAAAACCCGCTCACCCACGTGATGGGTTATTTCATCTCCGTGCTGCGGGAACGCATCGCCAATTTCTCGGCACCGCCCACGTCGGTCATCGAGGCGGCGCCCGGCGAACCGGCGGCGTTGAGCGTCAGCATCGGCGTCTCGATCAACGACCTGCGCAAGAACCTGCGCGACCTCAACGAGCACATGGACCGGGAATGCGATTCCAGTGCCGCCCGGTACGGGATGACGCTGGAGGCCTCCCTGATCACCGGGATCGATCCACCGCCCGAGGTGGAATCGGCCCTCGCCGCCATCAACACGGCTTACAACCAGGTCTCCTCCGACATCTCCCTCGCGCAGGCGGGTGCCGACCAGCGGATCGTGCAGTCCCGGCGGGCGGTGGAGATCGAGACCCTGAAGGCCCAGGCGGAAGTGGAGCCACTCCGCGCCTTGGCGGAACAGTTGGCCGTGCTCAAAGAGCGCGGTGGATCGCCGGCCTTGGGAGCCTATCTCAGGTCGGTCCGGTTGCGGTTGTTCAAACAGGCGCGTCGCGCCGTCTTGGAGGTGCCCCATGTCTAATGAACTCGTCCAATTCGCCATCGCCTTCTTCGCGGGCCTCATGTCGCTGACCATCGGCGTCCCCTTCCTCCTGGGTCTCGGTCAACTGTTCGGCATTTATACCGTCGTCCGCGAACGCCAGTGCCAGGTGTTCGTCCTCTTTGGCAAGGTCATCGGATCGATCGATGAACCCGGCCTGCATTTCCTCCCCGGCCGGCTCGGGCCCGGGGCGTTCATCGTCCGGTTCTTCGGGCGTGTTCATAATGTCGATCTCCGGCTCGACCAGGTCTATGTGCGAAGCCAGCCCGTCAATTCCGAGGAGGGCGCGCCGATGGGCATCGGCATCTGGTATGAGATGTATGTCAGCGACCCGGTCGCCTATCTGTTCCGGAATGCCGATCCCCGCGGATCCCTCACCGCCAATGTCAGCAATTCAACCGTCCGCAGCCTGAGCAACCAACCCTTGGAAAAGATGTTGGTCGACCGCCATGCTATGAGCCTGACGGTGCGGAACGATGTGTCGCCGAAGTCGCAGGAATGGGGCTATAAGCTCGGTTCAGTTTATGTGCGGAAGGTCCATCTGCGGGACGTCGGGATGATCCGGCAGATCGAGGAGAAGGTGGTCAACCGGCTCCGCCAGGTGACCAGCGCGATCAAGCAGGACGGCGCCAACCAGGTGAATGTGATCTCCAGCACCGCCGAACGCCTGGCGGCCGTCGAATTCGCCAAGGCCCGCGCCCTGCGCCCGGCCATTGTCGGTGATGCCTTGCGCGAGATCGGCTCGGATCCCGAGGTGAGCAACGCGATGTTTCAACTCTTGGAATTGCAGAATCTCGCCGAGGGCAATGCCGAGGTGGTTCTCGTGCCTCCCGGCGAGAGTCTGAAGGCCGACTTGCTCGCGATCGGCACCCTCCATGCCCATCCCGCACCGCCCCCGGTTCCGGGTTGAGCCAGGGCGCGTTCGCTTCGTTTCCTTCGGTCTCTTCTGTGAATGGGCTGCAGGGAGATGGCTTAGCGAAGGGTCGTCGGCCGACGGAATTCGCTGCCCGGCTTCCATTCCGGGCGTCCCCGTCCGTCGGCCACCCGCCATCCCGTCTCGAACAACACCCGCACATCCTCGACCGCTCCCGAGAGATCCCAGTCCGGTTTCACCTCGTCGCTGACCTTGTGATAGTCGCGATCGATGTACTCGTTGACCTTCGCTTCCCCGTAACCCGGCGGTTTGTCGCGATAATCATCCCCGGCATGCAGGTAGAGAGCCGGGACACCCACTTTCATGAATTCGAAGTGGTCGCTGCGATAGAAGGTTCCCCGCTCGGGATGGGCATCGGGCAACAGCCGGCGACCCTGGCCTGTCACTGCCAATTGGAGAACCTCGTCGAGGGTCGAGTTCCCCCGACCCACCTGCCGCAGGTCGCGCGTCCGACCCCATTGGTTCAGCCCGTCGATATTGAGATTGGCCAGGGTCCGGACGAGAGGGTGAATCGGGTGGGAGGCATAATACCGGGCGCCTAGCAGTCCCTGTTCCTCGGCGGTGACGGAGAGGAACAGGATGGAACGTTTCGGCCGGACCGGCGCGGTTGCATAGGCCCGGGCGAGTTCCAGCAGGCCGGCCGCGCCGATCGCATTGTCGGCCGCCCCATTGAAGATCTGGTCGCCCTCGAGCTTGGGATTGCGACCCAGATGATCCCAATGGGCGGTATAGATGATCCAATCGTCCCGACGCTTGGAATCGGATCCGGCGAGGTTGGCGAGGACGTTCTTGGACCGTACCGGCCGGAGTTGCTGATGGCTGCTGAAGGACACTTTCTGGTGGAGTGGAATTGGATGGAAATCGCGCCGTCGGGCCTGTTCCAACGCGGCCTCATAGCTTGTTCCATTGGCCGAAAGGAGGCGGCGGGCCTGGTCCAGGTGCATCCATGCCGCCAATTGGACCGTGGGCTCCGTGGTCCCTTCGAGATCAAAGCGCTCACGTCCCCACGAGTTCACCACCACAAACCACGGATACGCCGCCGCCTTGGTTTCATGGATGATGATGGCGCCCGCCGCACCGCGCCGCGCAGCCTCCTCGAACTTATAGGTCCAGCGGCCATAATAAGTCATCGCGTTGCCCTTGAACACCCGTTCATCGAGTTTGGCCGGGTCGTGCGGATCAGGCACCTGCGGATCATTGACCAGGATCAGCAGGGTCTTGCCCCGGACATCGACCCCCTTGAAATCGTCCCAGCCATATTCCGGTGCGGTGACCCCGTAACCCACGAAGATCAATTCCGAATCGTTCACCTCCACGAGGGGTGTCAGTCGAGGCGACCAACCGACGAAATCCTGTGGAAACACGAGGGTCTGGCTGCCGGAGGTGTCAGTGAGCCGGAACTGGACCTCGGAGGTGACACCGACAATGGGGACGTCCTGGGTCCATGAACCGCCGGTGCCGCCCGGCTGAAGGCCGAGGCGTTGGAACTGTTGGGTGAGATAGGCGACGGTGCGTTCCTCACCGGGCGAACCCGGGGCGCGGCCTTCGAAGGCATCGGACGAAAGCGTGCGGGTGTGTTCGAGGAGACGGTCGGCGGAGAGGGAACGGCCGGCGGATTCCCATGCGGGTGCGGCCGCGGAGACGGGTGCGGCGAGGAGGGCGGCAAGCCAGATGCCAGGAAGGATGACCAACGCGGGACGCTTCATGAGGGCGGCTACTGCTGCTGCTGGAACTCCTGCTGCACCAGGATCTCGTCCTCAAGGTTGACGAACGGTTGGAAGATATAGGCCCGGAACAGCGCCTCGCCAATCAGGTTCAATTTGACCTGGATCAGGTCCAGATAATCGTGGAGACCGATCTCGAACACCTCCTCGATGGTGCTGAACTGCAGTTCGCCCAACAATCGTCCGCTCAGTTTCTCCGCATCGTTGCTGAACCGCCGGGACGCCACGCCCGAGATGTTCCGGAGCGAGGCATCCACATGCTCGACGCAGAACTTCAGCGAGCGCGGGAACTCGTCGCTGAGCAGCAGGTATTCACTGACGAACTTCGGATGGACCTCGCTGCCGTGAATCGCCTTGTAGGCATCCCAGGCCGAACACGAGCGCAACACCGCCGACCACCCGAGGGCGTCCACCTGGCTGACCGCGCCGGGCATGCCGCGGCGGGGCAGGGTGGCGTGGCGGATGTCGAGCATCCGGGTCGTCTTGTCGGCCCGTTCCAGGAACTTGCCGGCTTGGTAGAAATTCCACCCCTCGTTGTGCGGGGTGCTGGCATAACCGATCCCCACCAGCGTCAGCGCGGCGGAACGGATCTGCTGGAGGAACGCGAAGGGATTGTCGGCCCACAATTCGCGGGCATGATCCGATTTCACGAAGAGATAGAGCCGGTTGAGTTCCTCCCACATCTCGGCCGGCACCTGGTCCCGCACCATGCGGGCATTCTCCCGGGCCTGGTTCACCGACGACAGCAGTGAGTTGCCATTCTCCAAGTCGAAGATGAGGAAATCCGTGACGTTCGCCCCGGTCGCCTGGTTGTGGCGCTCCTTGAACGCCTCCTCGTCGCCGGTGCTCTCGACCACGGGGGCCCAGTAGGCGGCGATCTGTTGCGCGTCGAGGCGCCGCGACTCCAGCAGGAGTTGCAGGTTGACGTCGACAATGCGGGCGGCGTTGTCGGCCCGTTCGATGTAACGGGCCATCCAATAAAGACTGTTCGCGACGCGGGAGAGCATGATGGATTCGGGTCAGCCCAGAATGAGGGGTGTTGCGGGTTTCATTCGTCACCAAACAGGACCCAGGTGTCCTTGCTGCCGCCGCCTTGCGATGAATTGACGACCAGCGATCCCTTGCGGAGCGCGACCCGGGTCAACCCACCGGGCACGATGACGGTCTTCTCGCCGTACAGGATGAATGGCCGGAGGTCGACGTGCCGGCCTTCGAACATCCCGTCGCCCACATGGGTGGGATGGGTTGAAAGCGAAATCATCGGCTGCCCGATGTAATTGCGCGGATCCTGTTCGATCAGGCCCCGGAATTTCTCGCGTTCCTCGGCCGACGCCCGCGGACCCATCAGCATCCCGTAACCCCCGGATTCGTTGGCGGCTTTCACCACCAGTTTGTCCAGGTTTTCCAGCATGTACTTGCGGTCCTTTTCCTCACTGGCGAGATAGGTCGGCACATTCGGGATGATCGGGTCCTGATCCAGATAATACTTGATCATCCGGGGCACGAAATAATACATGACTTTGTCGTCCGCCACCCCGGTGCCGAGGGAATTGGCGAGCGACACGTTGCCGGCGCGATAGGCCGAGATGAGCCCGGGAACGCCCAACGCCGAATCCCGGCGGAAGACCGTCGGATCCAGGAAATCATCATCGACCCGCCGGTAGATCACGTGCACGGGTTGGTTGCCCTTGGTCGTGCGCATATAGACCCGGTTGTCGCGCACGATCAGGTCGCGTCCCTCGACGATCTGGATGCCCATCTGGCGGGCGAGGTAGGTGTGCTCGAAGTAGGCGCTGTTGTAGGGCCCGGGGGTCAGCAGGACGACGGTGGGATCGATGACCTTGGCCGGTGAGACGTGCTTCAGGGTCTTGAGCAATTCCTGCGGGTAATGGTCGACCGGGCGCACGCCGATCTCCTCGAACATCGTCGGGAAAGTCCGTTTGAGCGCCTGCCGGTTCTCCATCACATAGCTCACGCCGGAAGGGGTCCGCCCATTGTCCTCGAGCACCATCCATTGCCCGTCGGCACCCCGGATCAGGTCGGTGCCGCAGATGTGGATGTAGATGTCGCGGGGCACCTGGTAGTTGACGAACTCGCGCCGGAAATGACGGGCCGAGAGCACGTAATACGGCGGGATGACCCCGTCCTTCAGGATCTTCTGCTCGTGGTAAAGGTCGTGCAGGAAAAGATTCAGGGCGGTGATGCGCTGGATCAGGCCCCGTTCCAGATACTCCCATTCGCTGTTGGGGATGATGCGCGGGACCAGGTCGAACGGGAAGATCCGCTCGGTCCCCTGCGAGTCGCCATAGACGTTGAAGGTCACCCCCTGACGGAGGAAGGAAAGGTCCGCATCGTTCCGGCGCTGCTCGAAGTCGGCCGGGTCGATCGGGTCGAAGAGTTGCTGGAAGCGGCCGTAGTGGCGCCGCGGTTGGCCGGGCGACGCAAACATTTCGTCGTAAAACCCGTCCGGATCGTAGCCCTGAAGCACGGACCAAGGGGGTAACCCGCCGCCGCGTTTCAAACAAGCCCGCGTTCCGACCATTTGAAGTGAAAGGGCTCATGGAAAAGATGAAGGGGCGCGCGTCCTGGCGCAGGGCGCGCTCGCGGCAGGTGACGCCGGCCCGCTCCCCCGGCATAGTGCCGGCATGAAACCGACCGACCTGCAGACGATCGGGCAGGAACTTGCCGTGAAATGGGACGATGGCAGCGAGAGCTTCATCCGGTTGGAGACCCTGCGCCGGTTCTGTCCGTGCGCGAGTTGCATGGGGGAACAGGATCTCTTCGGCAATGTCTACAAGGCCCCCGAACGCCCCTACGGACCCCGGGCCTTCTACCTGGTGCAGTGGAAACCGGTCGGCGGTTACGCGATCCAACCGGTGTGGGGGGACGGCCATCAGACCGGCCTGTACACGTGGGAATGGCTCCGGAGTGTCGAGGCGGCCGATCGGCAACTGCCGGGCGAAGCGGGTTGACCGGCAACTTCCGGAATTCTCCCGCGTCACCCCCCGCGTCGCCCATGGCCACCCTCACGCCCCAGCAGGCCGCCGCCGTCCATGCGGAAGGCAATGTCCTGGTCATGGCCGGCGCCGGCACTGGCAAGACCTCCACACTGGTCGCCCGGGTCGCGGAACGATTGGTCCGGTCCGGGGGTCGGGTCGGGTCGGACCGGTTGTTGATGGTGACCTTCACCGAGGCGGCCGCGCAGGAAATGCGTTCCCGCCTGCGCCGCGAGGTGGAGGAACGCGTGGCGGCGGTTCCCGATGACCCCGGCTTGGCGGAACAATTGGTGCGGCTGGAACTTGCGCAGATCGGCACGCTGCACGCCTTTTGCCTGCGCCTGTTGCGCGAGCATGGCGCCGGCCTTGGCCTGGATCCACAATTGGCGGTGATCGATGAAGTGGACCGCTCGCTGTTGGTGCACGGGGTCCTGCGGGATCTGATGGAACCTCTGTTTCGGGGCGAAACACCCGAGGCCGGGTCGTTCCGGGCCTTGGTCCGCGAACAATTCCGCGGGGATGTCGATGCCTTGCGGGCGTGCCTCACGGCGGTGCATGCCTACGCCCGGACGCGACCCGACCCGATGGAATGGCTGGCGCGGCAGGAAGCCCGCTGGACGGTGGCGGAACCCGATGAATGGCGGGGTTGGCTGGCGGGATTTCTGCCGGGCTGGGCGGAGGGTTGGCGACGCCGTTTGCGGCAGGTGACCGGGAATCCCAATGCCGAGCGCCGCGCCGCCCTGCTGGAGGCGGGAGTGGGTGGGACGGGCGGATTGGCGTCCGGGCAGGCATTCGCCGGATTGTTGGCGGGCTTGGCCGAGGCGGCGGATGAAGCCTGGCCGGCGCGTCGCAAGACCGTGTGCCGTGAGCCTCTGGCGGCGTTGTTCAAGGACGTTCATTTTCTCCAATCCCTGATGCCGGCAGCGGACGGTCGGGATCCGTTGGCGGAAGATTGGAACCTTTGTCGCGGAAACATGGGGACGCTCGCCCACTTGGTGCGGGCGTTCGAAGGTCGGTTGTCCGAGGAGAAACGCGCCCGGGGCGTCGTGGATTTTGCGGACCTCGAACAGTTCGCCCTCGAACTTCTGGTGCGTGGCGATGGCAGCGTGGCGGCGGCGTGTCGCGAGCGCTTCGACTTGGTGGTGGTGGACGAATGCCAGGACCTGAACGCCGCCCAGGAGGCGATCCTCATCGCGGTGAGCCGTGAAGGGGAACGGGCGAACCGGTTCCTCGTCGGGGACGTCAAGCAGAGCATCTACCGGTTCCGTCTGGCCGATCCACACCTGTTCCAACGGACCGCGGACGAGTGGTCGATCCCTGGGGCGGTGGGACGGGTCTTGCCGTTGACCGAAAATTTCCGTTCGGCGGAAAGCCTGCTGGGATGGGTCAACCGGGTTTTCCCGCGGATCCTGCGGCGGGAGGTCGGGGGCGTGGATTATGGACCCGGGGCAGCCTTGCAATTCGGCGATCCCGCTCATCGCGCCCCCCTGGCCCGGGCGGCCGACATCACCCCGCGCGTTGAAGTCCACCTGGTGGTGGCGGCGCCGCGCAATGGGGAGGCCGACGCCGACACCGGCGACGAAGCCGAAGCGTTGAGCACCGGTCGGGTGGAAGCGCGGATTGTGGCGACCCGTTTGGCGGCTCTGCGGACTGCCGCGACGCCGGTTTGGGATCGTGCGCTGCAGGAATTCCGCCCGGTCCGGTGGTCGGACATGGCGGTGTTGCTGCGGGCGGAACGGGATCGCGCGACGGAATATGTGCTGGAATTCCGGGCGGCGGGAATCCCATTGCACGCCCGTCAATCGGGCTTTTTCGAGCGGATCGAGGTGGGCGATTTGGTGGCGATTTTGCAGTGCCTGGACAACCCGCTCCAAGACATCCCCCTGGTCGCGGTGCTGCGGTCGCCATTGACCGGGTTGGATGACCTGAATGAATTGGCCACGGTGCGGATGTTCGCGCGGCGGGAGGAGCGGTGGTGGACTTTGGTGCAGGCTTTCCATGTGGCCGGGATGCGATTCGGTCTGGATTCCCCCGAGCCCGTCGGGGCAGCGCATGGGAATGCGCCGTCCCCGGATCCCTCCGAGCCCGTCGTAGGAGCGCATGGGAATGCGCCTTCCCAGCAGGCCGCCCCGGATCCCGCCGGAGCCCCCCCCTTGGTCGATGACGATGGCCGTCCGGTGCTCTCGGGCGACGCCGTGTTCACGCACCCGGCGACCGCGGTGTTTGCGGCCCGCGCATGGCGACGGTTGGATCGTTTGCTCGGGTGGTACCCGGCGTGGCGGCGTTGTGTGGAACGTCGCGGTGTGGCCGCCGTCGTCGAGGCCGTGTTGGATGACACCGGGTATGAGTCGCGGCTCGAACGGAAACCGGAGAGTGCGCCCGCCCTCGCCAATGTGCGCCGCCTCTTGGAACTCGCGCGGGACTTCGACCGCGGCCAACGCGGCGGTCTCTATCGCTTCCTCGGTTGGCTCCGGGCCCAGGCCGATGCCGACCGTCTGGAGCCCTCGACCGGTGCGGGGGGCGACGCCGTCCAATTGCTCACCATTCACCGGAGCAAAGGCTTGGAATTCCCGGTCGTCGCCGTCGGTGGACTGGGCCGGAAATTCAATCTGGGTGATCTGCAGTCGGGCGAAGTGGTGCGCGACGAGGAATATGGGTTGTGCCCGGTCGTGGTGGCGGGGGCGGATCGGCGATATCCGAGCCTGCCGCTGTGGTTGGCGCAAAAACGGCAACGTCGCGAATGCCTCGGCGAGGAACTGCGGCTTCTCTATGTCGCCTTCACGCGTCCGGTCGATCACCTCTTGCTGATCGGGACAACTTCCGAAAAGGCGGTGACGGAAACCTGGCCGGAAGCCGCGGATTCCATGGGTGCCGGTCCGCTTCCGGTCGGGGAGATCGAGGAGGCACGCAATCCGCTCGATTGGTTGGGCCCCGTGATCGTGGCGGAATCCGGTGGGGGATGGAACCCGGTCGACCAAGGGCAGGGCGAGGATCATGTGTGGAGGATCTGGCGGCAGCCACCTGCAGTCGTGCCTGTGGCCGGAATCGTCCCGGCATTCGAAGCAATGCCGGACGAGGCGCCCGCGCCTTATCCGTTCGCAACGGCCACCTTGGAATCCGCGAAGGTCACGGTCACCGGCCTGCGCAAACGGTTGGCGGCGGAAGCGGCGGGGGATTCCGCCAGTTTCGATTCTTGGACCACCCATGTCCCGAGGCCCGCCACGGAACCGGACGACGTCTCCGCTGTGGAACGTGGGTTGGTGCATCACCGTTTTCTGGAGCACGTCGATCCGGCATGCGCGGTGGATGTCGCCGGGGTGGCGGCGGAGGTGCAACGGCTCCGGATCGCGGGCCGTTTCACCGATGCAGAGGCGGCGTTGCTGGACGTCGGGGCGCTCGCGCGTTTCTGGACCTCGCCCTTGGGGGAGCGGATCCGTGCGGCCGGGAAAGGACTGCGTCGGGAAATCCCCTTCACGATGCGGCTCGATGCGGCCGATCTTCGCCGGCTCGGCTTGGGATCCGCCGGTTCGCTCGATGACGCCGAATTCGTCGTGGCGCAGGGGGTGGTCGATCTGGCGGTGCTGGAGGCGGACGGCCTCTGGTTGCTCGACTATAAGACCGACCGGGTGACGCCCGGTGCGGCGACCCAGGCGAAGGTGACGGCCTATCGGCCGCAACTGCAGGTGTACGCACTGGCCTTGGGGCGCATCTACGGGCGCAAGGTCACGGGCTGCTGGCTGCATTTCCTGACCACGGGCGAAAGTGTCGAAATCGTGTTCACGAGTCCGCCAGCGGGGTGAGCGGCTGGCTCTTCCGGGCAAGCAATTCCAGATGCTGCCTTTGGATTGCGTGTTGCTGTTCCATCGGAAGCGCACTGTCATTCAACCGCAGCCGGATTTCCCCGATTTGACGACTGATATGTGCGTCCCGGAGGGTTCGAGTCGTGTTTTGCACCTGTAGCTCAAGATTCGGAATCGGGCGCGGGTCCGACGCCGCCTCGGTCACCAACCGACGTGCCGCCTCATCATCGCCCAGTTCCTGGATCAGAGCGCCGACATCACCATTTCCGCCCGTGCCCGCCTGGTGAAGGCGGAGTTCAACGATCCGGCGCACCGTCGGATGGAGGATCCAATTCGGGTCCAGATGTGCGAACGCCCAGTCGAGCAACGTGGGGTCGGCCAGGCACAGGAATTTCAACAGCCAGAATTCGGGCTGCGATGGCCGTGGCAACTCAGCCGCAAGATCCTCGTCGGGTTCTTCCTCCCGTGCCGGGGCAGGCGCGCCGGGCCGGGCCTTCGCGAATTCGGCCCGCACCGATTCCACCCGGACGGCGAGGCTTTGGGCCGTCTTCTGCGCGTAGGTGTCCAGCAGCACCGCGCTGCCCGCAAGATGCAGTTTCCCCGCCATCGCCCGGGTGATCGCCAGCCGGCCCTTGTCCGATGTCCGGTCATTTTCCTCGCCCAGCAACTGCAGGTAGAAATCGAAGAAATCCCGCGCGCCCGAGAGGATGGCCCGGAAGGAATCGGCCCCGTGTTTCTTGATATGGCTGTCGGGATCGTCGGGCGGCGGGATGGAGGCGACCTTGATCGTGAGCCCGGAACCGAGGCAGTCGTCGAGCGAGCGGACGGCGGCGGCACGACCGGCCTTGTCGCCGTCGAAACAAAGGATCACTTCATCGACGTAACGCTTGAGGATCCGGGCGTGTTCGGCGGTGAGCGCGGTGCCCTGGGGGGCGACGACATTGCGGATCCCGGCGGCATGGCACGCGATGGTGTCGAGTTGTCCCTCGCAGATCACGGCATGACCGGCTTCGATGATCGGGCGCTTGGCCTTGTCGAGCGCGAACAGGACCCGGCCCTTGGTGAAGAGCGGGGTCTCGGGGGAATTGACGTATTTTGCGGCCTTCTCATCGCCTTGGAGGATGCGTCCACTGAAAGCAATCACCCGACCCTGTTCATCGGTGATCGGGAACATCAGGCGTCCGCGGAAACGGTCGTATTGGCGCCCCGATTCGGCATTGCGGACAGTGAGGCCCGCCTGTTCGCAGAGGGCCGGGTCGAGCCCGCGATTCCGGGCCCAATTCACCGTGTCATCCCAGGACTCGGGGGCGGCACCGAGCCGGAATTCGCGGATGGCGTCGGCACCCACCCCGCGTTGGGCCAGATAATCGCGGGCAGCCTGACCGCCGGCCTCCGTCGCGAGGCACTGTTGCCAGCGTTGGCAGACGGCCTCGTGCAGGCTGAGCAATTGGTCCTTGTTGCCCCGGGCGCGGGCGGCGGCGGGATCGTTCTCGAATTCCAGCGGGATGCGGGCGCGTTCGGCGAGGCGTTCAACGGCTTCTGGGAACCCGAGGTTTTCGTATTGCTGGATGAACTTGAAAACGTTGCCACCCGCATGGCAGCCGAAGCAGTGGAAGATCTGGAGGGCCGGGTTGACGTTGAAGCTGGGGGTCTTCTCCTTGTGAAACGGGCACAGCGTCCGGAAGTTCGTCCCCGCCCGCTTGAGCGGCAGGCTGGCGCCGATCACGTCCACGATGTCGTTCGCGGTGCGGACCCGGTCGATGAATTGCTCGGAGTAAAACGGCATGCCGGACGGGGCGGACGTTCACCGTGGATACGGCGGCGCTCAGGTCACGGAGTACGGTGCGGGGCCCGGTCTGGCAAGCGGCGGTTACGGGCGGTTGCGGGCGGGCATTGCGGACGCCCCAGACAACCCCGAAGCAATTGGTGACGTCCGGGGAAAAGGGGTCCATAATGCATCGGTTCCTCCATTCCATGCGTGTTTCGTCCCTGAATCCTCTTTCGCTCCGGCGCCTTGCCCTTGGACTCCTGGCCTTTGCAGGCCTGTGGCTGGCGTCGGTGGCCGTCCGGGCCGCCGATCCCCAGCCAAAACTGTACACCGGCCGTCCGCTGCGGGTCCTGTTGATCACCGGAGGTTGCTGCCACAACTACCCCTTCCAAGCCGGTGCCCTGACCAATGCCGTGCAACGCCGGGCCGACGCCCAATTCACGGTGGTCAACGAAGGCGGGAACGGCACCCAAGGACAGATCACACTTTATGACCGGCCGGACTGGGCTCAACCCTACGATGTCGTGGTCCACAACGAGTGTTTTGCGGACACCACCGACGCCGCGTATATCCGTCGCATCACGGCGGCGCACCAGGCGGGCAAGCCGGCGGTGGTGGTTCATTGCGCGATGCACACCTACCGGGCGTTGCCGTTTGATGACTGGCGTGAATTCCTCGGCGTCACCAGCCGGCACCACGAAAACCTCAGCCGTTATCCGGTCAAGGTGGTGGCGCCGGACCATCCGGTCATGCGGGGATTCCCGGCCGCCTGGACCAGTCCGCCCGACGAATTGTATGTCATCGAAAAGCTGTGGCCGGGCGCGCAGGCGCTGGCGACTTCGGTGAGCGAGAAGACCGGCGAGTCGCAGCCGGTCGTGTGGGTGAACAATTACCACGGCACCCGCGTTTTTGGAACCACCTATGGCCATTCCGACGACACTTTCCGCGACCCGGCCTACCTCGAGTTGCTTTCCCGGGGCGTGGTCTGGGCCGCCCAACCCAAGGTCCCGGCGAAAGATCAGGCCTTTCATTTGCAGTCGGGAGACCAATGACCGTGAAATGAAAATGATGCGATGATCCCATGAAGACCCATGATGCCCCCAATCTTTGGCTGCGTCGTTCCCGGCGCGGATTCCTGGAACAAATCGGCGGCGCCGCGGCGTTGCTGGCGGTGCCCGGGCTCTATGCCGCGGCGTTGACCCGCACCCCGGCCCAGACCGAGGGGCCTTTCTACCCGGACCACCTGCCGCTCGACACCGACAATGACTTGCTGGTCGTCAACGATTCGCTGACCCCCGCCGCAGGCGTCGTGACCTGGCTCAATGGGCGGATCCTGGATGGACGCGGCGCGCCGGTCCGCAACGCCTTGGTCGAGATCTGGCAGGCCGACGCGGCGGGAGTGTACCTGCACAGCGGGAGCGACAACGGAGCCAAACGGGATCGCAATTTCCAAGGGTTCGGCCGGTTTCGCACGGGATCCACGGGTGAATACCTGTTCCGCACGATCAAGCCGGTCCCCTATCCCGGACGGACTCCGCACATCCATTTCGCGGTGAAGTTTCCCGCCCACGAAAAGTTCATCACCCAATGTTATATCCAGGGTGAACCCGGCAATGCGAAGGACGGCGTGCTGAAGGCGATCACCGATCCCGCAGCGCGCAAATCGGTCCTTGTGCCGTTCGTCCCCTTGCCGACCTCGCGCGTGGGTGAATTGACCGCGAAGTTCGACATCGTCCTCGGATTCACGCCTGCGGCCTGAAACTCGACGGGTTGCCGTGCTCCCGGACGCCCCCGGGGAAGTGAGGCTCGCTTGCGTCCAGGAGCCTTGCCGGAAATTGACGTAACCGAATCAACAGATGGTGGGTCAGAACCTGGCAATGCCCGGCGTCGCCATGTCCTGCCCCCAACCTCCAGACACCTGACCATGAAATCCCAAACTGTCCGCTTTCTGACGCTGCTGATCCTCGGCCTCACTCTGCACGCCCAGGACTGGGCCAAGCCCCGTTTGGAGAAATCGCCCCGACATCTCGAATGGGTGAAGGTGAAACAGGGAAACCGCGAAGTGACCTGTTTCGTGGCCTATCCCGAGGTGAAGGACAAAGCCCCGGTGGTGGTCTTGATCCACGAGATCTTCGGCTTGAGCGACTGGGTGCGGGGTGTCGCGGACCAACTCGCCGAGGCCGGTTACATCGCCGTGGCTCCGGACCTGCTTTCGGGTGCCGCTCCAGGTGGTGGCGGCACCGCTGAACTCGGTGGTGATGACGGCGCGCGCAAGGTGATCGGCAGCCTGCCTCCGGATCAGATCACAGCCGACCTCGACGCAGTGGTGGCGTATGCGAAGGGATTGCCCGCGGCCAACGGCAGGTTGGCGGTGGCCGGATTCTGTTGGGGCGGCGGGCAGACGTTTCGTTACGCGACCCATAACCCGGCATTGAATGCGGCCCTGGTCTTCTATGGCACCGGACCGGAAAACCCCGCAGATCTGGCGAAGATCAAGGCGCCGGTGTACGGCTTCTACGGTGGCAACGACGCCCGCGTGAACACGACCATCCCGAAGTCCACCGAAGCCATGAAATCCGCCGGCAAGACCTATGAACCGGTCACCTACGAGGGGGCCGGCCATGGTTTCCTTCGGGCCGGTGAGGCGCCCGATGCCAACGAACCCAACAAAAAGGCCCGGGACGCCGCCTGGAAACGGATCCGGGAGATCCTCGGACATCTCTGATCCGCACAGATTTTCGCCCTTCCTTTTGTTGGGAGGGCGCCGCACCCACAACTCAATCTGCAGCACATCTCTATGTATCGCATCCGCACGTGGACCCTCACTGTCGCCTTGGGCGTCGGACTGTTCACCCTCACCCCGGCCGTTTCTGCGGCACCGGACAAGCCCAAGTACTCCATCGAGGAAGTCATGAAGGCCCTGCACAAGGGAGATGACGCTGTCGGCAAGCGGGTCACCAAGGGCCAGGGGACCAAGGAAGACTACAAGAAGATGTTGGAATACTATCCGTCTTTGGGCCTGAACAAGCCTGACAAGGGCGATGCCGCCAGTTGGACGGCCAAAACCACGGCGCTTCTGAACGCGGCGAAAGCCCTCGATAAAAGTGAGCCGGGTGCCTTGGAGACATATAAGAAGGCCGTCAATTGCAAGGCCTGTCATAAGGAACACAAAGAGGACAAGTAACCGCCGTTCCGGTTGGACACCGACAAGCCCGATTGTTTCGCAACCCGCCCGTGGCCTATCCCCGGGGCGGGTTTTTCGTTGTCATTCCGGAGTTCCGGAATCCGACCTCCGCTCCCCGTTTGTAATCCTCAATCTCACCCGAACACCCCGACGCGCAGGTCCCGCAGGGCATATAATTCCCCGTCCACACCCTTCAGGCGGCGCGCCCCGTCCTTCCTCTTCTCCCCGAACCGTGCCCGTTCCGCCTGGAAGATCTCTTCCACGAACTCCCGGCCCCCGAACACGAACCCATCGCTGAAATACCGCACCCGGCACCGCAGGTAATCCCGC
>JANYCC010000350.1 GCA_025360495.1 Verrucomicrobiota bacterium | reverse complement strand
GAAAAAACTGTTCAGCTGAGGCTGGGCCATCGCGTCGAACGTCCAGTTCGGCCATTGCTGGTTCAGCTCGAAGAACGTCCGGGGCTGCGGATCGCGACGGAACTCACCCTCGAAATAATCGCGCCGCACCAACTCGTCGTTCTGTTCCTCCACCCGCCCCTTCACGGTCAACCCCGAGGCGTTGGTCAGGCTGTGGTGGAAACTGATGACCCGGCGATCCTGCTCCACCGGCACGCCCTGTGCGGTGCTGTACGGGTCATTGTCGTGGGCGAAGTACACCCGGCCCCCGCCCCGGCCCCATTCCCCGAGATCGTAGCTCAACCCGGGTCCGCCGCCGAAACCCCGTTTCTGGCGGTAATCCAAGTCCACCATCAACTCCAGATTGGTCCGGGCGATCCAATGATATTGGTTCAGCGAAAACGCCCCGAAGATGCTCCGGTATCCCGGGGTGACGGTCCAGAAAGTGGTGTGCCGCGTGAGGCTCCGGTGATAGACGGGCCAGTAGAAGAGCGTGACGCCCCCGACGACCAACCGGGCATCCCGGGCCTCGATGGTCTTCCCGGGTTCGACCTGGAGGGTCTTGGCCGTGATCCGGTAACCGGGCTCGGCCAGGTCATCGGAGGTCACGAACCCGTTGCTGACCGTGTACACGCCGTTGGTCCGGTTGCCCGTTGCCGTCTCACCCGCGACGAACATCGGCCGTAACCCAAGGCGGAACTGGTCGGCTTCCACCTTCTGGGTCTGGAAATTGAAGCGGGCATGATCGCCCCGCCAAAGGTGCGCCACCCCGGCATGCACCGAATCCACGCTGACATCGCCATCGGCCGTCACCTCGATGCCGTCATCGCTCAACGTGATCGTCCGGGCCCGGACCGTCGTCGTCCCCTGCTTCACCACCACCCCACCCCGGGCGGAGGCCGCACCGGTGGCGGTGTCGAATTCAATCTCGCCCCCGGCATCCGCCGCCTCGATCCGCACCGGTTCCACTGGTTCCGCCAGACCGGCCGGGTCCGCGCCATGGGCCAGGGCGCCAAGCGTCGCCAGCAGGAGCAGGCCGGGGCGGGTGAACTTCATCGGGGCCGAGGCTAGCGAAGACGCAAAATCCGGCCAAGACGGGAGATGCCGCTTCCTCCCCCTTATTTCACATCCAATCCATCGGGAATGCCGGCCGACGCAAGCCAACCCACTCGGAATTCGTGCCGATCCCAGCGTGAAACACCACCGGATGCCCCCCGTCCCGATCGGATCAGGATTCAGCAAAAAGCGGTTGGGGGAATTCAGGGACGCAGGTAAGTTGTGCCCATGGCCAAAGCAAAAAAATCCGCAGCCGCCACCCCCCGCCTGATCGTCGCGCCCCCTCCGCCGAAGGCGGTCGAACCCGGAGCCGTGGCGCTGATCCTGCAAAAGGTCTCCAAGAAGAAGGCACTCGATGCCCACACCCATTCCGGTGCCCGGGATGGTCGCGGCACCGCCACGCGGACCGAGATCCGCCGGGAATCCCCACGGGTCGATGGCCCGCGCCAATCCCTGCGGCCCGCGGAACGTTCCAACCAACCGCGCAGTCACAAGGCGGGCACCAAGACCGGGGGCAAGGCGGGCGGAAAATGAGGCCGGGATCCCCTGCCCCAGTTTGAAACCGGGGAGGCCGCATGACCCAGGCCTTGAAAACACGGGCGATGCGGCAGATCCGTCTGGCCGGCGTCGCCTTGGGGGCTCTGCTGTGCACCGGGACCGTGGGGTACCGGTGGATCGAGCAGATGCCGTTTTTCGACGCCTTTTACCTGACCGTCATCACGGTGACGACGGTCGGGTTCGGCGAGGTTCATCCGTTGTCGGTCCCCGGTCGGGTGTTCACGATCGTGATGATCTTTCTCGGGGTGATGGTGGGGACCTTTTCCCTGACCACCATCGCCAGTTTTGTTTTTTCCGGTGACTGGAGAGCCTACTGGCGGGACCGCCGCCAATCCAAAATGATCGGGCGACTCAATGACCAGGTGATCCTTTGCGGCTATGGCCGGGTGGGTCGCCACGTTGCGGAGGAGTTACGTTCCGAGGGTCTCCCGTTCGTGGTGATCGATCCCCTGCCCGAGAGGATCGCGGACCTCGAGGAGAAAGGTTTCCTGGGGATCCTCGGGGACGCCGCCCAGGAGGCGAACCTGCGCGCCGCTGGGATTGAACGCGCCCACGGACTCATCGCGGCGGCCAATGGCGACGCCGAGAATGTCTTCATCGTCCTGACCGCCCACACCATGCGTCCGGACCTGACCATCGCGGCCCGGGCGGACTCGGAGGAATCAGAACCGAAACTGCGGCGGGCGGGCGCCACCCGGGTGATCCTTCCCTATCACCTCACCGGGCGGCGACTGGTTTCCATGATCATGCGCCCGGCGGTTTCGGAGTTCCTGGACGAGGTGGAACATACGAGCGGATTGGAATTGTTGGTCGAGCAGGTGCCCGTGCCATCCGGATCCCCGGTCGAGGGACTCGCCCTGCAGGAGGCCCGGGCCCGGCACCGACTGGACGTGACGGTGCTGGCGGTGAAACGGCCCGACGGAAGTTTCGACACCAAGGTGAACGGCGACACGCGTCTCACGGTCGGGAGTCTGCTGATCGCGGTGGGGACCCAATCGCAACTGGCCGCCTGCATTTCCGCGCTGCGGGGGTGAGCGGATGCTAGTGATGGGCAGTCAATTGCCGTCGGGCCCGGACCAGGGCGCGTTGGGCCGTCTCCAAGCCGGGGTTCAGTCCCAGGGCGATCTCCAAGGGCCGGACACTTTCCTCGACCCGGTTCTGCTGGAGATAAGCCGTCCCGAGGTTCTGCCACGCTTCGGCATACTTCGGGTTGAGTTCGGTCGCCCGGACAAAATTCGGGATGGCCTCGGCGACGCGGCCTTGGAGCGCGAGGGCGGTGCCGAGGTTGTTGAAGGCACCGCTATTGCCGGGCGAGTGCTTGAGGGCCTGTTGAAAGTGATCGATCGCCCCCGGGAAATCCCCTCGGCGCCGCAACAGATTGCCCAGGTTATTGTGGGCTTCGGCATATTCCGGGAGAATCCGGAGACATTCCCCGTACTGGACGACGGCGTCATTGGTGCGGCCGAGCCGGGTATAAAGATAGGCGAGATTGAAGTGGAGTTCCTCGTCGTCGGGGCGCCCCTTGGCCGCGGCTTCATAAGCGACCGCCGCCTCGGTCCATTTGCCGGCGGCCACCAAACGGTCGGCCTCCTCCGCCAACGCATCGGGACCCGTCACGGCGTTGGTGCGACCGGCCGCGGGTCCGTTGCTGGACGACAGGAGGGTGGGCGGGATCGGGGACGAGGCCCGGCGATCGCAACCGGCCAACGCCAGCAATCCCAAGGCCGCCAAACCGATGAAGGTCGCCGAAGTCATCGCGCTCACTTTAGGCCATATCGATCGGGGTTTTCACGCAAAGAACGCGTCGCGTGCCTCGTGTCTCGTCCTCAGTTTGTACCCGGTGGCGAAACTGGCCCAGCAGGACTCGGCAGGATTTGAACAGGAGAAAGCAGAGGTAGCAGAGAATCGAACCTCTGCGTTCTCTGCTGCCTCCTGTTCAGGATCTGACTTCGCCGACCGACCCCTCTCCCATCCCCGCTCGTTCCTCACAGGGCGAGGGGGACCGAAACCGTCATCCGCGCAACCGTTCCACCAAAGTCTCGAGAGGCACGCCGGTGACGAGCATCTGCTTGTGGGTCGAACTTCCCCCGCGCAGCAGGACGACCGATCGTTTGGGGCAGCCGAGCAGTTCCGCCAGGAAAGCGATGAGGGCCTCGTTGGCCGCCGAATCCACGGGCGGAGCCGCCACCCGGACCTTGAGCTCCGCCCCGTGAAGCCCGGCCAATTCCGTGCTGCGCGCCCGCGGTTGGGCCTTGATCGCGATGACCGTTCCCTCCGGGCATCGGCGCAGGAATGGGGGCAGGTCCATGGCGTGGCCGGGTTCGGTCAGTGCCATGGCAAACCCCGGAAGATTGTCGGAAGCGCCCCGAATTGCGTCCAGTCCAGCCAATGCGGCAGTCCCGGCAGCCAGACCTTGAGCTGGGGGAACCCGGTGGACAACAGCGTCGGCACACCGAAATAAACCACCAATGCCGGGAGGACGGACAGATCGATCCGACCCATCCGCAGCCATTGGAACGGCAGGCAGAGACGCTGGCCGGTCTGCTGGACGAAGTCCCACAGCGGATGGCTGCCGAGATAGACATAGGTGTTGAGGAAATGGAGACCGAGGATGCCGAGGATCAGCCATCGCCACAGGCACCAGATCGCGGTCCCGACCACCAACGACTGCTGGAACAGGTGGGGCCAACCTTGCAGCGGGGTCAGCATCCGTTCCATCGCGGCGATCCCCCCCACCACCACCCAGAACAATGCCGCCGCCAGCCAGGGCAGCACCACGAGCAGGAACGCCGGGAGTGACGCCAACCGGCCGAATTGCCGCCGCACCGCCCGGGTGACGCCGTCCTTGTCGTGCGGCGGGCGGTTGAACATCAGGATGCCGACCGCCCAGGTATAGGCCCCGAGGAGAAACCACCCGAAACCGACGAAGGAATACGCCAGCATGCGGGGCAGGCTGTCACTGCGGAACGTGACGGTGACCGCCCCTGCGGACCAACCGGGGTGCCAATAGAGCGAAGGGCCCACCTGCCGGTAAACGAGCGCCCGTCCCAGCAGCAACGCCAGCAAACCGGCCAGGTAACCCCAGCGTGGCTGGATCCGGGTTTCGGCGGCGCGGAGATTGCCGAGGATGGTTCCCGCGGCCCCCGCAGTCTCCGATCCACCCACCCCGCGCCACGACAGCCACATCAGCAACGCGGCGAAGTTCAGTAGGAGATCGACCGCTGCCATGGGGTCAAAGGTTCCGGGGCCGGTGGGCCGCCGGGCCCCGTACCCGCCCGGCGTTCACATCATCCGAAGCAGCGTGTCAGCCATTTCGCTGGGCGTGGTGGCCACGCCGATGCCGGCCTTGCGGAACGCCTCGATTTTCGCCTGCGCCGTGCCCTTGCCCCCGCTGACAATCGCACCCGCGTGACCCATGCGGCGGCCCGGGGGTGCAGTGGCACCCGCGATGAAACCGGCGACCGGCTTGGTCCCATACCTGGCGATCCATTCCGCCGCCTCCTCCTCCGCCGCACCGCCGATCTCGCCGATCAGGATGATCCCATGCGTCTCGGGATCGGCCATGAACAATTTGACGACATCGAGGTGGGAGGTGCCGTTGACCGGGTCTCCGCCGATGCCGACACAGGTCGATTGGCCGACGCCGCGGCAGGTCAGTTGCCACACGGCCTCATAGGTGAGCGTGCCGGATCGGCTGACGACCCCCACGTGACCCTGGCGATGGATATAACCGGGCGCGATACCGATGCGGCAACCCCCGCTCGATTGCGGACCGGTGCCCGGCGTGACGATGCCCGGGCAGTTCGGGCCGATCAGGCGGGTGGTGCGACCTTGGAGCGCGCGCTTCACCCGGACCATGTCATTCACCGGAATGCCCTCGGTGATCGCGACCACCAGTTCCAACCCGGCATCGGCCCCTTCCAAAATGGCGTCGGCGGCAAACGGCGGCGGGACGAAAACGGCGCTGGCGGTGGCCCCGGTCTGTTTCACGGCTTCGGCGACCGTGTCGAAGATCGGGATTTTGTTCTCGAACAGTTGGCCGCCTTTGCCCGGCGTCACGCCGGCGACGACCCGGGTGCCGTAAGCGAGGGAAAGCGATGCGTGCCGGGCGCCAAAGGCCCCGGTGATGCCCTGGATCAGGACTTTGGTTTCGGGAGTGACGAGAATGGCCATGGATTCGGGTGGCAGGAAGTTGCGACGGGTGGGCTCAGGCGGCTTTGAGTGCCTTGACGACCTTCTGGGCGGCGTCGGACATCGAATCGCCGCCGATGATGGTGAGTCCGGATTCGGCCAGCGTCTTCTTGCCGGCGGCGACATTGTTGCCTTCGAGGCGGACGACGAGGGGCAGTTTCAGGCCGGTTTCGCGCACGGCCTCGACAATGCCCGTCGCGATCACATTGCAATCCATGATCCCGCCGAAAATGTTCACCAGGATCGCCTTCACCCCCGGGTCGCTGAGGATGATCTTGAACGCCGCCGCGACCTGCTCTTTCGAGGCGCCACCCCCGACGTCGAGGAAGTTCGCCGGGTCACCACCGAAATGCTGGATGATGTCCATCGTCGACATCGCCAACCCGGCCCCGTTCACGAGGCACGCGATGTTGCCCTCCAGTTTGATGTAATTCAGGGCGAACTTGCTCGCCTCCACCTCCAGCGGCGATTCCTCCGCCAGATCCCGCATCGCCAGGATGTCCGCATGCCGGAACAACGCGTTGTCATCGAGGGCCACCTTGGCATCGACCGCGACCAGGGCCTCTTTGCCACCGGGCCCGGCGACGATGCAAAGAGGGTTGATCTCGACGAGCGAGGCGTCGCTCTCCCACCAGGTCTTATAGACGCCGGTGATGAGCTTGCAGGCCTGGTTGAAGAGATCGCCCTTGAGCCCGAGTGCGGACGCGATCTTGCGGGCCTGATACGGCATCAGTCCCACCGCGGGATCGACGTGTTCGCGGACAATCTTCCCGGGCGTCCTGGCGGCGACCTCCTCGATTTCCACGCCGCCCTCGGTGCTGGCCATGATCAGGGGTCGGCTGACTGCACGATCGAGGAGCACCGCGAGGTAGAACTCCTTTTTGATGGTCTCGGCGGCGGCGACCAGGATCGTCTGCACCAATCGTCCTTCGGGGCCGGTCTGTTTCGTCACCAGCACCTTGCCCAGCATGTTGTCGGCGAAGTGCACCGTCTCCTCGACCGAATGGGCCAGCTTGACGCCGCCGACAAAGCCATGTTTGAAGGTGCCTTTGCCGCGCCCGCCGGCGTGGATCTGGGACTTGATCACGGCGAGGGTGTGACCGGCGGCGAACAGTTTTTCGGCCGCAGTCCGGGCCTCGTCGACCGTCCGGCAGGGTTCCCCCGCGGGCACGGCCACACCGTGCTTTGCCAACAACTGTTTCGCTTGGTATTCGTGGATGTTCATCTCGAAATCGCGGATCGCGGAGACTGCTCTTCCCTGGGTCGCATCAAACGGGTCCCGCCCGGTCAGGGGCCGGGTTGGATCGGGTCGCTCAACGGCTGGCCAGGGGCACGACCTTGAGTCCGACCGGCCCGGTGTACACGGACATCGGCCGGATCAGTCGGTTGTCGGACAACTGCTCGAGGACGTGGGCGGTCCAGCCACTGGTCCGGGCGATCGCAAAGATCGGCGTGAACAAATCCGTGGGGATCCCGAGCGAGTAATAGACCGTGGCGCTGTAGAAATCGACGTTGGCGTGGAGCCCCTTCGCATCGAGCATCCGGGTGGCGATCCGTTCGGACATCTGGATCCACTTGGGTTCGCCGAGCTTGGCCGAAAGGATCTGGGCCATGCGTTTGAGGTGCGGTGCGCGCGGGTCCAGGACCTTGTACACGCGATGTCCGATGCCCATGATCTTCTGCTTCTGGCGCAGGCATTCGTCCACAAACGCGTCCACCTGGTCCAACGAACCGATCTGCTGGAGCATCTTGATGACGCCCTCATTGGCACCGCCGTGGAGCGGACCCTTGAGCGTCCCGATCGCGGAGGTGATCGCCGAATACATGTCGCTGAGCGTGGAGATCGTGACCCGGGCGCTGAACGTCGAGGCATTCATGCCGTGGTCGGCATGGAGCACGTAACACATGTCGATGGTGCTCTCCTTTTCCGCCGAAGGCCGTTCGCCATCGATCATCAGCAGGAAGTTCGCCGCTTCGCCGAGGCTCTTGTCCGGGGCGACCAGGTCCAGGCCCTGGCGGGCGCGATGGAAGTACGCCATCAGCACGGGAATCTGGGCGACCAACCGCAGGGCCTTGCGCCGTTGCGCATCCATGGTGTCGTCGTCCGCGGTGGTATCGTAACACCCGAGAGCTGACACGCCGGTGCGGAGGGCGTGCATCGGGGGGGTGTCCCTGGGCAGGCGGGTGACCAGATCCACCACCCCTTGCGGCAGGTCCCGGAAACCGGCCAGCGTCGCCTTCAACTCCCGCAGTTCCTTCGCGTTCGGGAGGTGGTTGTGGTACAGCAGATGAACCACTTCCTCGTAACTGACCGCCCCGGCCAATTCGTTGATGTCGTAGCCGCAATAGATCAGTTGGCCGAGGTCCCCACGGACGTCGCTCAGGCGCGTGTGCGCCGCCACAATGCCTTCAAGGCCCTTGGAAAACACCGCTGCATTGTCGGGAGTACTCATGTTCGACTGGGAAAAACTGCGCCGAGGCCCGTCCTGACCCGCACGGAGTCTGTTGGCCGCCTCACCGGGGCGTCAACGGATTTCCCGGATCCGATCCCTTGGACGAGGAAAAGGAGGGGGAAGCCGCGTCCCAATGCCCGGCGTCCTCGTCCTCATCACCGAAGCCACGATTGAGGCCGAGGGGGGCGGAAACCAGAACGGGGACGGGGAGCGCAGCGTGGGCGGGCCATGAACCAACGGATCGCTGACTCACGGTCACCGGCCCCCCTAACCCGTCACTTTCATGACCATCCCTCGCGACGGAATCGGCACCGGAGCTTCCTGCCCCGGTGCCGGGTCCCTCATCCTCAGGCCATCTGATCTGAGCTCCCGCTAATGCCCATGCGCCGGTTGGATCACGTTTTTCAGGATGTAATCAGCCACCTCACCACCCACCTTCCGGCCATCGTCACAGGCCGATCGGAAATGGATTCCCCCAAACACACGGGCATCGGTGATTTCATCCAAGGCCGCCGGAAAACTATCGAAGGAGCGCGTCACCCCGGGCATCACATCCGAGTCCAAGGTGAAGGCGGTGTCCTCACCGAAGAAGTGGGTCAGCACCGTCACGGCCGCTCCGCTGGTCGCCGAATGTCCGGAGGGATACTCCGGATGCGCCGGGGTGATCAGGAGCGGCGTCCAGGTGGGATCCGCCACGGTCGCCGGATTCCCGTCGGTGTCCCCCAAGGCAATGGCGGTTTCCGGCCGCCAAGCGACATAGTGGTACTTCGCGTCCCAACAGGCGATCACCGCATCAGCGATCGCCAGGTTCAGCACCGCCAGCAGATGCGCATTCTCCGTAAGGGTGAAGTTGCGCTCCGTCGCCAGGCCCACCGCCACGGTGTCCCAATCGTACGTCACGGTGCTCGCAGCCCAGAATTTGGAGAGCAGGGTCTCGTCGGCCGTCCGAGTCGCGCTCGAAGCGCTTCCCATCGATTGAGTCTCGTTGAAATCCACCGCCCAGCGGACACTGTCCAGCGTGGGAGGACCGCCGGGGCGGAATTGCCAGGGCGATTGGATGCCCCACGGCGTCATGGTGGCGAACTGCGGCACCGCACCCGGTGCAAAGGCGGGCGGTGTGGGACGCCATTCTCCGACGGCAAGCCCGCCCAAGAAAGGCGGTGGTGTCGGCGTGAACCCATCCGTGCTCCGCCAAGCCCAAATGGCGTCGGCGACCGATCCGCCCCACGCAACCCCCCGCTGCACCGACTGGTCGTTGTCATTCTCGCCTCCCTCCAGCAGTGCCTCCATCGAGGCAGCCAGTTCCGTGTCGAAGTCGGCTTTCTGGGTGGGGTACACATGAACCAACATGGTGTAGGCCGCTTGCACAGCCGCCGCACGGCGTGAAGCACCCCGCGGTGCGTCGGCGACAAGGTGAATCGGGGTATAATGCCGTTCGATGCCGTTGACGGCGTCAAACACGGCGCTCTGGACCAGCGACGCGACCCGTGCCATCACCGGCGCCGGGGTCTTGGCCACCAGTCCGGCATGCAACAGGTGCTGGTTCCAATCAGTCACTTCGTCAGCCCGGCTGTCGGTTCCAAAAGCGACACCTGCCGCGAGCAGAAGCAGCGCGACTTTCCATCGGGGCGCTGGGGAACATCGGCGATACGTTGATGTGGTGAGCATGATTTGCATGGGCTTATCCATAGGTTTGTGTTTGTTGTTAGTCAGAGATCTCCGGCAAGGCCGGAAGCCTGAAAAAGTGGGGTCATTCAGGACCGCACATCCCTTCGGGCGGATGTCCGGACATTCAGGTCAAACCGACACGTCCCGGTCTCTCTCGCTCCGCAAGTAACGGGTGGGAAAAATGGCGACACTGCCCGCGAGGGGGCCGCCCGTGATCCGTGTGAACGCTCCGTTGCCTTCGTTGCGAAACACCACATGGACAGTGGAGGTCGCCACAAAGAAATCGGGGAAGCCATCGTTGGCATAATCGCCCACGCAGGCGGACGCGGCGTCCATCGACACGCTGACCGGGGGGCCCGAAGTGACCTTGGTGAACCGGATCTTTCATGACGCAACGGGTGTTTGGCGAACATTGGGGTTCATAAGGTCGATCGCCTGTCTCGATCGCGTCTCACACTACAATGCGGATTCAGCCCGAAGAAAGTGCCACCGAAATGACAAGACTGCGCATTATGGGAATCCGGGCACAGTCCCCGTATCGGACGAAGCCAGAAAAGTCCGCGTGCGAGGAGCCTCTGCTCCGTGAGCTGAAACCCTAACTCTCCAGCCCGGGGAGGAAATGGCCGCAAAAGAACACAAAGAGCGCAAAGCGACGGAAACTAATTAATGCTTATTCCCCATTTGCCTTCTCTGTGTTCTTTCGCGGCCATTTCATTCCCCTCCTGGCGTCCAATCCGTTGTTGCGGCGAAGCTCGTGCTGTCCGCACCTCCGGCGTACGGATCGATGGTCTCGGCAGTTCCGTGGATGTGCAGGATGTTAACCGGTTCGGAGGGTCTGCACTGGGTGGGATCCATGAAGGTGGTGCCCGCGAGACTCGCGATGCCGGCGACCTGATCTGAAAACTGGCAGGCCATCCGATATGCCATAGAGCCCCCGTTGGAGTGTCCGATCAGGTAGACGCGCTTTCGGTCCATGGCGACGAGGCTCCCAATCTCCTCAATCAGATCCCGAAGCTATCCGGCGTCATCGACACCCGTGTGCCCAAAATCGCCGGCAGCATCGGTGGCATTCCAAAACCTGTTGCCCCACCGGTCGGTGGTGTCGTCGGGGAGCGCCGTAGAGAAATTTCCGGGCGTCCGCCAGAGCACGGAGTTGGATAGAGGCGTCCGTGTCAAATGGGGGCGCCACTTCGGAATAGGCCCCCACAATATTCACGGTGGTTGACGCCCTTCCCAGCGTGGCTCCGCCCGTTGGATTGCTCAGGGTCACGCGGAAATCCCGGCACCTTCGGGAGCCCTTTCCATGCGCTCGTGTTCGTCAATGAAGGCATACACCCCGTCGGGCTTATTTCACCTGAACGAACGTGTGCTCCAGCCCGGCAGCACCCCCATGACTGAAACATTCCAGTCATCAAAACTGGCGCCCAACCAACCCTCGACCGCGTAACTGCGCAAACGGGGCGATTTCACGGGCGTCACAAAGGAGCGATCCGCCGGACACCGATAGACCGCCATGGACCCCACCTGCGAATACAGGACCCCGTTGGTGATGTCGGTGGCGTTGGTGCCCCGTTGGGCGTTTCCAAGCACCCAGGACCCGGGTTGGCTCTTTGCGTTTCGGCGGGAAAAAAGTGTCAGAGAAATCCGGATTCGGACATTTGCCACCAAAACCACGGCGGCAATTCTAGAAAATGAACCACGGATGACACGCATGATGCGGATAGGAAACTATGATCTATCCGGATTATCCGCGTCAGCCGTGGTGGGACTTCTTCTCAAGTGCCACCATGGTGCCATCTTCATTCGACCGTCAGGGCGACCAGGAACGGCGCGGCCTCGGATTGATTGGAAATGAAGTCAATGCTGACCACCTCCACATCGGGCCACGGATTCTCCCGGGTGCTTTTATAGAGGCAGATCGACTTGTCGGTCTTCGCTGCGGAACGGTTGTTGCCGATCCAGACCGCGAAGGCGGAGCTGGAATCCTTGAGTTCGGTGGGGAAGCCCCAAAACCACCAGTTCACGAGATCCCGCCCGTAAACGATTGGCATTTCCAGTTGCTGGCCGTCTGCATAGTGCAGCACGTAGGTTCCGGTTTGGCTCCCCACCGAAGCATCCCAAGATGTCGCCTGAAGAAAATGAAGCCGCCGACATTTTTGCCCAACACGGATGTCATCCGCACGGTCGGGGTAGATCTGGCCAGCCCGCGTCACCCCCTGGCCGCTGAGATGAACGAGACCCCGGACATCGAAACGCACCCCCCCAAAGCGTTGAAGGCCGCACGGGAGTTGACTGAAATCGTTTCCGTTCTGGTTCTGGCTCAAACTGTCCCGCAACCCGAGATTGTAGTGGCGCGAAAGATCAATCTGTCCCGGGCTGGCCTCCGGGTCCCGGGCGGGAATGTGTCCGGGGGGAAGGGGACCGGGACGATCCGGTTTGGTTTTCGGCCCTGCGGCCGCGGTCAGTTCCGCCCGCCTCCGCGCGATGACTGGATCGAGGGGCGCCCGCTCCAAGGCACGTTCCAAGTGGAACGAGGCAGCCGTGATATTTCCCTCCGCCTCGCTTTGTTGCGCCTCGCGTAGGTGCCACGCCACAGCTTCGGAGGGCGTGCTGGCAAATTGGCCCGGGTACTTTTCCCTCAGACCATGCCAAGCGCTGGTGAGTTCGCCCAATTGCAGCGGCCCGACGTTTCCGCCATCATTGATGCTCGCCACTGCTAGTCCTGAAACCAGCGTGATTAATTAGCTAATACGCAAGAAAATGCTCGAAATGGCCGTCTGTATTGGTTGAAATGTGTGTGTATTAAGCATCCATCACAACCAAAAACCGCCATTTCGAGTGAAGAACAATTACTCCCGCCACCTCAAGCAACGCAAGCAGAGAATCACCAAACGCCTCAAGCCGCGCACCTGGGACGAGCAGGAGAAGCCGATGTTCTCGGCCGGCAATATTCACTATGAGGTCGCCGGCCGCACCACCGCCACCGGCTGTGGCGGAATCGGGGCCATGCACCTCATGGCCCGGAGGCTCGGCTTGGACCGCCGGATCAATGAAAGTCTGCACCTTCTGAAGATCCATCTGCCCTACCATGAGAGCGACCACGTTCTGAACATCGCTTACAACGTGCTTGCCGGCGGCACGCGCCTGGAGGACATCGAGCTGCGGCGGCAGGACGAGGTCTACCTCAACGGCCTGGGCGCGCAGCGGCTCCCCGACCCGACCACCGCGGGGGATTTCACCCGTCGTTTCAAGGTCGAGGATGTGGTGGGTTTGCAGGAGGCGATCAATCGTTCCCGCCTGGTGGTCTGGAAGCTTCAGCCGGCTGACTTTCTCCACGAGGCGTTGGTGGATGTGGACGGCACCATCGCGGGCACGCTGGGGGAATGCAAAGCGGGCATCGATTTGTCTTACAAGGGAATCTGGGGTTATGCCCCGCTGGTGGTGTCGCTGGCCAATACCAAGGAGGTGCTGTATTTGGTCAACCGTCCGGGCAACGCCGCCAGCCACACCGACAGTGTGGAATGGATCGACCGGGCCATCGACCTGGTCGGCCAGGTCGCCCACCGCGTCACGATCCGCGGGGACACCGATTTCAGCCACACCGCCCATCTGGATCGCTGGGATAAAAGCGGCACTCGCTTTGTGCTGGGGATTGATGCCCATCCCAAGCTGGTGGGCCTGGCCCAAAGCGTGTCCGCGGCTGACTGGAAGCCCTTGCAACGTCAGCCCAAGTACACGATCGCCACCCAGCCACGACAGAAGCCGGAGCGGGTCAGGGAGGAATTGGTGATCGAGAAGGGATTTCGCAATCTCGAACTGCAGGGGGAGGACCTGACGGAGATCGGCTATCAGCCCGCGAAGTGCGCGCAAGCCTACCGGGTGATCATCCTGCGCAAGGACATCACGGTGAAGGAGGGCCGCCGGGAATTGTTCCAAGAATACAAATACTTCTTTTACATCACCAACCGCATGGACTCGGCGGAGCAGATCGTGGCCCTGGCCAACGGACGCTGTGACCAGGAGAATGTGATCGAACAGCTCAAGAACGGGGTCAATGCCATGAGGATGCCGGTGGCCGACCTGGTCAGCAACTGGGCGTACATGGTGATGGCGGGTCTGGCCTGGAACCTGAAGGCTTGGTTTGGACTG
>JANYCC010000293.1 GCA_025360495.1 Verrucomicrobiota bacterium | reverse complement strand
CATGAGGCGAATGGACAAAACCCCAGACCGATCGGAGGCACGAGTCATACGAGTCCCACGATCAGACGCGGGCCGGTGGGAGGGAAGTGGGACTCTCGGAGCTCGTCCCTCCGGGGTGTGGGTGGGGGTGCTGGGATGGATCGGGGCGGCCCTCCTGACGTGTGGAGGGGGGCAACGGCTCTCAGCCGAGGCCGTCGCAGCGTCAGGTCCGGTGATGAGCGATGAATGGAAGATGGGTTCCGATCTGGCGCACCAATTCTGCGCGGCCTGCCACCTGTTTCCCGAACCCGATCTGCTCGACAAACAAACCTGGTCCACGGGGGCTCTGCGCAAGATGGCGCCATTCCTTGGGGTGGCCCAGATCCGCTTTGAAGGGCGTGCCGACGGGGCCCGACTGGAGGCGGCCCACCTGTTCCCACCCACACCCCTGGTGACCCAGGCGGAGTGGAATGCGATCTGCAATTATTATATCCGAACGGCACCGCAGATCGCGCTCCCCCAAGGACCCCGCGGGGAGATAGCGCCGCAGTTGGAGCATTTCACCGTCGAGAAACTGGTCCGCACCCTGCAACCGCCGCTGACCACCATGGTCCGCATCGACCCGGCCCGGCACGAAGTGGTGTTGGGCGATGCGGCCATGGGCGGATTGTCCGTGTTTGGCTCCAGCGGACATCTGCTGCGCGAAATCCCGCTGCAGGGCGCCGCGGTCGGGTTGACGACGGATGGAGATCGGACGTTGGCGACGCTGATCGGGCATGTGTTCCCGTCCGATGTCCCCGAGGGACGGGTGGTGGTGCTGCCATCCGGGGTTGCGGGCGGGGGAGGGGTTGCGCGCGATCTGCTCACCGGATTGCAACGTCCGACCGATTGCGTGGTGGCCGATCTGAACGGGGACGGACGGAGCGACCTGGTGGTGTGTTCGTTCGGGAATTATCTCGGTCGTCTCTCCTGGTTTGAGCAGATGGCGGACGGACGTTATGAAGAACATGTGTTGCTCGACACCCCGGGTGCGATCGGTGCGGAGGTTCGCGACGTCAATGGCGACGGGCGACCCGATCTGCTGGTCCTGATGGCGCAGGGGAGCGAGGGGTTGTACCTGTTCACCAACCTGGGGAAGGGTGAATTCAGCGTGCGCGCGCTGTTGAGGTTTCATCCGGTGTTTGGTTCGACCCATTTCGAGATGGTGGACATGAACGGGGACGGGTTCCCGGATGTGGTGCTCACGAATGGCGACAACGGGGAGTATCCCTCGCCGTTCAAGCGGTATCACGGGGTCCGGATTTATCTGAATGACGGGAAATATAATTTCACGGAGGCTTGGTTTTACCCGGTCAATGGGGCGTTCAAGGCGGTGGCGCGCGATTTCGACGGGGACGGGGACCTGGACCTGGCGGTGATTTCCTTCTTCCCCGATTATGCGCGGAGTCCGGAGGAGAGTTTTCTTTACCTGCGCAATGACGGCGGAATGAAATTCTCCGCGCAGTCGTTCCCGGGTGCCACGCTGGGCCGTTGGTTGACGATGGACGCCGGGGACCTGGATGGGGACGGGGCGATCGACATCGTGCTCGGGGCGTTCTCCCAAGGCCCGCCCGGGATCGCGATCCCGTCCGCCCTGCAAGCGGCCTGGCGAACGAACGGAGTGACGGGGTTGATCCTGCGCAACACACGGACGATCCGGAGGAAGCAGCCATGAAGCACGGTGGACTGGGCTTCGGGCTGATTCTGATCCTGTGGCTGACAGGATGCGCCGGGGTGTCGCCCGGCAGGCTGCCACCCCTGACCGATTTGTCGGGACATCAGCACCCAATGGCAGCGTTGGCCGGTGGCAAGGCGACGGTCTTGGTGTTTCTCAGCGTTGACTGTCCGATTGCCAACCGGTGCCTGCCGGAATTGGTGCAACTGGCCCGGGAGACCGAGACGAACGGGGTCCGATTCGTCCATGTTTATGCGAACTCCGCCGATGGCAACGCGGCGATCCGTCAACATCGGGCCGAGTTCGGATTATTCCCGGAAGCGTACCGGGATCCGGGGTGGACATTGGCGGTTCGGTTGGGGGTCCGGGTGACGCCGGAGGTCGTGGCCTTGGCATCCGACGGGAAATTGATCTACCAAGGGCGCGTGAATGACCAATATGCAGCGTTGGGCCAGGGTCGGCCGGCGGCGACGCGTCACGATCTGGCCGAAGCGTTGTCGGGATACCTGGCCGGGGACCCGCCCTCAGGCCGGGTTGTGCCGGCGGTGGGTTGCAGCTTTCGTGGACCCTGAAACCGTGGCCCCTGTGAGTTCCCCCATCATAATGCGCATTCTAAGAGCGATGGGGATCCTCGGGGTCGCGGCCTCGTTGGCGGCGGCGGATGGCCCGACCTATCACGAACACGTGGAGGGCCTCCTACAGGCTCATTGCGCGGTCTGTCATCGGCCGGGCCAATCGGCGCCGTTCCCGCTGCTGACCCTTGAGGACGCCAGGAAGCACGGTCGGGAGATCGCCGACGTGACCGGGCGCCGGTTCATGCCACCTTGGTTGCCAGCGCCGCAGGAGGGTGGATTCGTGGGGGAGCGCCGGTTGACGGACGAGGCGATCCGGACGCTTGGGCAATGGGTTGCGGACGGGATGCCGGAGGGCGACCCGGTGAAGGCGCCTGTTCCGCGGGTGTGGACGGGTGATTGGCCATTGGGAAAGCCGGATCTGATCGTGCGGATGCCGGAGTCCTATAGGGTGCCGGCGGCGGGAAGGGATGTGTACCGGCACTTCGTCATCCCGGTGCCCGTGGATCGGGCGAGGTACGTTGCGGCGTGGGAATTCCGGCCCCATTCACGCGCGGTGCATCATGCCTTCCTGCGCCTCGATCGCACGGGGGAGGCCCGTCGGCGCGATGCCGCGGATCCGGAACCCGGCTTTCCCGGAATGGACACGCCCGCGGGGATCAATTCGCCCAACGGTCATTTTGCGAGTTGGCAACCGGGGGCCAGCCCGCGGCAGAATCCGCCGGGTCTTCCCTGGATCCTGGAGTCCGGCAGTGACGTGGTCCTCCAGATGCATCTGCAGACCTTGGGGAAGCCCGATCCGTTGCAGGCCGAGGTCGGGTTTTATTTCACCGACCAGCCGCCGACCAACCAACCGGTGAAGGTCGCGTTGGTGAGCTATGCGATCGACCTGGCGCCGGGTGCGACGAACACAGTGGTGACGGATGATTTCGTGGTGCCGGCGGACGCCGATCTGCTCGGGATCCTGCCGCACACGCATTACCTGGGGAAGCGGGTCGAGGCGCGGGCGACGCTGCCCGACGGCACCGGCCGTTCCCTGCTGCTGATCCCGTCGTGGGATTTCAATTGGCAGGGGGATTATATCTATCGCCAGCCGGTCTTTCTTCCTGCCGGCACGCGCGTGGAGATGCGTGTGAGTTTTGACAACTCCGCCGCGAATCCGAGGAATCCTTCCAATCCCCCGCGGCGGGTGCGGTTCGGATTGAACACGACGGACGAGATGGCCGAGCTATGGCTGCAGTTGCTGCCGCGGTCGGCGGCGGGTGCGACGGCGTTCAACCGGTCGAACCTGGATCGGGCGATCCGGGACACCCTGGCGTATAATGGCGAACGGTTGCGGGTGGATCCGAAGGACGGGGCGGCGCATGTGAACCTCGGCCGGGCACTGCTGGGGTTGCGGCGGCAGGCGGAGGCGAAGAGCCACTTCGTCACGGCGGTGCAGGTGGCGCCCGACCTGGATGACGGGCATTATTATATGGGTTTGATGCACCGGCTTGAAGGCGACACGGTGGCGGCGGCGGCCGAATTCCAATCCGCGCTCCGGTTGAACCCGGGCAATGCCCGTGCGCACGGCAACCTGGGGATGATCGACGTCGATGGCGGCCGGTTCGAGGCGGCAGCGGTCCATTTCGAGGCCGCGATCCGGTTGGATGCCACGGACGCGCTGGCCCATGCCACGTTGGGGGCGATCCGCCTCCAACAAAACCGGCCTGAGGAGGCCCGCCCACTGTTGGAACGGGCCGCCGCACTGGATCCCGACAACCCGGACGTGAAGCAGAACCTGAAGGTGCTCCGCCAGCGCGCGCCGTGAGCGGGCCTTTCGCAGACCTCTTGGAGGGACGAGTTCCACGAGTCCCCGAGACCGCAGCGCCACTTCCGGAAAACAAACCTTGGATGTCGCGGAGGACACGGATCGGGACATCTTGAGAACGTCCCCATGGCCATCCGGGACGGCTCGGGCGGAGCCTCGCCCTACCAAAACAGACAACGCCGGTGGGCCTTCATCCCTCAACCTTCAACCTTCAACCTTCAACCTGTCCAAGGGCGGCATTTCCGGCTGACCGATGTCCATGGCGAATTGGTGAAGGGACTCCTCGCGTAGGGACGGGCCCCAGGGAAAGGTTGAAGGTTGAAGGTTGAAGGTTGAGGGATGAAGGCCCACCGGCGTTGTCTGTTTTGGTAGGGCGAGGCTCC
>JANYCC010000261.1 GCA_025360495.1 Verrucomicrobiota bacterium | reverse complement strand
CGGTCGGTCGCAGGTGCGGCGACAGCCCGGTGGTTGACCGAGCCTGCGGCGAAGGTGACGGCGGCGGCGGACAGGAAACGGCGACGCGGCATGGGGTTCATCGGCGTTGAAACTGCCGCCAAGCGACGGGGGAGACAAGCCGGCAGAGGGCTTCCCTCAGTACCGTCGATTGAGCAGCCACAACCCGGCGCCCAAAATGGCCGCCGCGATCGCCCCGACCACCCAGGCGGCGATCAGTTGGCGCTGATGCTTTCGCCGCGCACCACGACCCTGCCCCGGCAGAAGATAGTACCGGTGGGCGTCGGGGTTCTTAGGTTTGCCAAATCCAAACATAGCTGCGCCGGATGGGAATACCCACCCCGGACGCCGGGCGCAACCATGGGCGCGGATGTTTCGACGATCCTTCCCCGGTAACGCTTACTTGGCCACGCCCAGTTCCTTGAGGATGAATTCCCGTCGGTGCACCACCTGCCGACGGAACGAATCGATATCCTCATGGAATTGCCGCAACGCGCTCTCCTCGCGGGCGTCGCGCACCCCGGCCCGGAAGCGCACCTCGGGTTCCAATTGCTTTTCCAAGGCGTCGATCACCGGGCGGAGCTTGGCGTCGGTGAATTCGGCTTCGCAGAACTCACGCAGGCGCGCCCGGAACCGCTTTTGGAAGCCCGGATTGGCCAGCAACGGTCCGCTGAACCAACCCGGAGGACGCCACCACATCTGGCCCCCGAACATCCCGCCGCCAAACCGCCCGCCGTTCGCGGGCGGATCCCCATTCGCCCCGTAGGTCAGCGGCAACGAGTACCAGTCCTTCTTCGGCGGCGCCCCGTCAAAATCACCCCACGTTTTGTCCTCGTCCCAAGGGTAGATCTCCCAGCGACCGTGGGGACCCGGTGCGTGCAGGGTGAAATAATTGTTGAAGTACCCGTCCCAGTTCTGGATGCAACTGTTGACGACGAAGTAGTTGACCACCTCATCGACCACGAATTGTTCCTGGATGTACTTCCATTGGTCGTCCCCGTTGCGACTGGCCAGGCCTTGGATCAAGTCCTTGATATCGGCATGGCCCGTCTGCGGATGGTTCTTCTTTTCGTGTTGGGCCACCACCCCCTGGCCGTACCACAGTATTTTGTAGAGGTTGCCGTCCGGATCGCGCCCTTGCCGCGCCAGGAACGCCTCGTCGGGTTGCTCGACGTAGAGGTGGTAGCCCATCGGCTCACCATCCACGATCACCCGCAGGTGCCCGCTGGCCGGGGCTGGGACCCCCGCGCGACGGTAAACCTCATACGCGAGGTGCTCGGCCAAAACCCAGCGCGGCTCCGATTCAAAAATCACGTTCGCCGTCTTCATCCCCATCAGGGTCCGACCATGACCCATCCGCACTTTCCAACCGCCGGCACGCTCAGAAACCCGGATGAAATCGTGCAGATCGGGGTCACCCGCCCCTTCTGGCGGCACCAGGATCGCCGTGATTTCGCCACGACCCGGCTTCTCCGGTTTGGCCCGGCGCGGATTGCGGAAGGAAGGTCCGGCCGGCTCGGCGTGTCCGTGCACCCACAAGTGCAATTGGCCGATCGTCCCACGAGGCGGTTTCACCCACGAAAGATACGAGAACGCCGGGGCCAATTCCTGCGGAGCCGGCACGATCCGTTCGTTGCCAAGTCCGTCCTGCGCCCGCAACCGGAATCGCACGACCGACCCGTCGGCGACCGCGGGGATCTCGACGGCATAAGTCCCCCCCTTCGCATCCCCTTCCGCCCGCGGCATCTTCAACACCTTGTCCGGCCCCCAGCCCTTTTCCGTTCCCACTTGGAAAACCAGGTCTGCCGAGGCCACGCCGTCGGAATCGTTCCACCAGACCGAAACCCGGTTCGGCCGCCCCGCCGCCAACGGATCGAACTTAATCTCCGAGGCGATCGGCGGCAGGTTCGTCCGGAAGGCGTCATTGCGTCGTCCCGGGGTCCCCCACGGCCCGGGCGGCCGACCCGGCAGGGAGGCCACCCAATTGCCAGGAATGTCGGAGCGTGATCCCGGATGAACCCGCTCGAGGGACTCACCGGATCCGTCAGGGGCTGCCGGCCAGGGCGCCTTGTCGGAATAGTGGACCCAATCGATCACCCGACCCTTGGCGTCTTGGATTTCCACCCGTTCCCCATGACCGGAGAGATGACCCGTGAAAACCCCGGCGACCGGTGCCGCCGCCCCATATTGGCGGTGAAAGGCGGCGGCATCCTGAACCACCACTGCATAGCCGCCCGCGGCCAGTTTCGACCCGGACGGGAATTTGAAGGTGATGCCCTTGGAAAAGGACCAATCCGAAAGGTCGACCGCGTCGCCCCCCGGGTTATGCAACTCCACCCATTGCAGTCCGACCCGATCCGGCGGCGGGTGATAAAAGATCTCATTGATGACGACGGGACCGGCGGGGGGCGTCTGGGCACAGAGGGTGGAGGACGCCGCCAACGCCACGGCGGCCACCAGGAAGGGAGCAAGGAGGTTCATGTCGAAACCGGATGGGATGGGGCCGGAAACAGGTGATTTTGGGAAACGCGCGACGACAGATAAACCCAAGACAACTTCGCCACCAGAATGTTTCATCACGGCGTGGATGAGTGGGCAGAGCCTCAGACTGCCTCCATGGATGCCACCGGTGCGGCTCGGGTGGAACCTCGCCCTACCCCTGAACCGCCACCCCTCCGAGGCACCGACTCCGGGCCCGGACAAATCATTCTTCTTCGTCCTTCACGCCGGGCATTCGCTTCAGGGGACAGCCGCCGCGGAGCCAACCGTTGACGTAGGGGTTGAGATCGCCATCCATGACCCCTTGGACATCGCTGGTCTGCACCCCGGTGCGGAGGTCTTTGACCATGCGATAAGGCTGGAAGACATAGCTGCGGATCTGGTTGCCCCAGCTCACACTGCCCTTGTCCCCATAGAATTTCTCCATGTCCGCCTTGGCCTGGTCCAACCGCAAGGCATAGATCTTGGCCTTCAGCATCTTCAACGCCGTGGCCTCGTTCTGCGCTTGGGACCGTTCCTGTTGCGACGCGGAAACGATCCCGGTCGGCAAGTGGGTCAGGCGGACCGCGGTCTCCACCTTGTTCACGTTCTGACCACCCTTGCCGCCGGACCGAAACGTATCGCGCTTGAGCTCGCTGTCAGGGACCACGACGTCGGCCAAAGACAGGTCATCGAGCTCGGCGACGACATCGACCGAGGCAAAGCTGGTGTGGCGCCGTTTGTTCGAGTCAAACGGGGAGATGCGGACCAACCGATGAACACCGCGTTCGGCCTTGGTGAAACCGTAGGCGTTGGTCCCCTCGACGCGGTAGGTGACACTCTTGAGCCCGGCGGAATCCCCCGGCAAGGCGTCGATGGCCTCCCATTTCCAACCCCGGCTGTCGAACCACCGCCCGTACATCCGGGAGAGCATCTCCGCCCAATCCTGCGCCTCGGTCCCGCCGGCGCCGGCCTGGATGCTGAAGACGGCGTTACGGCTGTCGTGCGGCCCGGTGAGCAGCACCTCGAGCTCGAAGCCGTCGACGACCTTGGACAGGGCGGCCAGTTCGGCATCGGCCTCTTTCTGGATCTGGTCCTGGCCGGCGGGGGGTTCCGCCTCGCCGAGTTCGAGGAGCACCCCGATATCCTCGAGACGCTGGCCGAACGACACCATGGGCTCGACCTTCTTTTTGAGGGTGTTGACCTCCTCGATGGCTTTGCGGGCGGTTTCCTGGTTGTTCCAGAAGGTGTCGGAAGCCATTTGGGCCTCGATTTCCGCGACCCGCTTTTGGAGCAGGGGCAGATCGAGAAACTTCCGCAACTGGGATAACTTGGCGGCGAGCTCGGATACCCTGGCCCGCGTCACTTCGAACATAGAACTGCACGATAGCGGAAAGGCCCGCATCCTGTCGAATCCGGAGTCCCCCTTCCCGTAGCCGACGAGGTACGAGGCGGACCCCCGACAGGCCATGCGAGATCCGCCTCCTGACTTCGTCGGCTACGGGGATCGGGGTCCGCCTCCTTACGTCGGCGGCTATGGGTGCTTCGTGAGACAACGGTTGCAAATCTGGAATCCGGTTTGGCAAATTCCAGTGTCAGCCTCAGGATCTTGGCACTACCAACTGCGACGTCAGCGCAACCACACGATCAAGGATCATTTATGGGCCTGTTGGATTACCTCAAAACACAATTCCTCGAGATCATCCAATGGGAGGACGACTCCCGGGACACGATCTCATGGCGGTTCCCGGACCAGGACAAGGAGATCAAGAACGGTGCGCAGTTGATCGTCCGCGAGTCCCAGACCGCCCAGTTCATCCACCTGGGGCAATTCGCCGACACCTTCGCCCCGGGCAAACACACGCTCTCCACCCAGAACATCCCGATCCTCAGCACAATCCTGGGATGGAAATTCGGGTTCGAGTCGCCCTTCAAATGCGACGTCTATTTCGTCAACACCCGCCTGTTCACCGGCAACAAGTGGGGCACGTCCAACCCGGTGATGCTGCGGGACCCGGACTTCGGGATCGTGCGCGCCCGGGCCTTCGGCACTTATGATTTCCATGTGGTGGACGTGCGGACGTTCCTCAAGGAGGTGGCCGGCACCGACCACCATTTCCGGTTGGAGGAATTCGTCGACACGATGCGCTCGCGCCTGGTGAGCGTGTTCACCGATGCCCTGGCCGCCTCGAAGATCCCGGTGTTGGACCTGGCGGCGCGTTACTCGGAATTGGGCGATGCGTTGCTGCCCGTGCTGAACCCGACCCTGCGGCAAAAGTACGGGATCGAACTCGGCAGTTTCCTGATCGAGAACGTCAGCCTGCCGCCCGAGGTGGAGCAGGCGATCGACAAGCGGTCGAGCATGGCGGCGATCGGCAACCTCAACGATTACGTCAAACTGCAGATGGCCGACGGTCTCGCCAAGGGCGAGGGCGGTGGCGGGCCGGGCGGACAGATGGCCCAGTTCGCCGTGGGCATGGCAATGGCGCAACAGATGTTGGGCCAGGCGGGCGGGATCATGGCCCAGGCCACCGCCCCGGCCGGCGCGGTTCCACCTCCGATTCCCAACCCTCCGGCGTCCGGTGGGATGCCGGAACTCATGAGCCCCGCCGAGGCCGCACAATCCTTGGGGGTCACGGAAGCCGACGTCGTCCAGGCACTCACGGACGGTTCGCTCAAGGGCAAGAAGATCGGCTCGACCTGGCGCGTCCAGCGGGCGGCGATCACCGAGTTCCTCAAGTCCTGACCACAAACTCCCTGCGGGCGGCACCGTTCCTCAGGGCGCGTGCCGCCTCTCCCAACCATGGCCCCGCCGCCGCTGCCGCCGAATCCACCGACACCGCCGCCCGTGGAGGTCCTGGCCCGGGGTAAGTTCGCCTGTCCCGCCTGTGGGGCCGAGGCGATCTGGAACCCGGCCAAACAGGCCCTGGTCTGCGGTTTTTGCGGGACCGTTTCGCCGGCCAAACTTGAGACCGCGCCCGGGGGCGAAGAGGTGATCCGTGAACACGACCTGGTCGGGGCCCTGCGAACCATCCCGGACAGCCGCCGCGGTTGGCAGGCGGAAAAGACCCAGGTCCGCTGCCAGAATTGCAACGCCATCTCGGTTTTCGATCCGGAGAAGGTCGGCAAACGTTGTGATTTCTGCGGGTCGTCCAGCCTCATCCCGTATGCGGACGTCAAGGAGGCGTTCAGCCCCGAAAGCCTCCTCGCGTTCAAGCTCGCCGAATCCCAGGTCCGCGATGCCATCCGCGAGTGGTACGGCTCCCGTTGGTTCGCGCCGTCCACCCTCGGCACCAAGGCCCTCACCGACACCCTGCGCGGCATCTACATCCCGTATTGGACCTTCGACGCCCAAGCCCGCGCCCACTGGACTGCGGAGAGCGGTTATCATTATACCGAGACCGAGTATTATACCGATGCCAACGGCAACCAACAATCCCGGTCGGTCCAGAGAACCCGTTGGGAATTCAGCTCCGGGGACCTCGAGCATTTCTTTGACGACGAACTCGTGGCGGCGACCAAAGGCGTCAATCCCGCACTGCTCGCCAAGGTCGAACCGTTCCCCACCACCCAACTCGTCCCTTACAACCCGGGCTTCCTGGCGGGATGGACGGTCGAACGGTACCAGATCGACCTGGTCGCCGCGGCCCAGCGTACACGGGAAAGCATGTCCGCCCAACTCCGCAGCCTGTGCAGCCGGCAGGTGCCCGGCGACACCCAGCGCAACCTGCAAGTCTCGGCCGATTGGTCGGGTCAGACCTTCAAGCACATCCTGGTGCCCGTGTGGTTGCTGGCCTACGATTTCAATGGCAAGAGTTTCCAGGTCGTCGTCAACGGCTATACGGGCGGGATCGCCGGCGAACGACCCTATAGTTTCTGGAAGATTTTCTTCCTCGTCGCCGGGATCCTCCTCGTCGTCCTGATCATCGCCGCGATCGCCTCCCGCCGCTGACCGTGATGGGTTCGGAGTCCCGGGGGCGCATCTGGGCATCGTGGGAAGCCGGGCGATGGGAGAAGCGGGGCGGGTAGGAAAACCCGCCCTCCCAGGGCGGTCGCGACAGCTCCGGGGGGGCGGGTTTTC
>JANYCC010000215.1 GCA_025360495.1 Verrucomicrobiota bacterium | reverse complement strand
TGTTTGGATCCGCAAAGCAATCCTGCAGGGGATCGATCCCCGCCAGCGTGTTGGTGCCGGTGCGCAGGACCGCGAGGTCGATGCGCGAGACATAGACGGTTCCGTTTTCCGAGATGAAACGGGGACCCGCCGTGAGGGTTCCGGCGTTCACGCCCTTGAGGTTGACGGCCGGGACCGTCCACGACCTGCGGATCCATTGCCCGGTCCCTTCCAGCACCTGGCGTTGTTCGGGCGGGTAAATCCCCACCCCACCCGTGGCGTCGGTCGCGAAGGCCTCGGGTCCGAACCGGACGTCCGCACCGGCAAAGGCGGGATCGTCATAGAACTGCACGCACACCTTGATCGCGCGGGGATCATTGCACGGGAGCCCGAGATAATTGTCCGTGATGCCGAAGTTGAGGAGCGTGCCATTCGGGCGGACGGCGCGGCGTTTGTCATTGGCCGGGCCGATCCCGTCGGAGGCGGTGACGGACTGGTCGCCATCGTTGATCACGACCAACCGGTTGGTCACGCCGGCGTTGAGGTCCAGGCCGACGAGGTTGGTGGGGGGTTCCGGGGCACAGGTCTCGGTGGGAAAGTACAGGTTGACCGCCTCGGGTTCGCCGAAAGCCCCGAGTTCCCCGAAGGCGACCACCCGCACGATGAGTCCGGGAACATCCTGCAACCGGATCGTTCCGCCATTCACGCCGCCGTTCTGGAAACCGCCCTGGGCGTTGGCCGGAATCGAGCCGACATAGCGGCTGCCATCCGAGGGGCGCAGGTCATTGGGGACCCGGAACAGGATCCAGTTCCACTTTTTGTTCCGGGCCTCGACCGCGACCTGCCCGCCGTTTGGGGTGACCAACTCCGGCAGGGTTCCCAGCAGGAAATGGAAATCCCGTGGGTTGCCGGTGGAATTGAATAGCGCGGCATCGCCATAAGCCTGGACCAGGATGTCGATGAATTCTTCGTCGGCCCAGGCACCGAAATCGGCGTCCGCGATGTTCAGGTTGTTGCCGAGCACCTTCAGGCCGTCATGCCCGCCGATGGTGATTGCGCCCGTGACTTGGTCGCCCCCCGTGAGGATGCTCAGGTCCGTGGTCCAGGTGACGCCGGGAGACGTCAGGCCGTCATCGGTGGCCACATAATGCACCTTCTTGGTGGCTTGCCGCAGGCCCGGCCAGTCTTCCGGGCTGAACGGACCCGTTTGGGCATTCAGCGAGAATACGGTCAACATCCAGAGCAGCGGTGATGCTGCGGATTTCAGGATACGCATGGGAGTGGTTATGAGGATTATGGATCCCGACGATCGGTCCGAAGCCAGGCGGAGGATTCGGTGTTCATTCGGGGTGCCCTTTCACAGACCGATCGCAGCGGTTTTGGTTTCAACCCGGTCCGTTTTCAGGTGGCTGGCCTGGCTCCTGGCCGGCCTTTCCACCGTGGGGTTGCCGGCGGATCCCGTCGGACTCATCCACCCACCCCTCGGCCCGAACGTGGGTCTCACGGCCGCCGATTTCGCCGGGAGCCACTCCTTCACCGGACAGGATCGGTTGGTCCTGACCCCCTATTTCTATTGGTATGATATCTTTGACGGGGCGCATATCACCGACGCGGACGGTTCGGACGCCCTCACCGATCATCCCCCCACGCTCACCGGGTTTTCGTATCGGTCGAAGTCCTGGCACCGGGGTGAGTTGAAAGACATGGCGGCGGCGGGGATCGACGTGGTGCTGCCGGTCCACTGGGGTGAACCGTCGCAACGTCTTGCCGGCAAGCCGGTGGACCAGCAGCCGTGGAGTTATGCCGGTCTGGGACCCTTGGTGCAGGCCCGGGAGGAACTGGTGGCTGAAGGGGGAAACCCGCCGTTCATCGGCATGTTTTACGACACCTCGACCCTGCAATTCAACGCGGCGAACGAGCACATCGACCTCACCACTCCGCACGGCCGGGAATGGTTTTATGAGAGCATCCGCGATTTCTTCTCACTCATCCCGCCGAAGCACTGGGCGATGATCGACGGCCGGCCGGTCGTCTTCCTCTATAGTGCGGCATTTGCGATCCGCCACGATGCGTCCTGCATCGCGCAACTCCGGTCCTGTTTCGCCGCGGATTTTGGCGGGCGCACCCCGTTCATCGTCCGCGAGATCTCCTGGAACGTGGTCACGGACGATGTCTATGCGTGGGGCGGGGCGCTGGGTCTCAAGAATCCGGGACTGGCATCACTGGGGCCCGGTTATGATGACTCGGCGGTTGAGGGACGCGTGCCGTTGATCGTTCCGCGCGAGAACGGGGCCTTCTTCGAGCATAATTGGCTCCGGTTTCTTGCCCGTCCGTCCCGTCGGGTCTTCATCGAGACCTGGAACGAGTTCCACGAAGGCACGGACATCGCGCACTCCAAGGAGTATGGGACGCAGTACCTCACCCTGAACCGCAAGTACGCCGACCTGTTCAAATCCGGTTATCGTCCACCCCGTCCGACCGGGCCGTTCACCGGTGTGCGATTGGTACAGATCGCCTTGGGTGTCACGAACCGGACGCAGGGTGTGGTTCAATTGGAAGGGGCGGACGGCGTCACGATTGCCTCCAACCTCGGGGGCTTGGATTGCCGCGTGGTGGCACCCAATGCGAACCCAGGTCGTTATGTGTATTTCCGGATCGATGATTCCTTCAAATGGGCGGATGCGATGGAGGTGAGCGTGGTGGTGGATTACTATGATTCCGGGGTTGGAACGCTCGGGTTGCAATACGACGGCGCCGATCCCAATGCGCCTTTCCAAGGGGCCTATACCGCGAGTTCGAACCGCGTCACGCTGGTGGACGGCAACGCTTGGAAGACGGCGGTGTTCCGGCTCGGGAATGCCCGCTTCCTGAACTCGCAGAATGGAGGGGCGGATTTCCGGTTGGATTCCAGCCTGACGGGCCTCGGGATCCGGCGGGTCCAGGTGGTGAGATCCGGGCTCGAATGCCGCTCCCATTCCCCGCAGTCGGGGACCGAGCTCCGCCTCTTTGGCGAGCCGGGCCTGCTCTATGGGGTTGAAGCCTCCACCAATCTTTCGGCGTGGAACGAACTGACACGGCTCCGGTTGGCCGACACTTCGGTCCCCTTCAGCGACGTCGCGGCCCGCGGCTTTTCATTCCGTTGGTACCGGCTCAAGCCCTATTGACCGGCGCAGTTCCATCCTGCCGGAGAATCCATTCGGCGGCGGCGCACAGGTCGTCCACCACCACGGCGTCCCGGAGTTGCCCGGTGGCTCGCCGTTCGGTTTCCGCACCATAACCGGTCCGGACCAACAGGCTGCGCGCACAGCCCGCGTTCCAGCCGGTTTCCAGATCGATGAGTTTGTCGCCAATCATATAGCTATGGGCGAGATCGACCCCGAATTCATCCCGGGCCTTGAAGAGGAAATGGGGCGATGGCTTGCGCCCTTCGCTCGGCGCATCGGGTGCCTCCGGAGCCACATGGATCGCGTCGAAGAGCACGTCTTCCGCCGCGAGTTCCGCCTCGATGTGGGCATGCACGTGATCGACATCGGCGCGCGTGAAGTAGCCGCGGCCCACCCCGGATTGGTTGGTGACGATGAAGAGCAGGAAGCCCGCGTCCTGCAGGCGCCGAAGCGCTGCGGCGACGCCCGGGTAAAATTCCACCTCGGCCGGGGTGTGGAGATAATGTTTGTCGAGGATGAGAGTGCCGTCGCGGTCGAGGAACACGGCCCGGGGCAAAGGAGTGGGAGAAGGCTTCATTCCCGGAAACTGGTGATCAGTTCGGCGGGGGTGACGGTGGCGGTGCCGACCTTTCCGACCACGACCCCGGCGGCGTGGTTGGATAGGATGGCGGCCTCGATCGGCGAAGCCCCGGCGGCGATCGCCAGCGTGAAACTGCCGATCACCGTGTCGCCGGCGCCGCTGACGTCAAAGACCTCCTGGGCGACCGTCGGGATGTGGAACGGGGTCTGTTCACGTTGGCACAGGAGCATGCCGTGTTCGCCCAAGGTCACCAAAAGCAGCGCGGGCCGGAGCGATTGAAGGAGGTGGTTGGCGACCCGCATCAATTGGGTGTCCGCCATGGGGTCGGCGACGCGGGTGGTGTCGGACAGGCCGGCGAGTTCGAACGCCTCCTTCCGGTTGGGGGTGAGCAGGGAAAGTCCCTGCAGGTCGAGGTGATGCACCGGCTTGGGATCGAGCGACAGCCATTTGCCATGGACCCGGCAACGTTCGCGCACGGCATCCAGCAGCGGTTGGTTGACCACGCCCTTGCCGTAATCGCCGACGATCACGGCATCGGCTTTCGGAAGGAGGGTGTCGAGGCGACGCAGCAGGACCGTGGTCGAGACCGCATCGAGTTCCCCGTGGGTTTCGCGGTCGAGACGGGTGACCTGCTGTTGTCCCGCCACGATCCTCATCTTGGTGGCGGTGAGCCGGCCCGGGGAGCCGACGAGGCCGCGGCATCCGACGTGTTCGAGTTTCAGGAGGGCGTGAAGACGGGCGGCGTCGGCGTCCCGCCCCACCGCGCCGAACAACGTGGAGCGACCCCCCAGGGCGGTCAGGTTCCGGGCCACGTTGGCGGCACCGCCGGGCATGAAACTTTCCCGTTCGAATTCGACGACCGGGACGGGGGCCTCCGGGGAAATGCGTGTCACCCGCCCCCAGATGAAATGATCGAGCATCACATCCCCGACCACCAGGATGTGGACATCGGGGAACCCGCCGAGGAGCTCGCGAAGCCGTCCCGGTGGCAATTGCACCTGGGACTTCGGAACGGGCTGGGCATGCTTGCGAGCCATTGGTTGGAGATCCTAGCCGAAGGGTGGGTGAAGTGACGAGGTATGAGTGATGCCGGATGGGTGGGAGGGCGCATCTGGGCATCGTGGGAAGGCGGGCCGATGGAGAAGCAGGGACGGGTAGGAAAACCCGCCCTCCCAGGGCTGCCGCGACAGCTCCGGGGGGGCGG
>JANYCC010000228.1 GCA_025360495.1 Verrucomicrobiota bacterium | reverse complement strand
CAGCCAAAACCAAACTAATTCAGCCGAGGATTCGCCCGCCGCTCAACATTTCAGGATTTCACTTTGGGAAGACCCCGCCAATTCCATCGAGAATCGATGGGAAACGGGAAGGGATTTGCCTGCTATGGGACGGCTCTGAATCAAAGTCTATCTTCCCGGTGCCGCGACCGCGCTCGCCACGGACAGCGTCACAATCACGAGAAACTGAGGAACAACGCGATGAAAACCATGTCGACTCTTTGGATCGCCATTTTGGGGCTGATGTTGACGTTTGTGCGATCCGCGGCTCAAATGACGAGCGAGCCCGATTATCTATGGAACAAACACTCCGACGGCGTGGTGGTCAGCTTCAATGTCGACGGAACACTTTTAGCCGGCATCGGAGACCTTCCGGGGAGCAGTGGGGTGAATTCTATATTGGCAAGAATCTGGGACGCTCGGGACGGGGGGGATCTGCCTGGAATCACAAATATGTTCGGTGCATTCGCGGATAGTAGTCACATCCGCCTGGAATTTGCACCGAGCGGCGATGGCTTGGCGGCGGCGGGAACCGCCGACAACAAGTTGGTCGTTTCTTTCCTTGATTCCCGGTCGGCATCCGTTCAGTTCTCCGTTCATTTCCCAATGCTGGAAAGTTATGAAAGTATCGAAGCTCTTACCTTCCATCCCGTCGGTCATTTGGTTGCCGTGGCTTCACGGCTAAGTATAAGTCCGCCCGTCAGCACTGTCCGGTTTCTATCGACCGAGACGGGCGCGGTCTCAAATCCCTTCACCCTCCCCGGCCCGGTTTACGCCATGACCTATTCGCCAGACGGCACCCTGCTGGCGATCGCCCATGATCAGGCAATTCGCCCGCCTGATTGCGAACCCTACTGCGGGTCGATCAGCGTGGTGCGGCCGCCCAATCCAATCCCCATCTGGAATGGGAACCTTTCGGCCCAGCCCCGTGCGGTGGCGATCTGATCCCGGAACGTGGCGGCGTTCGGGTGGCTGAGCGGCTCCGGCCTTTATGAGATCAACACCCTCCCGCTGCCGGTTTACCTGGTCCAACTGCCCGAAGGTCGGCTGCTTCGGACCTTGGACGGACAGATCGGCACGCTGGCCGTGGTGGCCTTTGTCGGCGAAGGCGACATCGTGATGACCGGGGCCGGAGGTTCACCGGGCTTCACTTCGGACGACAACGCCCTGCGCTTCTGGCGCGTGAGCGACGGCACGGAGCTGCTGAAGCTGGAGCACCTGCCTGTCCCGTATTCCAACAGTGACCGACCGTCAATCCGCTCTCTGGTGGTTTCCCGAGACACCACACGCTATGCCTTCGCCCGGGACGATGGATTCATCGCGGTGGCCCGGATGCCGCTGTTTCTCACGCGGCCGGAACTGGGCACGGCGGGGTTGGAGATTCATTGGGTGGGCGGGACCGGTCGCTATCAGGTGCAGCAACGTTCCAGCCTCACGGCCGGCAGTTGGGAGGATGCGGGCCCCCCGACCCCGGACCGCCATGCGACCTTGCCGACCCCTGCCGCCGCCTCCTTCATCCGCGTGTTGAGCCTCCCCGAATGAGCAGGGTCGACCGTCACTGTTCATAGACACCGAACCAGCGCTGCCCGCCCGCCGCGGATCCGGTCACCTCGCATTTCCATTCGGGCACGGTCTCGCCAGAGGGGACACCCGACAACGTGAGATCCAACACGCCGTTGCCGTCCTCTTCGTTCACTTCCTCTACCCGGTATTCGAGACGCCACCGTCCGTCCCCGCCGCTCCAGGCAAGGTCAGTAAGCGACACGCCGAAATGCACCACCTCGACCCCGTTGACTTGCAGCGCAAACTCGCCGGCGGGTTGTGATTGAAAGCCCAGTGCCGCGGGGAATCGTGCGCGCCAGGAACCGTCGGGCTGACGCACCGGTTGCACCGTCCATGACACCCGGGATTTCCCATCGCTCTGACGGCAATAATACAGGGGAAGTTGTCCAAGATACGACGGATAGGGCAGGGCCTGAGAGGTGGAAACGATCGTGCGGATCGGAGTCACACCGGTTGCGACAAGCGCCTTTCGATTGGCCGCAATCTGCTCGGGCGTCGCCCCACCGAACGGCCCGGGCGCACGTTTGATCCAGGATATAAGGTCGGCGAAATCCTGCGGTTGCAGGCTCTCCTCCAATCCCTCGGGCATCAGGGAACGCGCCCCGGCCTGAAGCTGTTTGATCTCCGACCGCGCCACGGTCTCCCGGATTCCGCCCGGCTGGATCAGGGTCAGCGTCGCATCGGTCTCATCGGCGACAACCCCCGTCTGCTCCCGTCCATCGGTCCGGGTCAGGGTGTAAGCGGTGAACCGAGGCTCGATGGCTGCATTGGGATCGAGCACGGCGGTCAGAAAATCCGGGACCGGCTTGGCACGGAACGCGGTGAGGTCGGGCCCGACGGCATGGCCCAGTCCGCGCATTTGATGACAGGTGACACAGAGTCGTTCGAAGTGCGCTCCGCCACGGGCCGCATCCCCATCGAGGGTGGCGACCTTCTGGAAACGGGCGATCACCTCGGCGCGGTTGCCTCCGGCGGCGGGCAGCACGGAAGCCGCGAGCGCCGCGATCGCCGGGTCATGGTGACGGCGCAATTGATCGCGAAGGGCCGGTGAAAGTTCGGTCGGGGCGACGGTTCCGTGGCCGATTGATTGCAAGAGGGTGCGGGTCCAAGCGGGGCGTTGGACCAGCAGGGCGAGCACTTCGGCACGGCGGGCCGGGGGACGTTGGGGCCAGGCGGTCAGCAGGCGGATGGCGATGGACTCGTCGGTGAGTTTTCCCAGCGCCGTCGTCACGCCTTGCCGGACCTCGGGGGACAGGCCGGTGTCCAACAATTCGAGCAGAGTGTTGAGGTCGGCGGGATTCTGGCGGGCGCGTCCCCCGAGCAGGTGCACCGCGGCGAGTCGCAACGGGGAGGACAAGGAAGGATCGCGCGCCAGGGCGCCGGCTTCGGCACCGAGTTCGGCGGCGAATCGACTGAGGCGGCGGGCACTGGCCGGATCGGATTCCAATTTCAACCGGAGCCCGGGATTGGCTTCCAGTCCCGCCAAAAGACCCAGTGCGGCCCGGCGATGGGAATCATCCCATGACGTATTCGGGGGCGGCGTGGCTTCCGATATCAAAGTGGCCAGCGGAGGTATAAGTCCGGCCCCAATGACGGAGGCAAGGAACGGATCACGGAAGGCTTCGACGACCTTGGGCGGGGCGGTGGCGGCGAGCTCTTGCCAAAAGGAGGACGGGTTTGCGAGGCAGGAGGAGAGGGTTGCGGCGTGCAGCCAGGGATCCCCGGCCGACTTCCCGGCGAGTCGGGCGAGGGCGGTGGCGGCCGCGGGTTGGGGGAATGCGCCGAGGGTGAGCGCCAGTTGAAACCGGACGCCGGGGTCGGGGTCATCGACAAGGCGCAACAACGGTTTCGGCGGAGGAAGCGTGGTGTGCGACTCCAGCAACGTGAGGGCGAAGCGGCGGAGGCGCGGATCCGTGGCGGACAACGCGGAGATCGCCGGGGAGTCTTCGCGATCACCAAGGTCACGCAACGTCGCCAAGGCCTGGGCCCGCACGGCGGGTGCGGCGTCCAGAGCGAGTCCGCGGAGTTGGCTGAACACCGCGGGTGTCGCCGATGCAGGAAGCCGTTCCACCAACAAACGATGGGTCAGGTCCCGCACGACGCCGTTCGGGGAATCAAGGCGGCGGGCGAGTTGTTCGGACGAGAGCCGGTCGATGCGCCACGGGTCGGGACGTTGGGCGGATGCGGGCCGGACCTTATAAATGCGACCCCGGTCGGAACCGGCGCGGACGTCGAGTTCACGCAATCGTTCGGGCGGGATCCAGCGCGGGTGCTCGACCACAAACCGGTACATGTCGACGATCCAGAGTGCGCCATCGGGACCGGTGCGAACCTCGACGGGTCGGAACCAATTGTCGCTGCTGGTGAGGAATTCGGAGGTGGCTTCACCCGGGGCGCGGTGGGCGGCGAAGGTG
>JANYCC010000219.1 GCA_025360495.1 Verrucomicrobiota bacterium | reverse complement strand
GTGCAACGCTACGCCCACATGAGCTCGGTCACCGGCGACGCCGGCGGCGGGTACAAGCGCGAAGACGGCAATCTCATCGTGTCGGTCTCCCACAAGTGGAAGGCCACCCTCAACGAGCACACCGCCGACACCCTGCGCCTTCTGCTCCTGGCGGCCGCCTTGACGGCGACCAACCAGGCGTCCAACGCCACGCTCGCCGTGGCCATCTCGGGCGTGAAGGTGGGTTACAGCTATTGGGTGGGGGCCTACAACATCACCAGCGCAGCCCTGACCTTTGCGACGCTCACCAAGACCGAGGGCGTGGACTATGTTTTGGATTATGCCTCGGGGATCCTGACAATCCTTCCGGGGAGCACCATTGTGGATAGCGACGCCGTGGCCGGGACGATCTCGGTGCCGGCGGTGAAGTTGAACACCTTCACCCACGAGAAGGACCTGCGCGCGACCGGTGCCTTCCAGATCTTGGAGTTCGACCAGTTCGCCGCCGCCCCCCGCAAGCATCACACGTTCACCGGCGAGCTCTGGGTGTCCAACTGGGGCGAGCAGACGGTGGAGCAACCCAACGAGTTCGAGGTGGAAATCCTTGCGATCTCCAAGCCGGTCACCAAGGAACGCAACGATTCCTGATCGGAGCCCACCAGAGTTCAACGCCGCAGACATAAGCGATGCACACGGAGGAACGCATGAAGAAAGACACAACGATCACCGAACCTGGACCCACGCGCTATGAAACCCTGATGGGGGGCACGTCGCTGGAGGTGGAACTCTTCGACCACGCCAACCAGGTGGTCGTGACGGAGACCATCAAGGTGAGGCAATTGCCGATCGCCACCTATGAGAAGGCTTTCCCTTCCGCCGGCAATGAGCTGGGGATGGCGGCCCTGTATGCCGACAAGCCACCCGAGTGGGTCGGACGCCTGGTGCCCTCCTCCTACAGCAACCTGGTCGAGCAAGGGAGGCGGGTGAACGCCGATTTTTTCGGCTTCTGCGACCGCCAGTTCGAAGCCCAGGTGGCGACGGCCCGGCGGATCGATCCGGGGCTCACGGAAACCATCCGGAAGGCCGGGTTGCGTTTGCCAGCCTGATCGAGGCCTTGGGGGCGGCCGCCGGCCTGAGTCGGGTTGAGGCGTTGGGCGAAAGCCTGGCGCAGCTCCAGGACTGGGCGGCGGCCCGCCAGCGGCACGGCCTCACGGAGCGGATCACCCGGATCATGGATCATTACCACGCGGTCTCCGCAACGGTGGCCAACGAGAACAAACCGGGGTTCCAAACCAAGATGGATAAGCTGATGGAGACCCTGTCCGAGTTGGAAGCCGAACTCTGATCTTATGGCCGAGCCGATTGACATCCTCATCCAAGTCCGCAGCCAGGGGGCGGAGCTGCAGCAGACCCAAGCGGGCATCCAGGCGGTCACCAAGTCGGTCCAGGAGAGTTCGGTGGCATCCCAGTCCCTGGCGGAGTGGTGGGCCAAGGGTGGGGCGAACATCGTGGACACCACGATCCGGGAGACGGCGGCCGTCGCCGGGCTCAAGAAGGAGATTCAGGAAACAGCACAGGCGGTCAACCAAGTTGATTTCTCCAAGTTGGGCCAGAGCCTGGCGACTGGCGGTGCGCGTGGTGTTCAAGCCAAGCCGCCCCGCCTGGCGTTGGATGCAGGCGGGATGCAAGACATCAGCGCCGAGGCGGAGGACGCCGCCGCCAAGATCTTGGATGCCGAAGGAAAGGTCGCCGGCTCGTACCGGCAGACCTCCAACGAACTGCGCTTGTTGGGCGGACTGGCCCGGTTGGTCGGGGCCGATCGGGTCTCCTCGGAACTCCGGACCCTCAACGTCATCCAGTCCAGCACGGCCAAGCTGGGACTGATGGGGACCACGGCGGCCGAGACCGAGGGCCTGGTGGCATCCCTGGGCGGGGCGACGATGGTGATGGGGGTGGCCATGGTGGCCGCCTACGTGGCGGCGGCCGCGGCCGCGGCGACCGTGGTGGTGAAGCTGATCGAGTGGGCCAAGGCGACTGCGGATCTCACGCTCAAGCATGAGGCGTCCGCGCAGGCACTGCGGATCACCACGCAGGTGTATGGCGAGTTGCTCCACGCCGGCAGTGCGGTCGGGATCGGCCAGGACAAGTTGGCTTCCGGTCTCAAATCCCTTTCGGAATGGATGCTGCGGACCGGCCGGGACGGGCAACCCTTGGAGGAGGTCCTGGCCCGGCAGGCCGATCGGCTCAACGCGATCGAGGATCCGGCCCAGCGGGCCCGGGAGGCGTTCCTGCTTTTTGGCGAGGCCTCCCAGGAGATGGGGCTTCTGGTCTCCAAGGGCGGTGCCGGGATCGAGCAATTGCGCCAGGGGACTCTTGTAGCCTTCGGGCCACAAGCCGTGGCCAACGCGCGAGAGTATAAGATTGCGGTCGCGGATCTGGATGAGCAGTGGCAGGCGTTCAAGAACGCCGCCAGTGAGGACGTCATTCCCGCTCTCACCGGGATCGTGAAATGGCTCGCGCTGTGCACCCAGGGGACCCGTGATTTGGTGGACCTCCTGGGTGGGGAAACCATCAAGGCGATCGCCACGATCGCGATGCTGGGCCCGGGTGGCTCCACTCTCTACAACGCGCTCCAAGCGGCCGGCCGGGGGGATCCGGAGGAGAACAGTGCGACCCTGGCCCCGGCACGCACCGCCCGCGGCAGCCGCCCGGAGGACCTCGCCCTGGGCGCCGGCAAGGACACCCTCGAGCTGGAGCGCCAGCAACTGGAGCGGGGCCGGGAACAGGTGAAATTCTCCTATGACCAGCGCCAGATCGACCTGGAGAGCTATCTGGGCCAGCGCCGGCTGGAGATCGATCTGGGCTATACCCAGGACACGATCGCGGCCCAGCAAGCCGCCCAAGGGGAGGAGAACATCGAGAAGGCCGCGCAGATCCAGAAGGCGGGCATGGACAAGGCCGAGGAGACCCGCCAGTTGGCCCTGCTGAAACTCCGGGAGGAAGGGATCAAGGAGAAGGAACGGTTGGAGAAAGAGGCGACCGACGAATTGATCCGCCTGGGTGACGAGGAACTCCGGGCCCATCTGCGCAATGCGGCCGAAGAGCGCCGGCAGATGGTGGAGGAGCACCGCGAGAAGCTCGACAACATCGCCGAGGAACGCGCCGCGCTGGAAACCGATTACACCAAATCGACCAAGGAGAAGAGGCTGGAAAATCTCGCCCTGCTGCAGGAGGAATTGGACCTGATCAACGAGCAGGTCACCGCCCTGCACAACAAGGCGCTGGCGGAGTCCGACCCGGCCGCGGCCGATCAGTACGAGAACGCCGCCGGGGCCGCCCAGGGGCATGCCAAATCGCTGCAGATCCAGGTCACCAAGGCCCAGGGGGAAAACGATCCGGAGAATTGGGCTCAGCAATGGTCCAAGACCTTGGACCAGCTCCAGACCCAGTTCGGAGGCTGGGCCCAACAGACGGCCCACGCCTTTGCGGACGTGTTCAATACGGCGATCGCCTCGATCTCCGACGGGATCACCGGACTGATCATGGGCACCAAGACTTGGGGCCAGGCGCTCTTGCAGATCGGGACCACGGTGTTGACGACTCTGGTCAAAGACATCGTGGAGATGGGGGTCCGATGGCTGATGACCCACGTCCTGATGCAAGGGGTTTCGATGGGGTGGAAAGCCTTCCAGACTTCCATGCGGACGGCCGATGTGGCGGAGAGCAACGCGACCGAGTTGGCCAAAACCCCGGCACTGGGTGCCAACGCCCTGCTGGCGTCCATCGGCTCGTGGGGCATCGCCGTGGTGCTCGGCCTGGCGGCGATCGCGGGCATCCTCGCCGCGACCGGTGCGTTCGCCGATGGCGGCATGGTGGCCGGTGCCGGCGGACCGCGGGACGACAAGATTCTGGCCCGGGTGTCCAATGGTGAATTCATCGTCAACGCCCAGGCGACCTCCCAGCACCGTGACCTGCTTGAGCAGATCAATTCCGGGGGCGGAGTCGGCGGGGTGAGCGCATCGGGCCCGACCATCAACGTCTCCGGATCACCGACCCGGATTATCGTCGTGCCGGACATCGCCAACGAGGTCATGCGCGCCATGGAATCAGAGCGTGGCCATGCCACCGTCCATCGCATTGTGCGCCGCGGCCGCACCGACATCGGGGTGGGCACATGATCGTGCGCGTCAACGGTCTGGTCCTCCTTCCTCATCTGGCGGACTGGTCCACCACGCCGCGGACTGAACGGCGCTGGCAATCCACGCTGGCCACCGCGGTGACCGGCGCCGAAGACCGGGCGGCCTTGCGCCAACAGCCTCGGTTTCTGATCAACTGGCAGGTCGTCCCCTTTGACCTGGTCGAGCGGGGCCAGCTCGACGAGCGGATCCGGGTCGCCCTCACCGAGGGGCAGGCGGTGACGCCCTGGTGGGGCCGGGGTCTGCGCCTGGCGATCGACGCCTCGGGCACCACCGTGACGCTCGACGGCAGCATCCCGGCCGCGTGGGTGCCGGCCGCCGGCAGCCAGATCTGGTTTTCGGCCAATTGGGCGACCGCGGGCGGGGCGGTGTGGGAAGTGGCCGAGGTGCTCTCGGTGGCGGGTTCGGTGCTCACCCTGACCGGTGCCCTCACCAACACCTGGCCGGCGGACTCGTGCTGTTGGGAACTCCTGCCGGGCAAATTGGTGGCGGACAATTCGGACGCCCTGACCGGCACCACCGGCCGCTATGGGTTCAGCCTCACCGGTTATCGCGGCCCGGTGATCCAATACCCGGGCATTGCGGCGACGATCGGCACTTCCGATCTGGCCGCCCCGGATGCTTATCGGATGCCGGCACCGTGGCCGGCATCGATCGCACGGGTTTCCTTGCTGACCGCCAACCTGCACACACCCTTAGCCCAGATCCGGGGATATAATTCCTATGGGCTGGACCTGACAGGTGGTTACTCGCCGGTGTGGGAACAATCGGTGGACGGAGGGACGAGTTGGACGGATGTCTCCTCGTCGATGATCGAGGAGACGACCCCCGGCTATTGGCACTACCTGCTCCCGTTTCAGAACCCGGTCCTGATCCGGGTGACCACCGTGTTCTTCGGCACCCCCATCGCCACCGATCCCATCACGATCCCGGCGATCACCGTGGAACGGATGATGCGGGTGACTCAAGAGCGGTGGATGCAGACCGGCGCCGCCGTGGCCATCGTCTGGCCGGTCCGCACCACCGACTCCGCCGCGCCTGGTGCCTATCCGGGGGACGGGTTTTACGCGCCTGACTTCGCGGCGGATCTTGCCGGGAGTGTCCACACCCGCGAGATCGCCCTGTTGGAGGCGATCCGGGTGGCGCTGCGTGCGATCAACTTCTCCAGCCGTTACCTCACGACGACGGGCACGATCGTCGGCGGCACGACCTTCGGGGTCATCTCTCCGGAGACCAACGCCTTTTCACCGGTCTGGACCTTCACCCCCGGATCCGGTCTCACGCCACCGAGCTACGGACCCGTCATCAGCGCCACGTCCTCGCTTCCTTCCGCGGTCTCGACAGGCAACCGGCTCACGCTGTGGCGGGATCTCAATCGCTTCCTGCTGCGGTTGCACAAGCTCTTCCTTGATTGCCCGATCGGGCAGGCGAGTGGCGCGAACAACAACGGGTATTTCCTCGGCAGCGCCTCCCAATCCACGGGCAACATGAAGCCCAACGTGTTCACGTTGGGAGCCGCGGCCAAGGCCACATTCGATCTCGCGACCTTCACCCCGGACGGGTCCCTCCACCGCGGCATCTGGTCCAGAGTGACTCCCACTTCGGTCACGCTCAGCGGCATCACCGAAATCTACAATGCGCCCGGCTCGGTGTCCCTGCAGCAGATCGCCGGGCAATTCATCGTGGATATGTCCACGCAGACCGGGCAGTGCAACCTCTACCTCTCGACCTATTATTACGCTTACGGACTGTCCTTCTATCCGGGGGTCGTCGATCAGCATGGGTTGACGCCTTACTGGGACGTGTCGCCCACCGGCGTGACCGACATTTACTACGCGGGCGCCGGGGTGCCCACCAACGTCCCCGACGCCGTGGGCCTGACGGCGCACACCAAGTTCGCGCTCATCACCTCCTCCCCGATCACCACCGGTTCCATTTACCTTTCCCCCGACTACTGCAATGCGCTGCGCACGGCGGTTCCGTTCCGGTTCTACAACCCAAACATCGCGGTGCGGAACATCGGGTTCAACGTGGCCGCCAAAGCGGTGCTGTACCGCTCGCCGGCCGTCGAGGACGCCCACTACGCGCATTACGTCCACGTGCTGCCATGACCTACCTTTCCCGACCCGTCTGGACCTTTGCCATCAACTGGGCGGCCGAGCCGGCCGCTTCGTGGTCCTATGATCTGCGGGAGACCCAGCTCGGGTTCGGCCGGCCGGATTATTCCCCGCTCCAGCGTCACATCCTGCGGGGTTGGCAGTTCAAGCTCTTGCTGGAATCGCCGGTTGCGATCGCGGCCTTCGACGCATTCCTGGACGGCACCAAGGGTCGCCTCCACGGCTTCTGGTTTCCGGTGCCGGTCCAATTGGCGGCCATCGTGGCGGCCGCCTCATCCACCCAGTTCGATCTCGCGGGCTTCGGGTTGGCGGACGTCTGGACGGCCGACGCCGGCGTCCACCTGATCCTCACGGATCCGGCCGGGACCCAGACCGCGGTCCGGATCACGGCCGTGGCGGCCGTGGGTTTGGTCGATCGGGTGACGGTGACGCCCGCACTGCCGTCCACCCCGACCAGCGCCTGGCAGATCTGCCGGCTGCAATATGTCCGGTTCACCGATGACAACGAGCAGGCGGATCATCTGGCCGAAGGCCGGCAGGAACGCTCCGTGCGGGTGGTGGAGTTGCCGGAGGAGTACTCGACCGCGGAGACGGGCGAAGAACCAGTCTTCCTGTACCGCTTCTACCGGGAGATCGAGGGCACAACCTATAATTGGAGATATACCTCCTTCGCTGAGGACCTCACCTCCGGGGGCGAGGTGTTCGCGGCCGCCAACCTAACACACGGCCCGATCAAGCGCTCGACCAAGGCCGATCGGGAGGATGTCACGGTGGATGCGCTGCGCGACACCGACACTCCCTGGAACGCGGATCTGCCCAACCCTTCGCAGTTCCCGCTGTGGGTCGAGATCTCCCAGGCCCAGTACGCGACGCCGGACACAGTGACGATCCTGTTCACCGGCCGGGAGAACGCGGTTCGCTTCAAAGGGATGTCGGTGTCGATGACCTACTCCTCCTGGATCGACTCCCTGGACTCCCGCGTGCCGCACATGCCCTTTGGGCCGCGGTGCCCGTACGCGCTTTACTCGCCCATGTGCGGGGTGGATCCCGCGATCTACGTGCTCAGCGCGACCCTGTTCGCCCAAAAATATCAGCAGGTGGTGGTGAGCATCACCGGTTCCTTTGCCATCGACTGGTTCACCGGGGGACGGTTCACCACCGGTTCAGGATCTGCCCAGGTGGTCCGCTCGATCCTCTCCTCGTCAGCCGACGACGGCGGGATCGCAGTGTTGCTGGTGCTCAATGCGCCCCTGCCGGCGGCGGTGGCAATCGGAGACGCGATCGCGTTGCTCCCAGGGTGCAACAAGACCAATGGCGATGGCGGCTGCCCCAAGTTTACCAATGACCGGTTCGGCGGCACGCCGTTCGTCCCGCGATCAAACCTGGTGTTCAAGGTGGCCGAGGTGGACAGCACTGCGGGAGGAAAGAAGGGATGAAGCAACCTTACTTCAGCACGCCCGAACGAATCGCCGCCCTCCGCGCCGAGGTCGGAAGATGGATCGGCACACCCTTCGCTGCCCATGCCAACATTTGCGGCGCCGGGGTGGATTGCGTCCAATTCGCGGCCGCCGTGTTCTTGAAGCTCGGCATAATCAAAAGCTTCGAGCCGGGCCGGTACACCCTCGACGGGGGGCTGCATTCGAAAACCTCGGCGCTGGTGACGTGGTTCGAAACCTCGGTCGATTTCATGGCGATCGACCCGGCGACCGCAGTCGCCGGCGACATCCTCTGCTTTGCGTCCACCAAGTATGCCAGGCCGGCGATCGCCCATCACGCCGCGATCAGCCTGGGCAATCGGGGCTTCGCCCACGCCATGCCGCGTTATGGGGTCCAATACCGCAGCCTCAGTGATCCGGTGTGGACCCGGCTCCTGACCTGCGCCTTCCGACCCGTCGAGGAGGTGTTATGAGTTTCGGAAGCGGCAACACCGCCAACATTGCCAAGGCCAAACCGAAGCTGCTCGGGCTGGACGATCTGCGCGCGTCCACCGCGGAGCAGGGCCGGCCCATCCCTTACGTCGCCGGCACTCAGCGGATCGGGGTGACCTTCATTTCCCAGGGGCTCGGGTTCAAAGCCACCCAGGGTTCCAGCGGTGGGAAACCAAAGGGGGGCGGAAACTCCGCCGGCAGTTCGTTGCCCAGTTATACGGCCACGTGGGCCGCGGCCATCTGCCACGGTTCGGCCGGCCCCTTCCTGGGCGCCTTGGAGACGATCCATGAAATCTGGATGGACGACGAACAGGTGTGGGTGGGCCCGCTGGACCGTTACACCGGAGGCGAAGACTCGACCCATCACAATGACTATGCCGACATCACCATCGAGGGTCGCGGCAACGTGCGGATCTATTGGGGCACCTACCGGCAGGAGATCGATCCGACCCTGGCGGCCTACACGTCGATCGAGGCGCACCCGGCCTACAAGTTCCTGTCCTACCTCGTTTTCACCGACTTCTCCCTGGGCCCGAGCGCGACCGCCCCAAACACGGAGGTCATTGTCACCCGCCGGCCGGTGGTGCCCGGTTGGTTTGCACCCAACCCGGCCATCGCCCTGGACGTCAATCCCGCGTTGGTGATCTACGAACTGCTCACCGCGGCCCGCTTTGGTCTCGGGCTGCCGGACTCCCGCATCGACCTGGACTCCCTGAACGCGATCGGGGAGACCTTGGCCGAGGAAGGGTTCGGGATATCGGTGGTGCTCACCACCCAGATGACCCTGCGGGAGGCCGTCATCCGGGTGCTCGAAAACTTCGATGGGTACTTCCGAGTCATTCCCAACGGGAAGATCTCCTTCGGTCTGGTCCGGGCCACCCCGACCGCGACGGTCGTGCCGGTCCTTTCTGAGGCTGACGTCATCGATGAGCCGGAGATTGACACCGGCTCGTGGGCGGAGACCGCCAGCGGTGCCCAGGTCAAGTTCACCAACGCCCAGAGGTATTGGAAGGAGGACGTGGTCACCGTCGAGGATCCGGCGAACATCGCGATCACCGGCGAGACCAAACTGCCGGTCCTGGACCGGACGTGGATCACTGATCCGGTGGTGGCCGAACGGGCGGCGGGCGTGCTGGCCCAACGGGGTGGGTTTCCCCAAGGGTTGGTGAGGCTCTCCGCACGCCGATCCTCGGTGGTCAACCTGCAGCCCGGCGACGTGGTGAAGTTCTTCTGGGCCCAGCTCGGGATCCAGAACCTCCGGCTACGGGTCAATTCCATCCAACTGCCCAAGGCCGGCGAGCAGTCCGCGGACGTCGCACTCGAAATCGACCGCGGGCTGCTGAATACCTCGTATGGCGGCATACCGATCTATGTGCCGCCGGCGGTGGACGTGATCACCCCGACCGTCGCCACCTTCGCCGCCGCGATCCAGTTGCCGGCGCTGGCCACCGAGGGCGATGACCCGCAAGTGGTGTTCCTGATTGCCGCTCCCACGACGCACGACGACCAATGGTGGGCCTGGCACCAAATGCCCGACTCCTCCTTCGAACAGGTCGGGCTGGGCTCTTCGGAATTCGCCATCGTGGTGCGGATCGATCTGAGCTTCCCGATCTTCGACACGCCGCACCCTTCCTTTTGGTTCCCGGTGACCGTCCAAGTCCCGGACTCCACCATGAACCGCTTCTCGGCCGGCGACATCGCGGCGGGTCGGATCTGGATGTCCAACGGTACCGAGTGGATCCAGATCCTCTCCGCCACCCTGATCGCCCCCCATCAATACCGGCTGACCGCGCTCCGTTCACGCTTCGGCACCGCCCAGGAGGCCCGCCTAACCGGGGACCTGGTCTTCCTGTTCAACTTCCACACGATGACCCGTTACACGGTAGCGACGCCGGGCAGTGGCACCCACACCTTCAAGCTGCAGCCGGGGGTCTTGGGACGGAGGTCCGAACTCGGTTCCGCCACGGCCTTGTCAGTGGCCATTGACCGCTCGGTGGTGACCCCTCCCAGTCCGCTCAACCTGAGGGTAGATTCTGAGCACCGCTCCCCGCGTTGGGCGGGGGCCACCGATCTTCTGGTGAGCTGGGATGCGGCCGCGAAACCGACCCTCGAACTCTTCGATCGCTGGGAGGCAACCAACATTGATGCCGCAGGCGTGCTCCTCGATGTCCTGGACTCTGGTCCGGTCATCGTCGCGACGATCATGGTGGCCCCCGGCCAGACCTCCCACGTCCTGGTCTACGCCGATCTGGTGACCGCCCTGGGCGGATCGCCGGCCAGCTTCACGGTCCAGGTCCGCCACCAGGCCGGCGGGAAGAACAGCCAGCCTCCCACCCGCCTCGACGTCACCCGCATCTGATCCCAGCCCCCCCATGAGAATCCTCTCCGACATCGAAACGTCCCTCACCCCGGCCGCCGTTGCCCAAGGCAACTTCGAGCTCGTGGACCGCGACCTGTACACGCTCTTGCCGAGCCTGGTGGCCGGCGTGGCCAACACCGATCAGGGACCGCCCGCGGCCGGGGCATGGATCACGGCCGATCGGTATGTTGATGCGTTGGGTGGGGAATGGGCCTGCACAGCCGGGGGCACGCCGGGAACCTGGATCCAGATCCGGATCCCGAGCCTCACCGCGGATCCGGCTGGGGCGATCGCCACCGGCTACGTCATCTTCCGCGGCGACCTGGCGGCGATGCTGAAGCAATGGGACGGCACCGCCTGGAACGAAGCGCATGGGACGCCCATGGCCGCGATTGTCAATGTGACCGGGGGCACTGTCATCGACGTCCAAAGCCGCGCTGGGATCAACGCGCTCCTCGCTGCCTTACGCTCCAAGGGTCTCCTGGCGCCGTAATGGCGTATGGTCTGCCTGCCAGAGAGGTTGCCATGGCTGGCCACCGTGACCATGCCAGCCATCCTCTGTTTGCCACCTCCTTTGATTGCCCGATTGGAAAGGGTCTCAGTTTGCCTGGCATTCGCCCTGATCCAAGAGGGGACCTCCGCCGCCTGAGGGTGCTCCGCAGGCAGGCTGCCGGAGCGCGGCTAGGAGGCGGCGGTGCTGCCGTGAGGCGGCTGCCGACCCTTTTCAGCATTTCTCGCTACCCTTCTCACGCATTTCTCGCCGTTACACCCATTTCGTCACCGATGACCTCGACGCCGGACCGATCATCGTCCAACAGGTCGTGCCGGTCGACCACACGCACACGGCGGAGGATCTCGTCCAATCCGGTCGCGACGTGGAGCAGATGGTGCTCGCCCGTGCGCTGCGATTGGTGTTCGAGGACCGGGTGTTCCTCTGCGGAAACCGCACCGTCATTTTTGACTGACCTCCCCCCAATCCAGCCCGAAACGCGCCAGGTATTTGCTCAGGCGGTCCGCATCATTCGTGTGCTTGCGCTGCAGCCGCGTCACTTGGAAAAGCTTCCGCCCGGCGTCGGATTGGGTGCGTGACTCGCGGCAGACGCCGATGACATAGGCCAATTGCACCCGGTCGAAGGGATCGATCGCTTCCAACCGTTTCGCGCCGAGCACCCCCTCCAAAATCTCGCCCCCGTCCTTTTCCGAATCCGGCTCCTCCGACCACGCCGCGCGCAGTCGGGCCAGTTCGTCGTCCAGTACGGCGCCGGTGATCCGTCCCCCTTCAGCCAGCGTCGCCATCCGCGTGACCGCGGCATTGAGATCCCGGAAGTTCGCGCTCCAACGGGACTCGGGCGCCCGTGCGAACCGCAGGAATGCCTCCCGCACTTCCCGGCTCAGGGTCACCCGCGTGCCGTGCTTCCGCGCAAACTGCTCCAATTCATAATCGAGATTCGGTTCGATATCCTCCGCGCGTTCCCGAAGCCCGGGCAACCGGAAGGTCCATAGGTTGAGCCGCGCCATCAGATCTTCCCGGAACCGACCTTCGCGAACCCGTTCCGACAGGTCGCGGTTCGTCCCGGTGATGAGTTGGAAGTCGCTGCTCACCTCGACATCACTGCCATGGGGTGGAAACCGTTTCTCCTCCAACGCACGCAACAGCATCGCCTGTTCGTCGGGACCCAACTCACCGACCTCGTCCAGGAACAACAGTCCGCCATCCGCCGCCCGCAACAAGCCGGCGCGGTCTTTCACGGCGCCGGTGAAGGCCCCCTTCACATGCCCGAACAGCGCGCTCATGGCCGCGTCCCCCCGCAACGTCGCGCTGTTCACCTCCACAAACGCCCCCTTGATCTGGTGCCGCGCCTTCTTCAACTCATAGATGCGCCGCGCCAACCGCGATTTGCCCGCGCCGGTCGGACCCATCAGGAGAACCGGATCCCGCGAATGGATGGCCACATGCTCGATCTGTTCGATCAGCCGGTTGAATCCCGCATTGCGTGTCTCAATCCCGGACTTGAGGAACGTCCGCGCCTCCGTGGCCTCCTTCCCAAAACGCGACGCGATCCGGTCGTAACGCGAGAGGTCCAGGTCGATGATGCTATGGGTGCCGTCGGGTGACTTCACCTTCCGTTCCTTCGGCGAGGTCTGCACCAGACGCGCCGGGAAATGCCGGCTCTCCGTCAACAGGAACAGGCAGATCTGCTGCACGTGCGTCCCGGTCGTGATGTGGACCAGGTAATCCTCCTTCTCCGGGTCGAAGGTGTAATGCCGCGCGAACTCATGCAGCGACGCGAAGACCTCCTCAAAGTCCCACGGGTTCTTCAACTCCTGCGCATGCAAACGCACCGCGGTGCCCGGCGAGACCCGTCCGATATCCGCCGCCACGCAACGGGCGATGTCGAGATGGGGCGTCTGGTGGATCAACTCGAACCGACTGACCAGGAGATCCTCGTGCTGGCAGAGCGATACGGTCGGGCGCCACTTGTGCCAGCGTTCCTGATGGAAGCCGGAATCCAGCACGCTTCCCAAAATGCCCAGCACGACGGTCGGTTTCACTTTCATCGCTTTACGGCGTCATTATTCGCCTATCAGCGAGCAGTGTCGATTTCAATTTGCCTGACGGCCGGCCGGGCATTCCAGCGATGAATCCCGTGACATCAACGGGTTGTGAGGACACCGGGGAGCCATCCTGCCGGCTGGCACGGGCGTTGCTTTGGGTGGAACCGAACGTAACGAAGGAATCGATATGGCCAACCAGACACTCTTCCAGACCCTTGCTGGAAAATTCGCCCAAGCCGACACGGTCAACGAAGCCGGGGCCAAGGCGTTTGCCCTCACCCCGAAGCACGCCCTGGCGCAGTACGCGGTGACCGGTTGCCTGAACGGGACCTTTTACGCCGATGCCGAAACCCAGTTGCAGCGCGTGCTGGAACTGGCGTGCGCCGTCGGTCCCGAGTTCACCGCGAAGGTGGCGGTCTATGGCCGCGAGAAGGGTCACATGAAGGACCTCCCCGCCCTGCTCTGCGCCGCGTTGAGCGTGCTCGATGCCGAAAAACTCAAGGCGGTGTTCCCCCGCGTCTGCGACGACGGGAAGATGGTCCGCACCTTTGTCCAGATCCTGCGCTCCGGTGCGGTGGGACGGAAGTCGCTCGGCTCCGTGCCGAAAAAGCTCGTGCAGCGCTGGCTGGAGACCTGCACCGACGACCAACTCTTCCGGGCGACCGTGGGCCAGAGCCCGTCGTTGGCGGAC
>JANYCC010000145.1 GCA_025360495.1 Verrucomicrobiota bacterium | reverse complement strand
CTCCGCCCGCTCCGCCTCGGTCCAGAGCGCCTTGGTCACGCATCCGCCGGTCAACCCCACGACCGTCAGCATCAGCATCCATCGGATCACGCTTTTCATCCCTTATCGGATCCCATCGGGCGTTGACTCAATTCAATAGAGGGCCGCGATCGCCGCCTCGTGGACGGCGGGCGTCTCGTCGAAGGCCTTGACGGTGATGTTCAGGTCCCGGAGCAACCCGTTCTGCAACCCGTAAATCCAGCCGTGCACCGTCAGTTCCTGTCCCCGTTCCCAAGCGTCGCGGACGATCGTGGTCAGGCAGACATTCGCCACCTGTTCGATGACATTCAGCTCGCACAACCGGTCGGTCGCCTCGGCATCGTCCCGCAGCCCCGCCAGGTGTTTCCCGTGTTTCTGTCGCACGTCCTGGACATGACGCAGCCAGTTGTCACTGAGGCCCAACCGGTCCTGCCGGAGCGCCGCCCGCACGCCGCTGCACCCGTAATGCCCGCACACGATGATGTGGCGCACCTTCAGGATATCCACGGCGAACTGCATGACCGAAAGACAGTTCAGGTCGGTGTGAACGACCAGGTTGGCGATGTTCCGGTGGACGAAGAGTTCGCCGGGCAGCAACCCGACGATCTGGTTGGCGGGCACCCGGCTGTCCGAGCAGCCGATCCACAGGTAGCCGGGCGACTGTTGCTGGGAAAGCTTGAGGAAGAAATCCGGGTCCTGCTGCCGGATGCGTTCGGCCCAGGTCCGGTTGTTTTCGAAGAGCAGGTTCAAGGGATTCATGGGCATCGGAAATTTTGGGTCTAGGGATTGATCGAGACCTTGCCGCCGTTGAGTTCCTGGGTCATGCCGGTGCCGGTGTTGGTGAAGGGATTCCCGCGGACAACGATCGTCGACTCCGCGCCGGCGGCGATGATCCTGCCCTGGTTGACCAAGGGGAGGTCCGCATTGCCGATGGTTCCCGAACCGCCCCTGATCGTCATCCCGGGACCGAGAGTCAGGCTTCCCCCCACCGACTGCACGACATTATAGTCCGGGGTGGCCCCTTGGAATGCCACCTCGCCCGGGCCGTCGGTCGAGGCGCTGAGGGAGGGCGGCCCGACCTGGGCGGCGCAGGGGGTCGAAAGGAACGCCCTTATCAGGCACCCGGAAAGCAACAACGGGAACAGGAATGGCAGGGTCTTCATGACGGGACGGTTGTCTGATTGCCGGAACCCTTGGGGCGACCGGTACGGAATTGCGAGGATTGTTGCGGCGGCAGCGTTTGAAGGCATCCCTCCACACCTTGGACCCGTGATTCCATTCCCTTTTCCACCGTGGCCTGACCAAAGGAGATCGTCTTGCGAATATGACAGCAGCGTAATATCATCACCCCATGAGGACCATCTCCGTGAAGTTGCCGGAGTCCGTGGCGAACTGGCTGGTGCGCCGGGCCAAGGAGACCGATCGCACCCGCTCGGCAGTGGTGCGGGAAGCGCTGGAACGGGAATGGCTGGGCAGCGATCGCCCCCAGAGTTGCCATGACCTGTTGCAGGACGTTTGCGGCAGCCTCGATGCCCCGCCGGACCTCTCCACCAACCCCAGGCACATGGAAGGCTTCGGCCGATGACCCGGACTTTGCTGGATACCGGGCCCTTGGTGGCCTATTTCAGCGGAAGTGACCAATGGCACAAATGGACCGTCGAACGGATGCGGCAACTGCCACCGCCATTGTGGACCTGTGAACCGGTGCTGACGGAGGCCTGCTTCCTGATCGGGCGCAATGGCGGCAATCCGTCCGAAGTGGTTCGGAAATTGCGGGAGGGAATCGTGTCAGTCGCCTTGGACGTCCAGACGGAGGCGTCAGCGCTTGAGACGCTCATGCGCCGTTACGCCGGGGTGCCCATGTCCCTGGCGGACGCTTGCCTCGTGCGCTTGTCGGAACTTCATCAGGATTCCCGGATTCTGACCCTGGACCGGGATTTCATCCGTTATCGTCGGCATGGACGGCAGGTCATTCCCGTGCTCGCACCTTGGTGAACGCTCCCGTCTTCCCGCAGTCCCCCAATGTCTTCCCATCTCCATCCGGTCCCCCCGGCGTCTCAGCAAAGGGCCATTCCCGCCGCCACGCCGCCCATCCGAAAAACGCGCCCACGCCGACGGCCATGCTGAGCCCGACCCAGAGCATCACGCCGGGGTCCAAGGTGCCGAACACGAAGATCCAACCGGCGGTCGCCAGCACCAGCGGCGCCGGATAGAGCCACAGTTTATAGGGCCGGGGCAGTTCCGGCCGGTGGCGCCGCAACAACACCAGGGCCGCGATCTGACCCAGGAATTGCACCGCGATGCGCAGCGCCACCAGCGTGGTCAACACCAGGTCGAAGCTCAGGAAACTCGCGGCGATGGCCAACAATCCCAGCAACAGCAGCGAAACATGCGGGAAATGTCGTGTCGGATGCAGCCGTCCGAACACCTGGAAGAACACCCCTTCACGGGCGGCCGCGTACGGGATCCGGCTATATCCCAGCAACAAGGCAAAGCACGAGCCCAGGCAGGTCCAGAGCACCATCACCGTGAAAAACCGCGCCACCGCCGGGCCGTGCAACCGCTCCATGAACGCCGAAACGACATAGGCGGACTCCGGATGCTGGTCCTCGGGCACCAGCGTGCGCCACGGCACCACCCCGATGATCGACAGGTTCACCCCCACATAGATCACCGCCACCACCACGAGGCTTAGCAAGAGGGACCGGGGGATCGTCCGACCGGGATCCTTCACCTCGTCGCCCAGGTAACAGATGTCATAGTATCCGAGGAAATCATAGATGCCGGTTCTCGCCGCAACCCCGAGCCCGAGCGCGAATCCCCACGAGAACTTCCACGCATCCGGCGGGAAATCGAATGCCACTTTCGGGTCGAAGTGCCACAGGCCCGTCACCAATACCCCGGCCACGGTCACCATCATTCCCACCCACAACGTCACCATCAACCGGCCGATGCTGCGGATCCGCCGGTAAAGCAACCCGATCACCGCCAGGCCCAGCACCACCAGCACGATGCCACCCCGCAGGGTCGGCCGACCGTGATCCAGCACCCCCGGCCAGAGATAATCCAGGTACCGCAGAAACCCGATGTATCCCGACGCGATTTCCAACGGCCCACTCACCAACAATTGCGCCAGGAACAGGAACGCCATCAGCCGGCCCCAGGTCTGCGGCCCGAACCCCTCCCGCAGATAGCGGAGCGTCCCGCCCGACCCCGGCAGCGCCGCGCCCAATTCCGCCCACACCATCCCGTCCGGCAGCGCGATCAGCAGGGCGATCAGCCAACCCAGCAGCGATTGCGGCCCGCCCAGCGCGGACATCATCGTGGAAATGGTGATGAACGGACCCGCCCCGAGCATGTTCGCCATGTTCAACGCGGTGGCCGGAAGCAGGGTCAGACGACGTTCCAAATGGGGAGGCACGGCCGGATCGGCGGGAAGGCTCACGGGCGCGAATCTGCGGCAGTCGCCTCCCATTCGGCAACCTGCGACCTCAACCATGTCGGAGCGGACAGCAGGACGCTCAGGACTCGGCGGGAATTGAACAGGAGAGAGCGGAGGTAGCAGAGAAACGAACCTCTGCGTTCTCTGCTGTCTCCTGTTCAGGTTCTGACTTCGCCGACTGGCCCCGCTCCCCACCCCGACATTTTGCGTGACGGTCCCCGGCCAAGGGTGGTCTATCTGGCCGCATGACCCTCGCGGGAAAAGGGGGACGCCGACCCTTCGCCAGGAACGCGACGGGATGGGCGGTCCTTTGTTTGGCGATCGGCCTGTCCGCGTGTGGTCGCAAGGACGGAGATCCATCACCCGGAGGTGCCGGGTCCACCGTCCAGCAACCGCCGCCCGATCCGTCGAACCGCCCACCCCCATCGCCCCCATCGCCCCCATCGTCCCCATCGTCCACCTCGGTTGCGGCCGGGTTTGAGATCGCCCCGAGTGATACGACGCTCCCGGTTTACGATCTGCGGATGGATCCGAAGGAATTGATGGCGATGGAGGCGACCGCTTACACCAAGGAGACTCATTCGGCGACCTTCTCGGCCGGGGGGCAGACGTACCCCGGGGCCAAAGTCCGGTATCGCGGTTCGTGGGCCCGAAGCTGGCCGAAGAAGCCCCTCAAGGTCATTTTCGATCCCGACCAACTTTTCGAGGGCCGGCGTTGCCTCAACCTGAATTCCGCCTGGCGTGACCCGGCCTTCGTGCGGGAATTGCTGGCCTACCGGATATTTGCCGCCTGCGGGGTGCCGTCCCCACAGGCGCGCATGGTCCGGATCAATCTCAACGGGGCGTTTCTCGGCCTGTATGTCGAGGTGGAACAGGTGGACAAAGCCTTTCTCAAACGATCCGGACTCAAGGGGACCACCCTGTTCAAGGGGATCGCCGGATCCAATCGCGCCGACGAGCGCGACCTGGGCCCGGGTGCCGCTTACTCCAGGGAATATGAGCGGGAAACCGACAAGTCCGCCGGCCTCCAGGAGTTGCAGACGTTCTGCCAGGAACTCGCACGGGCAACGGACTTCCGCGCCTTTTTCGAGCAACACATCGACCAGGACAAATACATCAACTATCTCGTCGCCTGCACGCTCGTGCAGCACTGGGATTCCTATAACAAGAACCATTATCTCGCCCATGACGAAGGCGGCTCCCACAAATGGTTCGTCATCCCGTGGGATTTGGACCGCACGTTCGGGGATCATTGGGACGGATCATTCACGCGGACGGACCTGCCCGTTCTCTTGGGAACCCAGGCCCTGCCCGGGATCACAGGATGGAATCGCCTGGAGGATCGTTTTTTCAGCGACCCGGTCCTGAAAGCACGGTTCGAGGAACGGTTGCGGGCAGTCTTGAACACCGAATTCACCACCGAGAAACTGTTCCCGGTTCTCGATCGTCTCGAGACCACGATCTCTTCGGATGCCGCCGTGGACCGGCAGCGCTGGCCGGGTGAGGGCGAAGGGCTGCACCGGGGAATCGCGGGGCTCAAGCGCTATATCCAACAACGTCGCGCCTTTCTTTTGCGCGAATCAGCGAAGGCCGGCCAAAAGTAGGCGACGACGGCAGGAGACTCACTTCCCCCTTCCCCCTCGGTGCCCCGCATTCCCACCCTCGACCCCAAGGATCTTGGCCGTAACGATTCAGCAAAAACCCGGGTGTTTCACGCAAAGAACGCCAAGGACGCCAAGATCAGGGAGAATCCTACGACCCAGAACCACTCATCAAATGGTGAGGGGTGATCCGCCCCGTGGATCAGAACTTCTGACTCATTCTTTGCGGTCTTGGCGATCTTTGCGTGAAATTCCGTCTGCATGGTTACGGCTTAGCCTCCAGCCGTGCGCTCCCACACCGGCGTTTTTCAGTTCGATCCCGCCGCCCGACCCGGCTTGAATCAGCCCGCCATGAATCCCTATATCCAACTGGTCCACGATCATGCTCGCAGGCTGAAGGAGGGGCGGGCCTGGCAACTCGGGGGCTTCCCCCGCCCCATCCGGATCCCCCCCGACCGCAATGCCCCCCGCGTCCTCATCTTCTCCCCGCACCCGGATGATGAGTGCATCATTGGGGGACTCCCGCTCCGTCTGCTGCGCGAAAGCGGATGGCGCGTCCTCAACGTTGCCGTCACCCAAGGCAGCAAACGCGAACGCCAGGAGGCACGCCTCCGGGAACTCCAAGGCGCCTGCTCACACCTTGATTTCGACCTCGTGACGCTTCCACCCCACGGACTCGAACAGGTCACCCCCAAGGCCCGCGACGCCGATCCCGCCGCCTGGTCGGCAAAGGTCGGGCCAATCGCCGACATTCTCCGCATGCACACGCCCCGGGCCATCCTGTTCCCCCACGCACAGGATTGGAACGGCACCCACATCGGCGTCCATCATCTGGTGATGGATGCGCTGGCCACGCTCGGCCCGGACTTCGCCACCCACCTGGTCGAGACCGAATTCTGGGGACAGAATTATCAGCCGAATCTGTTGGTCGAAACCTCGGAGATCGATCTCGTCGACCTGATCACGGCCCTGACCTTCCATATCGGCGAAGTGCAACGGAACCCCTATCATCTCACCCTGCCCGCGTGGATGATCAACAATGTGCGGTTGGGCGGAGAAACGGTGGGCGGCCAGGGCGGCGCGCCCCCGGATTTCCCGTTTGGCACGGTGTACCGGTTGCGCCGTTGGCGGAATGGTGCGGTGCAGGATGTGTATGCCGGCGGTCGCATCGTCGGCGCCTTGGACAACCCGGCGGCGTTGTTTGAAATCTGAATCGGACCGGACCGGACCGAACCATGAAAACCCAGCGGCTCACCCGCCCCGGACGGCTCCATGGCCCGGTCTCCCTCCCGGCCGCCCTGTTCCTGTTCGCACTCACCCTCGGTTTCCTGCCCGACACCACCGGGGGGGCGTCTCCTCCGAACATCATTTACATCATGTCGGACGACCATGCCGCGCACGCGATCAGTGCCTATGGAAGCGCGGTGAACCGGACGCCGAACCTGGATCGTCTCGCCCGGGAAGGCATGCGTTTCGACAGGTGTTTCGCCGTGAATTCAATCTGCACGCCCAGTCGCGCCACCATCCTCACGGGCCGTTATTCGCATCTCAACGGGGTCCCGGCATTCAACCGGTTCGACGGCTCCCAACCGAACGTGGCCAGGCAGCTTCAGGCCGGCGGTTAT